>DATFWO010000306.1:0-20733 GCA_035259205.1 Burkholderiales bacterium | reverse complement strand
GGCAGCCAAGGCTACCTTGGCTTTGAAGTCAGCGGAGTGCTTGCGGCGAGGACGTTTCATTGATTCTGCTCCTATCCGGGCTTGCGCCCATTAGAGCAGAATTACACCTACCCAACCGTCTGAAAAATCGGAGCCCCCTCTTAAGGCGACGGCAGCAGGGAACTTTATGACATGTTCCTGCACCGGCACGGCTTAGGCCATGCACGCCGATAGACCTCGGTCTTAGGCATTCCAGCTAGTTTTGCGTGCGCTTTTTCCTCAATACGATGTGCCCATCGAATGTCGCTAACGCGACGAAAGATGAGGGCCGGCCAAGCTGAGATGCGCCGCTTCGACGAGCCTGGCAATAAAGGACGGCACAGGCGCATTTACACGATATCGAAAGGAGACTTACGATGAAACGCATCATTCAAGGCTTGGCTCTTGCTGCTCTCGTTTCTGTTGCGCCGGCGGTATGGTCCGGGTGGAACCTGGACGACACGGATCCGGGTGGCACCCTGCCGGTTCACTCGACCTGGGCCGACCGGCATGCGGCCGAATCCTCCCGGCTCTATGGTTTCCCGTCGCTGCCGAACGCGGATGTGGCGCGCAACTTCCCCAACATGCCGACCTACGCCGACAAGCATGCGGGCGAAGCCGTTCAGCTCTATGGTTTCGCAGAGGCTGTGGACAGCGATGCAGGGGTGAGCCTGCCGACCCGGTCGACCTATTCCGACCGGTTCGCGACGGACCGCGCCCGAGTTGCAGGCACGCAGCGTTGAACGAGTAAGCACGCATTCGGTGCGGGCCCGCGAGGGTTCGCACCGAAGTTTTTATTACTGCGGCGGCGCAAACGGGCTGGTCATCCCCATCGCGACAAAGCGAACGTCGGAAGATGCAGCCGCGATGACTTGACCGGCTCCTGTCAAGGAGGCTGGACGATGAACATCTACTCAGTAGTCGATTTGGGTACTTTGAGCGGCGACCGGCCCGAGGCGAGAGCGATCAATAACGCGGGCGTCGTGGTCGGCCGGTTTGCCCACCGCGCGATGCGTTACGATGGAAGTCTCCACGCGCTACCCAGTCCTGTAGTCGCGACACCGGTCGGCGAGGGCGTCGCCGAAAGGTACGAGGCGTGCGGCATCAACAACGGCAAGCCCGAGTTGATCGTGGGCTTCCGTGAAGCCAACAACTTTCGCTACGCCGTGATGTGGATAGACGGGGTTTACGTAGACCTGCACGCGATCCTCAACACCGGCACCAGCGAGGCCCATGACGTCAACGACGCCGGGGTCGTCGTGGGCAGGGCGGGCGGCCGGGCTTTCCGGTTTAACACCAAGTCGGGCCCCGACCAGCCGAAATTCGTTCAATACCTGACGGCGGACAACGTGAGCAGTTGCGCCAAGGCGATCAACGCGCAGGGGCACGTCGTTGGATGGCTCGACACTTACGTACAAGGTTCCCCCTATACCGTCTGCTTCCTCTATGACGGTACGATCAACCAGCTCACCAATATTTATGGAGAGCCGCTTCGTGTCTTGCAGGACGATCCTCTCGATATCAACGACGCCGACATCGTGGTGGGACACGAGGTTCCATCGCACTACGCCTTCCAGTACGACCACGACACAAAGGCGTCCATCGCAATCAGCCCTCCCTACACGGCTGCCTGGGCTATCAACAAGTACAACCACGTAGTCGGAACGAATTGGGGTGGTGCGGAGCAGGCAGGGTATTCCGGCGTGAGCTGGCCAGCGGGAGAGCCGATGCAAACACTCACCAAGTGGGTGTACCCGCTCCCCAATGGTTTTTCCATCACGGATGCCGTTGCCATCAACGCCAAGAGTCAAATCGCGGTGACTGGAAAGTACGGAGTGGATCTGCCGCGGTCCTTCCTGCTGAAGCCGGTCTACGAAAGGCGCCAGGACCAGAACCCCTTTGACGATCTGGAGTGGCTGGTTCAGGTGATCCTCCTGGGCGGAGGTGGATTGGGCTTGCTGGCTCCGGGCGGACGCCTGATCTATCCGAAAGGGCCGCCAGTCGACCCTGCAGGACCGTTCCGGAGGCTCGACCCCGCACAGCGCGACGTCCTCGTTGGACTCGCCGTCCAGGTGATAGCGAGAAATATCAGCGACCCGGAGGCTCGCCGCATCGCCGAGGCCGGAGGACTTCAGGCAATCCGCAAGGCCGTCGAGCGCCTGATCTCAGCGCTCGGCCACGATTCCGGCGCTTAGGAAGGGATCAGAACATCCGTTGCTTGGGTCAGCTTGAGCTGCTCCGGGTTTCTCGAAGAGTTGATCAGCCAACCATCGTCCTGGATGAGAGGCGCGATGATCGACGGCTCCGGTGGGCAGCGCTGCTAGCCGGCCGTTCGGTCGACGAGCGCATAAAGCACCCGATCAATAACCTGCCCGTCTTTCACAGCGCTGGCTCGAAGCACGGCTTCTCGAACGAAACCACACTTCTCGAGCACCCGCATTGACGCCGGGTTCCACTCGAAGACAGGCGCGTCCAGACGGATCAGGCCAAAACGACGCATTGCGTAGGGCGAGACTGCCCTCACCGCCTCGGTCATGATTCCGCGGCCCCAATAGGGCTCACCCAACCAATAACCGAACTCTGCGGATTTGAGGTAGATGCCCTCCCTCAATGTGACACCGATGCCCCCGACCGCCAGGCCATCAACCTCGATGGCCCAGGATGTGGGTTCCGGCATCCCGGCGAGGAAAGAAAACCACCAATCAGCGTCGGCATCCGTATAGGGATGCGGAAATACGTGCGCCAGGTTGCGCCAGACGTTGCGGTTGTTGGCGAAGCGAACCAGGGCAGCCTTGTCACTTTGCGCCCAGTCGCGGATTACGCTCTTTTCGCACTCAAGTCTCACTCGTGCATGGTTCCGTTCGAACGGCTAGCGGCCGGCGTCGCAGCGTGAGTAACTCAGTTGCTCGTCCCAGTCGACCGGCCGGCCTTCCGGTGTGAGGTCGAGCAGGTTCCAGACGGGTTCAAGGGTGCCAACGTGACGGGGATCCTGCCCGGCATCGGTTGGCGCGTAGAGGAGCTCCGAGCCCCAGAAGTGGCGGATCGCATCGCCGTCGCGGCGGAACACGTTCAGCATCGGCCTCTGTGCGCCATCCACGGTCTCCGCGAGGTAGTCGCGGTTGTAGTTGTTGCCGGCTGACGAAATGAGCCGTAGGCGCCGCCAGCCACGCTCCTTCGCGAAGGTGAGGATGCGCGGCAGCGGAGACTTCGCGACCACTGCGAAGTTGACGAGCGGGCTCAGGTGCTCCGCGGCGCCGTCGAGCTGGTCGAGGAGCGCAACGCATGACGGGCATGGACTCTCGTCGAGCTTAAGGCGTGCTGTTTCGCCGCTCGCGGGCCCAGGGCGCAGGTCGCCCTGATCGCGCGGAAACATGAAACTGTAGATCGCGAGTGAGTCCTTGCCGTGCGCGAAGAGCTCCGACAGCCGCACGGCGGTCGGGACGCCGTCCACCCCGCTGCCGTGGAAAACGTAGTCCTCTGGGACGACACCGCCCGGCGGCAGCCTGCGCCTGGCGGCGGCCACCGCCTCCGTCGCCCGGCGCAGTCCGATCTCCTGCTCGAGCAGACGATCGCGCGCCGCTCGGTACTCAGCTGACTCTCCCGGAAACATCATCCTCATGGTATCTCTCTCTTCCCGGCTCCTTCACCAGCTCGCGGGCTGCAGCAGCCTCGTGCAATCTAACGCCGCGCATCAGTGACGCACTGATGCCGTTTGTGGAATGGCACGTTATCCACGTCGCGTTCGCTGCTTGCGCTTGTCAGGCGCCTGGCACTGCATCTGCCGGCGTGCCTTGATGAAAGCGCATCTGCCAGCCTGTCTCGGTTTCCAGCCACAGCGACGACCTGAGAGTACGCCGATACAACTCGCCCGTCGGACTCTTGTGCGCCGACAAATACGTTAGTAGCGCGG
Source organism: Burkholderiales bacterium (assembly GCA_035259205.1). GTDB lineage: Bacteria > Pseudomonadota > Gammaproteobacteria > Burkholderiales > SG8-41 > SG8-41. The sequence goes on along the minus strand of DATFWO010000306.1, from coordinate 16,805 downwards.
CTCCGCGACCGAGTTCCGCAAGCTCGAACTGCTCGACGTGAACAGCCTCCAACGCGGCACCGGGGCCGGAGAATTCGGCGAGAATCTCACTTCGACTATAACGACGCCCAGAGCGGCCAAACTCCACGAAGTCAGGATGCAACAATCGCGAGGCGGCTCCTGTCCTGCCGGGTCTCGAGACGATGCAGGTCGGTTTCCAAGACCCTCAACCGCTCGAGCAAATCGCTGCCCTTCATGTCTGCGCCTAACTGTGCACCGGCTCGCGCACCGGTGAAAGATGAATTCGCACAGACGATGCCGCGCAGGTGTGCGGCGTGCTGTTAGCCGTCACGTTCGCGATTGCCATCGCCTCGGGCTGCGCCGTCCGTGCATGCACGCGACAATAACGACGATATCGTCGTACACCCGGTAGTAAATGGCGTAGGGGAAACGACGGAAAAGGATCCGCCTCGTGTCTCGACGGATAATCTGATACCTGAGCGGATGCTCGGTGATCGCATCGATTGAGGTCTGCGCGGCCGCAAGAAACTCATGTCCCAGACCGGCGCGCTGCCCCTCGTACCACAGAAACGCGTCGTCGATGTCCGCCGCTGCAGCCGGGCGGACTACGATCTGCATCAGAGGCGCCGGCTGCGGATGCGGGTCAGCACTTCATTCCACGGAATGCCGACCGGACCCTCGCGATCCAGATCGTCGAGGCGCCGGTCCAGTTCTTCCTGTTGCGCCTCAGTCAACGGAATAGCCTCCGGGTTCTCCGACAGGCTGTCCCAAAGCTGCTCCAGCAGCTCCAGACGCTCTTCGGGACTCAGTTTGGCAATGTCAATCGCGCTCATCCTATACAGTATACGCCCGCCTCAACGAAGCGCATTTGTGATGGCTAACAAGAGACAGAAACCTAAAAGGCGACTGCAATTCGGTCTTTTCCCGGCGTGGAGTCAACAGCCCGCGAATTGATACCTGGCGTCCTTTGCGCCTTGGCGTTGAGGCTGTTGACGCTACTTCGCGCAGCCTTCGAGTCCCGGGCGTTGAAGCTGTTGACGCTTACCCCGTGGGACGGGGCTCAGTATCTGCTCCGGGGAATACGGTTTGATTCAATTAGCCGCAGCGTCTCGGGGTTCTTGCAGTCAGAGCCGCGGTTTCGGTTGCATTCCGCCTCGAGCTCCGCAAGTTTCTTCTGCTTTGCTTCGTCGAGCTTCTTCTGTTGCTCCTGCGCTCTTTGCTCGTATGCACCCCGCTGCTGGTCTCCCGAGTAGGTGCGTGGATCGTCATACGGGTTGAGCGAAGTGGAACCGCCGCGGCTGCTGCTTGCCGGAGCTATGTTGATTTGCTTTGCATCCTTTCCCGCCGGCGGGGTCTGGGAGTAGACGACGTTGCCCTTCTCGTCTACGTACTTGTACGCCTTTCGCTCTTGAGCGCTGGCGTCACCACAAACCAGCAGCGCAGCCAGCACTAGCCAGGCGGCGGGCGCTCGCATCCGTACCCTCGAAGCCATCGTCAGCATGATATCGCTTTTCCGTAGCGTTCGCGCTCGATGCGGCAGAGCTCGGCCCGGTCTCGCGCCGCCTGCTGTTGCGCGGCAAGCTGGCCCCGTTGCTCCTCGACGCGCTTCTGGCTTTCCTCGCGACGCACGGCCGCTTCTTTCTGCTGGCGCTCCCGTTCGAACGCAGCCTGGGCCTGGGCGCTCTGTGCGCGCTGCTGCGCATCGAACCGGCTGAGATCCCTGTCGCGCTCCCGGCGCTGCTGATCCTCCACGAGCTGCTGCTTTCGCTTGAGCTGAAGCTCGCGCTGCGCCTCGGCCGCGTCGGATTTCGCCTTTTCCTCCGCTTCTTTCGCCTTGGCCGCCGCGATGGCCTTCTCCGCTTCCAGCCTGGCCAGGCGTTGCTGCTCTTTCTGGTGGCTGTAGTAGAAGCCGGACACTACGAGCAGCACGACCGCCGCAACAATCATCCGGGGCAGCGTCCAGAACGGCTCCGTCACCTCCACGTTCTGCAATGCGTTGCGCGCGCGAGCGAGCTTGAGGTCGTACAGCTTGCGCTTTTCGGGATTGCCCAGCGTCAGAAAAGCTTCCTTTACGGCGTCCTGCTGCATCTTTGCAGCGGCATCCGTCTCGTTTTCAGGACGGCCTGGTTCGGGCTTGGCGGATAGCCGCTCGTAAGCGGCTCGTATGCTTTCAGGCGACGCAGTCGTGCTTACCTCGAGGATATCGTAGAGGGTCTTGTCAGCCACAGCAGGCCTCCCTGGCCGGCACTCTCCGGGCCGGTTCAGGCGCTATTATGACGTTGGATTACCAGACCTACAAATGGGCGACGGACACGGGGCGATCGGGCTTATTGACGAACGCCGGCGACGGAAAAGCCCCCGAGCAGCGAATCGGTGCAGCTAGTCTCTATGCGCCGTGCATCGGAGGATACGACGCCAGAGCAGTTTCCCCACGAGGTATCGCCCGACTGGTATCTCGCGTTGTAGCGGCTCGTGTAGCGCTGCCCGCTGATCGTGCCGCTCCCCGACGACTCGAAGCGAACGCCATTGGGAAGCACGCCCCAGTGCGTGAAGCGGAAGTTGTTGCCGTCCTGGGTGACCTGGGAACCGTTATTCGGGTAACCCTCGTCGCGCCAGAGGCCAGCGATCTGCGGGGTCGAATCGACGGTGCGTTCGCGGGCGATTCGTTCCGTCGTGACTTTGTATTTCTCCGGTTCCGCTCGCGCAACCTTCCTGGCGGGCTCGGGCTTGTCCTCGGCGATCGGTTCCGCCGCGGTTTGTTCGGTCGTGACTTTGTATCTCTCCGGTTCCGCTCGCGCAACCTTCCTGGCGGGTTCCGGCTTGTCCTCGGCGATCGGCTCCGCCGCATTTTTTTCCGGTGCCGGATCGACCTTGGCGACCGCAGCTACCGATTCCTTGGGGTCGGGTGCCGGCTTCTCGGCTTCAGCCATGATCTCGGGCGGTCTTCCGGACTTGTCGGACACGAGAACGCTGCCGGATATGAGCAGGACTACCAATCCCGCAGCCACCGCGGCCTTGTGCCACCATCTCTTCAGTCGTTTCGTGTCCAAGGGAGGCGGCGTCCACGCGCTTTCGGCTGGCGCGCCCACGTGCGGCTGCAGCGCCTTGATCAACAGCTCGACATCGGATTCCCAGCGCGCGTGGGTGAGCTCGACGCTGTTGCGATAGGCCAATTCCCTGAGGTCCTCGGGCAACTGCTCCGGGCGCGGGATGCGCGCTCCCTGCACCAGCACCGGAATCACCGGAATGTCGCGCTTCAGCGCGCTGGCGGTTTCGAGGCGGACGAAATCGATCGGATCGTCGAGCCGCCGCCGTCCCTGCTCGTCGGCCGCCGTGAGCCAGCTCTTGCCGATGACCGCAAGCAGCACGCCGCACGAGGCCACCTGCTGCTCGATGACGCGGCGAAAGTCGCGGCCCGGCTCGATGCCCGCCACATCCATGAACACGACATCTTTTCCGAACCGCTCGGTGAGGTCACCGAAAAGCCGGCCGGCATGGCCTTCCGTGTCCTCCCTTCGATAGCTGACAAAAATCGCACGCATCGCGCTTCTCCTCCTATGCACCCAAAGATCGGAGCGCCCGTTTCGATTTTTTCCGCTTCCGGAGTTTCCGCTGGATAGTCCCGCTCGGGATTTCGGGACACATTTCTTGAACGCCAACGATACCCGCGGCAACGGGGATCGACCATATGCCATGAGGACTACTCGAGCCGTATTCCGGTATTTTTCATCACACTGCCGCACATTGATCGAGCCCGAAGCCGGGGACTTTTTCACGCACGCCGCGGAGATCCGTGAAAAATCCCGCAGCGTCGTCGCGCCTGTGACGATATGCACGGGCCGCCGGAAAAGACCCCGCCGTGCGCGGCGCCGGCGCAGACGAGCAACACGCACGGCAGAACTGTCCTTACAATGAAGCGCAGCGATGACCCTGCGCGCCATGGACCCGATACTCGACGCCCTGACCGAATTCTCAACCACGCTGTCGTACCGCGACCTGCCGGAGAGCATCGTGGTCGCGGCGCGGCAGCGCCTCACCGACGCGCTGGGCTGCGCGATCGGAGCCTACGACAGCGAGCCCGCCGCCATCGCCCGCGCACTCGCCGCCGCGCCCGCGAGCGGCGCCCTCGCCGGACGCATCGTGGGATCGAAAGACCGCGCGGCGGCCGATGCGGCGGGATTCGCGAATACCTGCATGATACGGAACCTGGATTTCAACGATACCTTCCTCCCAGGCGGCCATCCCAGCGATTGCTCGGGCGCGCTCTTCGCCGTCGCTCCGCAGATCGGCGCTTCGGGGGAGCGGCTGATCGCGGCCGCGGTCGTCGCCTACGAGACCTTCTTCCGGCTGGAAGAGAGCGCGAAGCTGCGCAAGCGCGGATGGGATCAGGGATACGCAATCGGGGTTGCCGCGGCCGCGAGCCTCGCCAACCTGATGGGTCTGACGCGCGCGGCCGCGCGGCACGCCATCGCGATCACGGCCGTCGCCAACGTGCCGCTGCGCAACACGCGCGCCGGCCAGCTCTCGATGTGGAAGGGCGTCGCAACGGCCTACGCGGTGCGCAACGCGGTGTTCGGCGTGGAGCTCGCGCGCGCCGGGATGGCGGGACCCGAAGCGCCGTTTTCCGGCCGCCACGGCCTGACCGAGCTCATCTCGGGGCCGATCGAGCTACTCCCGTTCGGCAAGAGCGCCGCGCATTTCTACATCCCGAAAGCGAAGATCAAGTACTGGCCGGTCGCCCACGCCATGCAGTCGGCCGTCTGGGCCGGCATCGAGCTGCGCCGCCAGGTTGCCGCGCACGAAGTCGCGAGCATCGACGTCCATACGAGCTGGCATGCGTGGCACGAGAGCGGCAGCGAGCCCGCCAAATGGGATCCGACGACCAAGGAGACGGCGGATCACAGCCTGCCTTACCTGCTTGCGTGGACCTTGCGCCACGGCGATCTCACCGAGGAGGCCTTCCTCCCGGCTTCCTATCTGGATCCCGCGATCCGGCCGCTCATGAACATGATCCAGGTGCGCGTCGATGACGAAATCGAGAAGGCAATGCCGCGCACGGTTCGCATGCGCGTGAACGCCAGGGACCGCCACGGAAAAACATACGAGGTCGACATCGTGAATCCGCCCGGCCATGAAGACAATCCCCTCTCCCCCGCTGACCTCGCAGCGAAGTTCACGCGGCTGTGCGAGCGCAGGCTGGGCGCGCAGAAAACCGCGGCGGCGCTGAAGCAATGGCAGAGCATCGAGACGGCGCGCGATCTGAACGCGGCGTTCGACGCGGTCGCCGCCTAAGGGACGAGGGATGAGGGATGAAGGAGGAAGTGAGAACGCCGCCCTATCAGTCACCCTCTATCAGTCACGCATCACCAGTTACGAGTCACCATCAGGACACACATGGCCGCATCCCTGAGCCAGAAGATTCGAGAGTTGAAGGGCCTCGCCGACGAGGGCGAATTGGAAGGCGACGATCTGGAATTCATCGAGCGCGTGGACGAGCTGACCGGCAATGGCGGCGCCGCTACGCTCCTATCCGAGGCTGAGGCCAGGCGCGTTGACGAGCTATACAAGGCATTGGGCGGCTAGGAATATACTAGCGAGCTCCAGCCTCTGCCGATCCGCCCGGGCGCGGCAGTTCCTGGAGCTTCCGCCTCGGCTTCGTCGCCCGGGCTGTATGTGAAACCGCCCTTCCCGAGGGAGGTGTCTATGTTGCAGAGACAAACATTCCTGGTGTTCGCGGCGATAGTGGCCAGTGCCCTTGTGGCCGGCAATCCCGCATTCGCGGTCCCGATGAACCTTGTCGATAACGATCTCACGAGCGTGAACGCGCACTACTCGGTCGACAAAAACGCCAATATCTCCGTCACCTACAGCTCCGCGGACGTTGGTTCGCAGCAGGGTACCCTGACGATCAACACGACTTGGGGCGCGGGAGATTTCGGGACCCGCTCGATACTGTTCCAGCAAACCGAGGTGCCGGCAGGCGACTTTGATACCATCGCAGGTCTGCGGCTCCAGTTGGTATTGAGCCTTGGCAACAACACCGGCGTACCGTGGGATGAATTCTTCATAGCCCTGGGGGACACCTCGGTGCCTGCGACGCTCGGATCGCAGATCGGGGGTGAAGCGGCTCATCTCTTCAAGGCACACTTCCACCCCAATGCTGGGGGGATATCCGTCGCGGGTGGTCTAACCACCCCCAATTTCAACAACACGACCCTCATCGAGTTGGACAACGGGCTCTCGAATACCGGGTTGATTGTGACGAACTTCTTTCTTCACGAGCGCAATCTTACTGATGGTGATGCCGATGACCATGCTGTCCAGAGAACGTTTACGCTTCTCTTGACGCCCAATGCTGCCCCGGAGCCGGCACCATGGATGCTGTTGGCGATGGCCGGGCTTATGCTGCTCGTGCAGCGCAACCGCAGGGCGTAGATTCGAGAGGCACCTGCTCGGTCGATCCCGGCGACCCTGACCACCATTGCATAGCGCGCGATTGTTCTGTTGAACGTACAGCAGCTCAGAGTCGGGTGCCGGGATTGACTAGCGGCAGCTATCGGGAACTCTGAGGTTCGCGCGCATCGGGCAGTACCCAGCCAGAATCGGACATCGCGAAAAATCTCGTTGGCGATCAGAAGCGAGGCGCACCGGAAGGTACGCTTTTTTTCTGTTTGAGGTCGAGGTCCCAATACGGCTCGGGACCCACCCGTTCCGCGAGGAAGTCGACGAAGCTGCGCACTTTCGGCGGGAGGAACTTTCGGCTTGGATAGACGGCGAACATCGAGAACTCGTCGGGTTCCCAGTCTGGGAGGATGCGTACCAGGCGTTTCTGCCTCAGTGCCTCGTACACGAGCAACGTAGGCTCGTAGATCACGCCTAGCCCATCGACAGCTGCCTTGAGCAGCACTTCGCTGTTGCTGCTTCGCAGGTTTCCCGAGACCCGCACCGTCCGCTCCACGCCCTTTCGCCTGAAGCGCCAGTCGTTGCGGTAGCTCGCGTACGAGTAGAAAAGACAATTATGGCCCGCGAGGTCCTCTGGCGACTTCGGTACACCGTGCTTTTCGAGGTAGGCAGGCGCGGCACACGCCGCCACCCGCACGGGCGCCAGACGGCGCGCAACCAGCCCCGGCGCGATCTCCCTGGACACGCGTATAGCAAGATCGAATCCTTCCTCGATCAGGTCCACGGTCCGCTCGCTGGCCAGAAGCTCCACAGCTACGCCCGGGTATCGCTGCACGTAATCGGCAACCACCCGGTACAGATACCAGGTGCTCAAAACGTTCGACGCGGTGATGCGCAGAGTCCCGCGCGGAACCGCCGCTTCCTGCGCCGCCGAGGTTTCGGCTTCTTCCACCATGGCGAGTATTTGGGCCGCGCGCTGGTAGTAATCGCTGCCCGCCGCGGTGAGCGAGAGCGTGCGCGTGGTGCGATTGAGCAGGCGCACCCCGAGATGCCTTTCGAGCTGAGCCACGTAGCGCGTGGCCATGCCACGCGAGAGGTCGAGCTTGTCCGCAGCGCCGGCGAAGCTGTCGGCCTCCACCACTGCGGCAAAGACCCGCATGCTCGCTACGACGTCGAGGGACATATTGTTCTATAAAAGTAAATAATAAAATGCAAGTCTAGGCGTTTATTTCCTCCTCTGCAATTGTTTAAATGCCCCCGTCGCGCGTCAACCGCATTTGGCGCCGACTCGAACCACTCACCAAAAGGAGGAATTCGCATGAAGCCCCAGCCGTTCATCGTTGCCCCAAAGGACTACCCGAAACCCCTGAATGTAGTCGGCGAGCGAGTCACCGTGCTGGCGTGCGGGACCGCGACCCAGGGCTACGAGATCTTTCTCCAGCAAGGAGCCGAAGGCTGCGGGCCACCCCCGCACAGTCATCCCTGGGACGAGTCCTTCTACGTCATCACGGGGGAGGTCGAATTCGGTGTCGAGAAAAAGCGCTTCCTCACGGTGCCCGGCACGCTCGTGCACGTTCCCGCGGGCACGACACACTGGTTTCGCCTTGGAAAAGGCGGCGCCGAGATGATTTCCATGACGAGCCGGCTAGGCGCCTCGCGGATGTTCGGCGACCTCTCTCGCGAGATCACGCCAGACCGACCGGACCTGGAAAAGCTCGTGGGGATCGCAACGCGGCACGAGGTGACCGTCTCGGCCTGACAGCCACGCGCGGTGCCGATGCCGGCGACCCGAAAGGCTAAAGGGCGGCTGCGAGCGCCGCCCAGCCACAGATCAAGAGCGCGAACCATCAGTTGCGCGCCCGCGCCGAGGATTCCCCAGATACGTCCACTTCAGTCGACTGCCCGCATTCGGCCGGCAGCTTTAGGGTAGGTTGAGTTTTTCCCGCGAACGGCGGCTGTCCGGAAATCGGGGTCCGAACTCATCCGGCAAGATGGCTCATCCTGGGTGAGTCACGGGGGATTCCAACGCCGCTTGCCGCCATGGTCGTCGCGTGGATGATGCTTATCTCCGCGAGTTACGGATTCGTAGTACGCACTGCAACGGTTCGCGCTGTGAGGCCGTGCGAAGTTGGCGGGAATTTGATTCAGCGCAGGGATTCGACCAGCCTGCGGTACTCGGGGGAATCATCGAGGAGCCTGCCGGCTGCACGCCGCAGCCGGTCGGTAGTATCTTTCGGCAGCTGCAGCGTCGTCGGGACGGACATCAGGAACGCTCTTTCCTCGGGATCGGCCAGGGCACTGATGCTGGCATTTACCAGGTAGAACTCAAGTCCTTCCTGCGGATCGGCGTGGCGCTGCCAGCTCTCCATGGCACGGCGCGCCTGAAGCTGTGTTTCCCAGGAGTAGCGGTTGATCGGCACGTCTGCGAGGGCACGTGCCACCTGGAAAATCGACGGCACATCCGCATTGTTATCCACGCGGTGGTCCCCATCGGCCTCCGCGTTCACGGTGATGACGACCACCTTTTTCGCCTCGGGCATTCCCAGGCGCTGCAGGAACGCATCGAATCCGCCCATCATGTCCGCCGCCTCGGTGATTCCCCTGAGTCCGACATTATCAGTGAGCCCGCCATCGAGCAGGTGGATATAGGGACGGGCATTCCGATCGAGGTAGGTCCGCATTTCCTGCAGACGATGCGATTGCCGAAGCACGGCCTCCGGGTCCGCAGAAATGGGAGTATTCAGGTACGAGGCCGGCAGCCCGCAGCTCCCGGCGTAGTTCCACAGCGTCACCGGCGCGAACACGATGGGCACCGCGGCAGATGCCGCGACTGCGCGTGCCACGGGCAGCTTGTCCAGGTCCGAGCAGATGAGGTTGAAGTAGGTCTGCGTGAACTCGAAGCGGGATCCCCGGACCATGTCGGAGGCGGCGATCGTCACCAAGGGGCGGCGGCGAGGGATGTTCGCAAAGGTCATGCCATGGAAGAACGCATCATCCATGAGCTCCTGCACCATGTCGATGCGGCTGTAGCGTGGAGATACCAGGCGCGGAACGGCCGACAGCGAGAAGATCTTCGACTCGATCTCGTCCTGGAGACTGCGCTCGAGCACGCGCTTCTCGAAATGCTCGAAGATGCCGTCGCGGTGCAACGCAAAATAGGCCGCGGTGATGCTCCCGCCGGACACTGCGTTGATGGAGTCGACTTCGTCGAGCAGGCGCTGCGAGCGCCCGTTCCAGGTGATGCGTTCCTGCGCAAGCCGCTCGAGCACGCCGTAGGCCAGCGCCGCAGCACGCAGCCCGCCGCCGGAAAACGTGAGGGCGACGAAGATGTCGTTCCTGGCTGTGCCGCTCTCGATCGTGCTGAAACGGTAGCCGTGCTTCTCGTCATAGCGTTCCAGCGGCGCGTTAATCGTGTAATGCCAGCTTCCGCAGGCTGAAAGCAGCATCGACAGGAGCGAAACGAGCAGGGCGCGGGGAAGCAGCGACAGTGCGAGCGAGCGAGCAGCGACGGTAGCAGCGTGCCGCCTGCCACGATACCGGCGACTACAAGTGGTCTGACCGACCATTGGCAGCATGGTAACCCACGCCGGTAGACCATCTTGCAGGTGCAACAGCGAGGGCTATCCCGCGGGGAGCACGCTATCTATTCTTCGCGTTTCCGCCAGAAGAGTATGCTCAAGGTGCGTCGCGAGCGCCGCGCGCGCTTGCGATGCCCTCCGCGCTGTGCGCGTCGGCCGCTGCTCAACGCGAAACGTTAATGTCTGCTCTGAGTCGGATGCCGGCGTTGACTAGCGGCAGCTGTTGGGAACTCTGACATTCGCCTGCATCGGGCGGCATCGAGCCGGAACCGGTCATTCAATCGAGGCTGTGCTCGATCAGCCCATGCCATGTAAATATTGCGCATTCTCGTTGTGGACGAGTCACAGGGCCGGCGAAATACCGGGCGCCTATAATGCCTCTAGACACGTCCTAAAAACTGCGTCTACACACGTCCTAACGGGGAGGATGGCGTGGCCAAGTGGCGGACCGATCCAGACGCGCGGCGCTGTTCGACGCGGCGGGCATTTCTCGCTGCCGCTGCGGTGTGGCCGGCACTTGCGTGGATCAAGGCGGTGCTCGCGCAGCCGAAGCAGAAACCCGCGATCGTGGGCTGGCTCGGTCTCGGCTCACGTGAGTCCGAGGGGGATCAGCTTGCTGCCCTTAAAGAGGGGCTTGCCGCGCTGGGCTATAGGGAGGAGCAGCAATTCGCGATCGAGGGACGCTGGGCGGAGAGCCGGAAAGAGCGGATGCAATCAGTGGCGGAAGAGCTCGCCGCGAGAAAGCCAGCGGTCATAGTGACGTGGGGTATAGAGGCGACCCGGGCTGCCGCGAAGGCTGCGCCTGCGACGCCGATCGTAGCGAACACAACCGATTTCGTGGCGTCGGGTTTCGCGAAAAGTCTCGCGCGTCCCGGTGGCATGGTTACCGGCGTAAGCACCGTCACGAACGAAGTTCGAGAGAAGTTCGTAGAGCTGCTGGTAGCCGCCGTGCCCGGGCTCAAGCGGATCGGCGTGCTCGTCCGCGATGCCAATGCCCCTTTGCCCCCTTGGGCACAGTCGATGGAAGCGGCGCGACGCTCGGCCGTGCAGCACAAAGTCGAGTTGCGATTCGAAGGAGCGGACACCGTCGAGGAGATCGAAGCCGCCGTGTCGCGCCTCGACAAGCAGGGCGTGCAGGCCCTGGTCGTATTTCCAACACAACTGTTTGCTGCGGAGAGGGCTCGCATTGCCAAGCTCGCGCTGGCCCATCGCTGGCCGCTCGTCGGTTCGTCCATCCAGATGCGCACCGAGTCCGGGGCGTTGTTCACTTACGGCATCGACCCCAAATGGCCGTATCTTCGCGCGGCCCACTACGTCGATCGCATTCTCAAGGGCGCGAAACCCGGCGACCTGCCGATCGAGCAGCCGACCAAGCTCGAGCTGGTGGTCAACCTGAAGTACGCGAAGGCGCTGGGTCTGACGCTTCCCCAGCCATTCCTCATGCGCGCGGATCGGGTGATCGAATGAATGGCCGAAGACGATTGCTCATCGCGCTCGGTGCAAGTGCGCTCGACGCGCCGCTGGCGTCGCTCGCCCAACGGCCGGTTAAAGCCAGGCGTGTCGGCTTCCTATGGGACGCGGACAGCCGAAGCATGCAGCTTGTCGCTGAATTCAATGCTGGGTTGCGCGAGCTCGGCTACGTCGAGGGCAGGGACTATGTGATCGAGCAGCGGTCGGCCAAAGGTGATCTTCGCCAGCTTCCAGCGTTGGCAGCGGAGCTACTTGCGCTGAAAGTGGACCTCATAGTCGCGACCAGCAATGCCTCCGCTATCGCGGCTCGAGGCACCACCCGCGACGTTCCCATCCTGATCACAGGAGACCCCGATCCGGTAGGCACCGGCCTGGTCGCCAGCTTGCGAAACCCCGGCGGGAACGTGACCGGGCTCAGCAACCAGAACGCAGAAGTCGCCATCAAGCAGCTGGAGCTGATGCGCGAGATCATTCCCGACTTGCGTCGTGTGGGGCTTCTCTACCTCGCGGGCAACGCTGCAGCAAGTTTCGCAAGACTCGAGTCTGAATGCAGCAAGCTTCGGATCCAGTGCATGGGTATCGCGGTTCGCGAGAAGCAGGACATCCCCGGTGCGTTCGGCACCCTGCAGCGCGACAAGGCGCAAGCATTGATCCTGAGCGGAAGCCAAGTACTGCTCGCCTGGCGAGACACCATCATCGATCACGCGGCCAGGCACCGGCTGCCCGCGATGTACCTCGCGAGCGTGAACGTGGAAGAGGGGGGCTTGATCTCGTATGCATCGAACGGTCGGGCGCGATTCAAGCGCGCCGCGGTATATGCGGACAAGATATTCAAAGGCGCGAAGCCCGGAGACCTGCCCATCGAGCAGCCCACGAAATTCGATCTGGTGGTCAACGTGAAGACCGCCAAGGCGCTTGGCATCACGATCCCGCAGTCGATTCTCGTGCGTGCGGACCGGGTGATCGAGTGAGAGCGAATACCCCGCCCGGCCGAACGCGACGCGCGTTTCTCGCCGCTGCGGCAGGGTGGCCGGCGCTCGCGTGGGTCGAGAAGGTGCTTGCGCAGCCGAAGCAGAAGCCCGCGATCGTGGGCTGGCTCAGTCTCAGATCACATGAGTCCGATGCGGATGTGCTCGCCGCCTTCAAGGAGGGGCTTGCCGCGCTGGGCTACCGGGAGGGACAGCAATTCGCGATCGAGGGACGCTGGGCGGGAAGCCGAATTGAACGGATGCAGTCATTGGCGGAAGAGCTCGCCGCGACAAAGCCGGCGGTCATAGTGGGGTGGGGGTTAGACGCGACCCGGGCCGCCGCGAAGGCTGCGCCCGCGACGCCGATCGTGGCGGTCGGAAGCGGATTCGTGGAGACGGATCTCGCAAAGAGTCTCGCGCGTCCCGGTGGCATGGTCACCGGCGTGAACAGCCAAACGACCGAAATTCAACATAAGTATGTAGAGTTGCTGGTTGCCGCCGTGCCGACGCTCAAGCGGATAGGCGTGCTTGTCTTCAATCCCAATGCTCCATCGCCCAATACGGCACGGTTCATGGAGGCGGCGCGACGCTCGGCGGCACAGCACAAAGTCGAGTTGCGATTCGAAGGGGCAGCGACCGTCGAGGAGATCGAGCCTGCCGTATCGCGCCTCGACAAGCAGGGCGTGCAAGCCTTAGTCGTACCACCGGCACAACTCTTTGTCGCGGAGGCGGCTCGCATCCCTAAGCTCGCGCTGGCCCGTCGCTGGCCGCTTGTCGGCGGGCTTACTCTGATGCGCACCGAGTCCGGGACATTGGTCAGCTACGGTATCGACGTCAAATGGATGTTTGGTCGCGCGGCCCATTACGTCGATCGCATACTCAAGGGCGCGAAACCCGGCGACCTGCCGATCGAACAACCAACGAAGTTTGAGCTGGTCGTCAATCTTAAGACTGCGAAGGCGCTCGGCCTGACCATCCCTCAGCCCTTCCTCATGCGCGCGGACAGGGTGATTGAATGACTGTCCGCAGACAGTTGCTTCTCGTGCTGGTTGGAAGTGCGCTCGCCGCGCCGCTGACGGTCCTCGCTCAACCGCCGAGTAGAGCCAAGCGTATCGGCTTCCTATGGGACGCGGACAGTCCAGGAGAGTTGCGGCTTATCGATGCATTCCGCGCAGGATTGCGCGAGCTCGGGTACGTCCAGGACAGGGACTACGTGATCGAGCAGCGGTCAGCCAAAGGTAATCATCACCTTCTTCCAGCGTTGGCAGCGGAGCTACTTGCGCTGAAAGTGGACCTCATAGTCGCGACCAGCAACCCGTCCGCTATGGCAACACGCGGGGCGACCCGCGACGTTCCCATCGTAAGCATAGGGGACCCCGATCCTGTAGGGAGCGGCCTGGTCGCCAGCTTGAGACGACCCGGTGGGAACGTGACCGGACTCAGCAGCCAGACCCCTGAGCTCGTCATCAAGCATCTGGACCTGCTGCGCCAGATCGTTCCGAACTTGCGTCGTGTGGGGTTTCTTTACCCCGCGGACAACACCGCCGTCGTCGCGATTTTCGCAAGACTCGAGTCTGAATGCGGCAAGCTTCAGATCCAGTGCATCCGTGCCGCGGTTCGCCAGGAGCAGGACATCCCCGGTGCGTTCGGTGTCCTGCAGCGCGGCAAGGCGCAAGCATTGATCGTGAGCACAAGCACCGTAATATCCGCCTGGCGAGACACCGTCATCGATCACGCGGCCAGACACCGGCTGCCCGCGATATACGGCCCTAGCGTGATCGTGGAAGCGGGGGGCTTGATATCGTATGCATCGAGCGGTCTGGCGCGATTCAGGCGCGCCGCGGTGTATGCCGACAAGATCTTCAAAGGTGCGAAACCCGGCGATCTGCCCATCGAGCAACCCACGAAATTCGACCTCGTGGTCAACATGAAGACCGCCAAGGCGCTCGGCATCACGATCCCGCAGTCGATCCTAGTTCGTGCGGACAGGGTGATCGAGTAAACGAAGCGAGTGACCGGTTTCGGGAAACCTGAGTGGCGGGTTGGGGTCGAAAGCGCCAGTTCACGAACGGCAGTCAACTGGCAACCCGAGGGCAAAAAACCCGGATGCGGCAAGGTCAGGGGTCGCCGGCGCCCTGTTGATGCCACAAGTCGGCCATATCACTTCGAGGATTTTAAGCCTATGATTCGCCGGTCATGATGAGTGGCGCGGACAACGAGCTACTGGTGCGCACTGGCGCAGGCAGCGCGATGGGCCAGTACTTCCGGCGCTTCTGGCTGCCGGTGGCGCTGTCGCGCGAGCTGCCGGAGCCTGACTGCACGCCGATCCGCGTGCAAGTAATGGGCGAGTGCCTGGTCGCGTTCCGTGACACGCAGGGCCGCATCGGGCTGGTCGAGCCCGCGTGCGCGCATCGCGGCGCCGACCTTTTCTTCGGCCGCAACGAGCAAGGCGGCCTGCGCTGCATTTACCACGGCTGGAAGTACGACGCCGACGGCACATGCGTCGAGATGCCCAACGTGCCGCCGGATGCCGCCTACCACGGCAAGATCTCGATCAAGGCATACCCGACCCGCGAAGCCGGCGAGATGGTCTGGGCCTATCTCGGCCCGCCCGAGCGGATTCCGCAGGCGCCGCCCGAGCTCGAGATCTGCGCGCTGCCGGCGTCGTATCGCTTCGTCTCCAAGCGCCTGCAACAATGCAACTGGGCGCATTCGGTGGAAGGCGCGCTCGATACCGCGCACTTCTCGTTCCTGCATATGCCGGCACCCTCGGTCGAGACGTATGTGAACCCGGCCACCGCCGCTGACGCATCGCGCCTGCGCTGGCTGCGCGACGACCCGATGCCGCAATTCACCATCATCGAGCACGACGTCGGCTTCGTGGTCGGCGGCGCGCGGCGCGCCGATCCCGGCGATTCCTACTGGCGCGCCACTCAGTTCATGCTGCCCACGCACGTGATCGCCCCGTCGGCCATGCCCGGAGAGTTCTTCCAGGGCTACACCTGGGTGCCGATCACGGACGAATCCTGCTGGATCTACACCTATGCCTGGCACCCCGACCGGCCGCTCACGGTGGACGAGCGTGCGAAGTTCGAGAAAGGCGGCTATGGGCAGTTCGCCGAACTCGGCCCGGGGTACGTCCCCTTGAGAAACAGAAGCAACGATTACTTGATCGACCGCGAGGACCAAAAGCACCGCTCCTTCACAGGCGTGCAGGGCATTGCCGAGCAGGACGCGCTCGCCCAGGACAGCCAGGGCCTGATCGCCGACCGCACCCGCGAGCACCTCACGGCCACCGACGTGGCGATCGTCCGTTTCCGCCGGCTGATGCTCGGCGAAGCGAAAGCGCTGCGCGAGGGCAAGGAGCCTGCCGCCGTCGGCCGCCTGGAAAGCTACCGGATCCGCGGCGGGGGCGCGCATACCTCCGCGCACCTGTCGTTCGAGGAAGTGATGAGGGAACGCTTCGGAAGCGCCACTGGGAGAGTCAAATAAAAAAGCTCCTGGCGCAGCCTGCAAGCTCCACCGCCTCGGTGAGGAGCTGCGGTTCGGAAGACTTGGGGCAATTGCTGCGCCGATCGTCATTTTTCTCATCGCGTATGTCGCATCTGCTGGCTAACAGCACGCCCGACTCGGACGCGCGGGGAGTTACTGTGCAAATTCCAACGCCCGCGGGCACGTGCGCCGGCGGGCGTGGATGTTAGATGGCACAACCAGCATGACTCAACCATCATTCACATCGGACTCTTGGAATTCCGAGCGAACTGAGCTCGAGGCCGAATCGACGCGTCTTGAGAATGCGGTGGATGCTCAACCCCTGTCAGCCCGGCGGCCGATGGTGGAACGTTTAAGGTCAGCTCTCATCGCTGAGGGCATTGCACTTACGAACGAAGATGAGAAAGTCTTTTCTCTATTTCTGGAGGGCACGCTGGGTTCTCGCCACCTCGCTGATCACTTTGGACCGCGGTTGCCTTCCATCCTCAAGTCGTGAAGCTAATGGCGATGCCATCTAACTCTAGTTCGAGCGGACGCGTGGAAAGCTGCGATTGCCGGCGCCGCTCAACACGACGCTAGACCGCGCAGGAGATACGGCGATGTTGCAGCCTTTGGAGCTGGAAGAGCGGCCACAGTCCATCGGAGAGGAAATCGCGAACAGCGTTAGCCATGGTCTTGGCCTGCTGGCGGCGTTGGCTGCCTTCCCGGTTCTCGTCATAGCCGCGCATCACCGTGGCGATGCCGCGGGAACCGTGGGCGCGAGCGTGTTCGCGACTACCATGGTGCTGCTGTATCTCACATCCACGCTCTTTCACGCGTTGCCGAGGTGCCGCGCGAAGCGCGTATTCCAGATTCTCGATCACGCGGCGATCTTCCTCCTGATCGCCGGGACCTA
>DATFWO010000305.1:0-13571 GCA_035259205.1 Burkholderiales bacterium | reverse complement strand
GATCCTTACGGATTGCGTCGCGCCGCCCTCGGAGTCGTACGAATACTGATCGAGCGCGAGCTGCCGCTGTCGCTCCATGAGCTGGTCAACGAAGCGTTTGCCGGCTTCGATGGGAAAACCGGCGCCAACCAGGGCGACCTGCAGCAGTTCGTCTTCGACCGGTTGAGCGGCTATCTCAAGGATCGCGGCTACACCGCGCTGGAGATCGATGCGGTCATCAGCAAGCAGCACGCGCGAATCAGCGACAGCGTTCGGCAGCTCGAGGCCGTTCGCGCCTTCAACAAGCTGCCCGAGGCCCAGAGTCTCGCCGCCGCCAACAAGCGCGTGGTGAACATACTCAAGCAGGCCGAAGCCAAGGGCGAGCGGTTCGCGAACGTCGCATTCGAGGAATTGAGGGAGCCGGCTGAGCGCGCGCTTTTCGAGGCGCTTGCCGCGGCATCGCGGGAGGCCACGCCGCTCCTCAAGGTCGGGGATTTTGCCGGATATCTGAAGAGCTTCGCGGTCCTGAAATCGCCGGTCGATGCCTTCTTTGATTCCGTCATGGTGATGGCCGAAGACAGCGGGTTGCGGAGGAGCCGCCTTGCGCTGCTCGCGGACCTCCGCGAACAGATGAACCGCGTCGCCGATATCTCCAAGCTCGCCGTCTGAACGGCCGCGACTCGCGATTCGGGACACAATCCATGCCGGCTAGAAGCTCCTGCCAGTCACCATGAAGCTAGTGATATTGGATCGGGACGGCGTCATCAACCACGACAGCGACTCTTACATCAAGAGTCCGGAAGAGTGGAAGCCGCTGCGCGGGAGCCTGGAGGCCGTCGCGAAGCTCACCCAGTCGGGATACCACGTCGTGGTGGCGACCAATCAGTCCGGTATCGGGCGCGGGCTCTTCGATATGGCGACGTTGAACGCCATCCACGACCGCATGCACCGCGCGGTCTCGCAGGCGGGCGGGCGCATCGACGCCGTGTTCTACTGCCCACACGCGCAGGAGGAGAACTGCGCCTGCCGTAAACCGAAGCCCGGCCTGCTCGAGGAGATCGGCCGGCGCTTCAATACGCTGCCCAAGGATGTCCCGGCCATCGGCGACTCGCTGCGCGATCTTCAGGCCGCGGCGGCTGTCGCTGCGCAACCGATCCTGGTGCTGACGGGCAAGGGTGCGAAAACGCAGGGCGAGGGGGGACTGCCCCCGGGAACAAGGATATATCCCGATCTGGCTGCCGCGGTGAAATTCATAACGAAATGACGTTCGGCGTGTTCCTGCGGTCTTTGCTGTTCGCGCTGGTCGAGCTCCTCAGTATCCCGCCTTTCGCCCTGCTGGCGCTGGCCCTCTTCCCGTTCAAACCGCTCACGCGATATCGCGTCATCACGCTCTGGTCGCGGCTCGTCGTGTGGGCAGCGGAGCGGATCTGCGGTATCCGCTACCGCGTGCTGGGGGCGGAGCGGATTCCGCGGCCCCCGTTCATTGTCCTCGCGAAGCACCAATCGGCATGGGAAACGCTGGCCTTCCAGATCATCTTTCCGCCACAGGTTTGGGTGGTCAAACGCGAGCTGCTGTGGCTGCCGCTGTTTGGATGGGGATTGGCGATGCTCTCCCCGATCGCGATCAACCGTGGCTCGGGCCCGCGAGCGTTGCGACAGATGCTCGACCAGGGGCGGGAGCGCCTCGCGCAGGGGTACTGCGTGGTCATTTTTCCGGAAGGCACCAGGGTGGCCGTGGGTGAGCGCCGTGCGCATCATCCGGGCGGGGCGTGGCTGGCGGTGCAAACTGCAACGCCGGTAGTGCCCGTGGCACACGATGCCGGAGTGCTGTGGCCCCGCAACTCGTTTCTCAAGCATCCGGGCGTGGTCACGGTTAGCATCGGCGAGCCGATCGCGCCGCAATCGTTGACGGCCGACGAGCTCAAGCGCCGCGTCGAGGATAGCATCGAAGCCGAGATGCACCGGCTTTCGGCGGTAAATCGTGAAGGGTGAACAGTGAACGATAAAAGAACACCGCGCCGCTCAAGGTATACTGTTCACCGTTCACTATTCACAATTCACTGTTGACCGAGCATCAGATATGCGCCCGCTGATCGCCCTGATGCTCTTCGCCCTCTCGGTTACGGGCTGCGGCTACAAGACTCCGCTCGTCCTGCCCAAGCCGAAGCCGGAAGCGCAGAAACCCAGTTCCCCGCCTCCCGCTGCGGCGGACGCAAAGAAATCCGGCGATGGTGCCGTGAAGGAGTGACTCGTGACTCGTGACTGGTAGTTGTGATTCCGTATCGACCCGGGCATCCGGGTTCACCATTCACTGTTCGCTGTTGACGGCAGTCAAGTGACTCACTTCAGCTACCACAGCGGAGAGCTGCACGCGGAGGCGGTTCCCTTGCGCGAGATCGCGGAGCGCTACGGCACGCCGTGCTTCGTGTATTCGCGGGCGGCATTGACGGAAAGCTACCGGGCCTTCGACGCGGCATTCGCAGGCCATGACCATCTGATCTGCTACGCCGTGAAGGCCAATTCGAACCTCGCGGTGCTCAACCTGTTTGCGCGACTGGGAAGCGGCTTCGACATCGTGTCGGGAGGCGAGCTGCAACGGGTGCTCGCCGCGGGCGGCGACCCGGGCGCAGTGGTGTTCTCCGGGGTGGGCAAGACGGTCGATGAGATGCGTCGGGCGCTCGGCGCAGGCATCCTGTGCTTCAACATCGAATCGGAAAGCGAGCTCACCCGCCTGGCAACCGTAGCCGCGGACGCGGGCAGGACCGCGCGGATCAGCCTGCGCGTCAATCCCGACGTCGATCCCCGCACTCACCGGTATATCGCGACCGGCCTGAAGCAGGACAAGTTCGGCGTGCCGTATGAGGAGGCGCTTGCGCTCTATCGCAAGGCGCGCACGCTTCCCCACCTCGCGATCACCGGCATCGGCTGCCATATCGGCTCCCAGATCACGGACCTGGCGCCGGTAACCGCCGCGCTCGAGCGCATCGTCGAACTGGCGGATCGGCTTGAAGGGGAAGGAATCGTGCTATCCCACCTCGATGCGGGGGGCGGTCTGGGCATACGCTACCACGATGAATCCCCCCCGACGTTCCTCAACTACGCTCGCGCGATACTCGATCGTCTGGGGCGGCGCCGGCGCAAATTGCTGCTGGAGCCGGGACGCGCTCTGGTGGGCAACGCCGGTGTGCTCCTCACGCGCGTCGAGTATCTCAAGCACGGCAGCGAACGCAATTTCGCTGTGGTGGACGCCGCAATGAACGACCTGCTGCGCCCGGCCCTATACGATGCCTATCACGAGATTGCAGCGGTCTCCGAGTCGCGGGGAAATTCGCTGGACTATGAAATCGTCGGCCCCGTCTGCGAAAGCGGAGATTTCCTTGCGCGCGCGCGTGCGCTGGCGGTGAATGAGGGTGACTTGCTCGCGATCCTGTCGGCAGGCGCCTACGGCATGAGCATGAGCTCCAATTACAACTCGCGCCCGCGCGCCGCTGAAGTCGTGGTCGACGGAAAGAAGGCTCACCTGGTGCGCGAGCGCGAGCCCGTGTCCGACCTGATGGCGCGCGAACAGTTGCTTCCGTAGAGCGGTGAACGGTAATCCGTGATCGGTGAAGAATGAGCCGTGAGCGCGGGTTGAACGGCGCCTTGCGTCCGTTCCAAGCCGCGCAGATAAACCGGCGTCGTCGGACGTCCGCGTTTATCAGGGGTTGAGCTGCTTGTAAATCGCGTTCGCGACGCGCAGCAGCTCGCCTTTCTCGATTTCGCCCGACAGCGCGTAACCGAGCTTGTGGTCGAGCCAGTAGAACACGCCGATGCTGTTTTCCTGCGCAAAGCGGAAGGCGGTCTCCCGGCTTTCGTCCGCGTTGACGCGGACGTAGAGCGTCAGGCGCTGGCCTTTTCCATCCTGATACATGAATTGCGCGACCGGCCCGCGCTCACCGGGCAGCAGCCGCCCGCCGACAAGCGTGTAGCCCAGGCTGCCGAGGCCCGGCACCTTGAGCGGCGTGCCCAGGCGCTTGGACAGCCATGCGACGAGATGTGCTTCCTGATCGGCGCCGACTTCGACCGGATGGCGCACCTCGGGGCTGTAGACGACATGCGCGACTGCCGCGCGGCGTGCCCAACTCGCCGTTTCGGCCTGCCGGCTCGTGCTGTAGGCATGCACCTGCCAGCCTATCACTCCACCGAGCGCGATCCAGCCCACGACGACGGCATAGCGGGCGAGCGGCCGCCGGCGCGTTACCCCTCTCAGGCGCTCCGGCACCGGCTCGTCGAGAACCGCGTTGAACTCCCGGCTCAACCCTTGCACTTGATCGCGATACGCCGCGACGCGCGCCGCCTCTTCCGGATGCTCGGCAAGATACGCTTCGACCTCGGCGGCGCGCGACGGCGGCAACAAGCCGTCCACGTAGGCGTGCAGGTCGGCTACGGTTACGGGCGCCCCGCTCATCCTGCGATCCTCATTTCGCCGCCTTCATTTCACTACCTTGAGCGAAGTCACGGGCGTTTCGCTGCCGAGGAGCACCCGCAAACGCTCCCGTCCCCGCGACAGGCGCGACATGACGGTCCCGATGGGGATGTCCAATATCCGCGCCGCTTCGTCGTAAGTGAATTGCTCCAGACCCACCAGCAGCAGCACGGTACGTTGTTCGTCGGGAACGCGCGCGAGCGCACCCGCCAGGTCGCGCAGCTCCAGCCAGTCCGGATCGCGCCCGCGCGGCATTTCGGCGTCGGGTTCCGTCTCCAGCGCTTCGTTCCGATGGCGCGCCAGCGACCGCACCTGATTCACGTAGATGTTGTGCATGATGGTAAACAACCACGCCCTGAGATCGCTTCCGCGACGCCAGAGATGAAACCGGCTCAGAGCGCGCTCGAGCGTATCCTGCACGAGGTCGTCGGCGGCAGCGCGATCTCCCGTCAGCGCGCGTGCATATCGCCTCAACCGTGGGATCTGTTGAGCGATCAGGGCGTCGTGGTCAGTCACGACCATCCTTTACTGGGTCAACAATCAAGCCGGGACTCCTATTCCCGATACGCAACGCTACGAGCGCCACAAGCGGTCGCGCCCTGTCCTCTCAGACGACCGGCTCGACGGCAAAGCTTTGCGGGCCCTCCCCCCGTGCATGACGTTCCCACATAGTAATATACGCCGCTTCGAGATGACGACAGAAACGCGCCGTGTCGAACAGCGGACACGTCCTGGCGTTTTGCCGCAGCTTGGCCTTGATGGCAGCGAGGAGCTTTCCGTCCGTGGCAAGCTCCACGGCCAAGTCCTCGTACTCGATCATCGAATGGGTGATCAACTCCGGCAAACCGATGGCGTTAAGCAGGCTCCCTGCAACCCGCGCCGGGAATGACTGTCCGGAGCAGGTAAGCACCGGAAGGCCCGCCCAGAGCGCGTCGCTGGCAGTGGAATGAGCGTTATACGGCAGGTTATCCAGAAACAGATCGGCCAAACGAAACCGCGCCAAATATTGATCATACTTGGCAAAATCCGCGAACACCAAGCGCTGCGCAGCGAGGCCTTTTGCTGCGGCCATCCTGATCAGATTGCCGCGGGCGCGGGGATTGTCCGCATATAGCCACAGCACGCTGCCGTCTATCCGGCGGAGCAGACGTAGCCATACGTCGAAGATGGCGGGCGTAATCTTGTGAACGCTGTTGAAAGAGCAGAATACGAATCCCTGTGCCGGCAACCCTACCTCCGAGCGTTGCGGCATCGCTTCCGGCATGACGCGCGTCGAGTCGGTGACCTGGTAGCAATCGGGCAGATAGGCGACCCGCTCGGCGTACCATCCCTGCGCGTCCGTGGGAATGACGTAGCGATCGGCGATGATGTAATCGATATAGTCGGCGCCCACGGTCCCCGGGTAGCCGAGATAGCTGACCTGCAGGGGCGCCGGGCGGCAGGCAAATATTCCCAGTCTGCAATCCTGCGTGTATCCCATGAGGTCGACGGCGATGTTCACTTCGAGATCGCGCAGCAGCGCGGCGACCTCCTCATCGGATCGGCTCGCCACGTCGACGAAGCGATCAAAGCCTTGCTCCAGTCTCTTCCTTATCGGACTGGCGTCAGAGCCGCTCAGCGAGATCGCATTGATTTCGAACTTGCCCCGGTCGTGACGCTCGAACAGTTCCGCCGCCAGGTATGCCGTGGGATGGGCGCGGAAGTCCGCCGAGACATAAGCGACGCTCAGGCGTTTGCGCGGGGTCAGTACGGACGGCGGCCGTGGCGCGCGTGCGGGCGCATGATAGCGTCCAGCGTAGGCCGCGGCCGCACGCGAATGGACTGCAGGGGAATCCACCGCCGACAGCATCACAAAGGGCAGAACGGGAAAGCCCGCCAAAGCGCGATTTGCGAGCGCGCGGCTTTGCGCGTCCCAGTCGCTCCAGTCGCAACACCTGGCCTTGAGGTCGAAACGAAACGACAGCGCGTCCGCCGAGTCGGGAGCGAGGGCGAGCGCGGCGTCATAGCTCGCCAGTGCCTCGTCGTAGCGCTTGAGGTCCCTGAGGAGACTGCCCCGATTGACCAGTGCGTCGACATAGTCGGGTCTGATCGCCAATGCCTCGTCGTAGCTTGCCAGCGCTGCGTCGTAGCGTTTGCAATCCTGCAAGACATTACCCCTGTGATTGCGGGCTTCGGCGTATTCGGGAGCCTCACCCGATATGCTCTCGTAGCTTACAAGTGCCTCGTCGTAGCGCCTGAGGTCGCGCAGCACGTTGCCGCGGTTGTTGAGCGCCTGGGCGTATCCGGGAGCCAGCGCCAACGCGCGATCGAAGCTGGCCAGCGCTTCCCCGTACCGCTGCAGAGCGTGGAGCGCGTTGCCGAGATTGTTGAATAGCTCGGCTGATTGCGGTTCTATCGCCAGGGCGGCGTTGCAGTCGGCGACAGCCGCCTCCGGTTGTCCCAGCTCCAGCTGGGCGTTGGCCCTGCCGATCAGAATCCGTATATCCCCCGGATTGCGCTGGAGCGCTTCTCCATAGCTTTCCACGGCTTCTGCCACCCGTCCGGTGCTGAACAATGCATAGCCGAGGTTGTAATAGGCGTCGCCGTTGCGTGAGTCCATGCTTATCAGTCGATGAAGCAACTCGACCGCCGACTCCGGACGCGCAGTCTGCAACATGACGATCGCGAGCAGATGCAGGGCATCCACGTGGTTCGGCTCGGCCGCCAGGATTTCCCGGTAGATTTGCTCGGCTTCCCGCAGCCGGCCCGACTGCTGGAGCGCCAGTCCGCGCCGGCAGGTTTCCGCCAGCGCAGACGCTCGGGGGCCGGTTTTCAACGTCGCCTCAAGTGCATTTGGGGAGAATTCCGCCGCTTTGCGCCGGATCGGCGTCAGGCGGCGCGACCGTTCCGCGCTTCGGCCACCATGCGCTCGTAGGCCGCTTCCAGATCCCGCACGAAGCGCGCGCTGTCGAATAGCGGAGACGCATCGCGGGCGGCGTCCACGGCGCGCCGCAAGGTGGCCAGCCGATCAGCGGACGAGGCAAGCTCGATGATCGAGCGCTCGTAGTCCTCCGGTGTGGACGATATGCACTGCGCCAGCCCGGCGCTCGTCAGGATGCTGCCGGCCACGCGCGATGCGAAAGTTTCGCCTACACGCGTAACCAGCGGACATCCCATCCACAAGGCATCGCTCGCCGTCGTGTGTGAGGTATAGGGGAACGTATCGAGCGCCAGATCGGCCAGTCGATACGCCGCCAGGTATTCCGGCAGCGGTTTGCGCGGCGCAAATACCAGCCGCTCCGGCGCGACTGCGGCGTCGGCCGCCGCCTGCCGCAGTTTCCCGGCCGCCCAACGGTTGGCTTCGGCCAGCCACAGCACGCTTTGCGGCACGGCGCGGAGCACCCGCATCCACAGCGAAAACGTCTCGGGCAGGAGCTTGTATGCCTGGTTGAAGCAGCAGAAGACGAAGCCCTGCTCCGGCAGACCGCATTCGGCGCGCGTCGGGACGCGACTGCTCACTTCGCGCTTGCGATCGTTGATCTGATAGCAATGCGGCAGACGGAATACCTTCTCGGCATAGTGACGTTCCTGTCCCTCGGGAATGACGTACGGATCGGCGATGATCCAGTCGATGCACTCCGTTCCCATCGTGCCGGGATAGCCCAGCCAGTTGACCTGGACGGGCGCGGGACGCAGCGCGAAAACCTGCGTGCGCGCCCCGAGCGTATAGCCGGTGAGATCGATAAGGACGTCGATCCCGTCGTCGTAGATTCTCCGGGCAGTGGCGGCATATGCATCGCCCGCAACGTCCACGAAGTGCTCGCACGCGCCCCGAATGCGAGCGCGTATCGCGCTCCCATCATCGGGGCCGCACGCATACGCATATATCTCGAATCGGCCACGGTCGTGAAGCTCGAAAAGCTCGGCCGCCAGATGCGCCGTTGCGTGGCGGTGAAAACCCCACGAGAGATAGCCTATGCGCACCCTGCTTCGTTCCCGGGGTGCCGAAAAATCAAAGCCGAGCCGGCTGCGTGCTGCGGCGCTTGCCGCCAGCTCACGCTGCGCCCACGCCCTCGCCGATGCCAGCTGTTCCTCCGCAGACGTGGGCATGGAAAGAAATGTGAACGGCGCGGCGCTGACGTCGGCGCGCGCCGCCAGGTCGCGCCGCAGCCGCTGCCACAGCTCCTCAATGCCGGCCCAGTCGCAGATGTGCTGGCGCAGATGGACCAGCCCGTTCAGGGCCTTGAAGTAATCGGGCTTGAGCTTCAGCGCGCTCTCGTAGCGGGCGATCGCCTCGTCGAGCCGGCCTCCGAGCTTGAACGTTTCAGCGAGCTCATGGTGCGTGGCGGCATCACCGGGGGCGATTTCCAGCGCTCTTCGATAGCCGGCAGCGGCGGCCTCGAGATTGCCCGTTTCCCGGTACACGCCGGCGAGGGCAACGTGCGCGATCGCCCGGCCGGGATCGTCCTCAAGAGCGAGCCGATAGCACGCGATCGCTTCACTCGTTTCGCCCTGGATTCTATGCGCCATCCCGAGATTGAAATGGGCCTCGAAGTTGCGCGGGTCCACCCGCAGCACCCTCTCGTAGAGCGCTTTCGCCTCGGCGTAACGCCCCTGCTCGATGCGCGCATTGCCGAGGTTGATGTATCCGTCGAGATAGTTGGGATCGCCCGCCAGCGCCTGCTCGTGGCAGATGACGGCCTCATCCAGCCGCCCCTGGGCACGCAGCGCGTTCCCCAGATTGCTGGCGGCCTGCACGTGGCCGGGAGCAAGCGCCAGCGCCCGGCGGTAACAGGCCTCTGCAGCGTCGTAGCGCTGCTGCTGTTCATGGACGAGACCGAGATTGTTGTGGGTGTCGGCATCGTTGGGAGCGAGCGCGAGGGCCTGCTCGAACGCTGCGGCCGCCTCCTCCCATCGCGCCATGTTCCGGTAGAGGTTGCCCAGATTGAAATGCACGATTGCGTGACCGGGTTGCAGCTTGAGCAGTTTCTGGTAGCAAGCGAGCGCCTCTTCCGCATGGCCCTGCCCTGCGAGCGCATTGCCCAGGTTCAGGAGAACATCGGGGTCGTTCGGAAACCGGACAGCGGCTTCGCGGAGGACAGCCTCGGCTTCGGGGAGCCGTCCCTGGGAGGCCAGTGCCAGACCGAGCCGCACGTGCAGCAGACCGTGCCTGGCGCCCTGCTCGAGGGCCTGCCTGAACGCCGATTCGGCCGCGCCATACTCTCCCAGAGTTGCACGCGCGAGCCCCAGGTTTTCCAGCATCGCGGCATCCCGCGGGCTGGCTGCGAGCGCCCGGGTAATCAGTGACGCCGACTCGCGGGCGTTTCCGCCTGCAAGCCGCATCACGCCGAGCAGGTGCAGGGCGTTGGGCTCGCCCGGCGCTTCCTTGAGAATTTCGCCGACCATGCGCTCCGCGCCCGGCAGGTCTTGCGCCTGGAAGCGCCCGAACGCGGCGCGCAATCTTTCCGTCAGGTTATTCGACATAAGCGGGAAACTACACGAGAAAGACCGTCGCCAGACCCAGGAATATGAAAAATCCCCCGCTGTCCGTGATGGCCGTAATCATCACGCTGGAGCCGACCGCGGGGTCGCGCCCGAGCTTCTGCATCGTGAGCGGGATAGCCACCCCCATCACGGAGGCGAGCAACAGCGAAAGCACCATCGCCCCGGTCATCACCAGCCCGAGCTGCCAGCGATGGTAAATGAGAAATGCAAACAATCCCACGAGGCCGCCCCAGATCAATCCGTTCAAGACGCTCACCCCGATTTCCTTGATGAACAGCGCGCGCGCGTTGCCCGCGCTGATCTGGCCGAGAGCCAGGCCACGCACGATCATCGTGATCGTCTGATTCCCAGAGTTTCCGCTGATCCCGGCCACGATCGGCATCAGCGCGGCGAGCGCGACCACCTTGGAGATCGAATGCTCGAAGAGGCCGATCACGCGCGACGCGATGAAGGCCGTGACCAGGTTCACGGCGAGCCACGTCCAGCGGTTCTTGATGCTATTCCAGACCGACGCGAAGAGGTCCTCCTCCTCGCGCAGCCCGCCGGCGGTGAGCATGTCGCTGTCGGTTTCCTCGCGGATGTAGTCCATCACCGCGTTCACCGTCACCCGGCCGATCAGCTTGCCGTCGTCGTCGACGACCGGAGCGGACACGAGGCCGTAGCGCTCGAAGGCGTTGGCCGCGTCCTGCGCCTTCTCGTGGGCCTGAAACTTGATCGATTCCGGCTGCATGACGCCGGTGACCGGCGTGTCCGGATCGCTCACCAGCAGGCGATTGACCGGCACCAGGCCCTTGAATTGTCCGGTGCGATCGACTACGAACAGCTGATCGGTGTGGTCGGGCATCTCCTCGAGACGCCGCAGATGACGCAGGACCGCTTCGAGCGTCACGTCCTCGCGTATGCTGATCATGTCGAAATCCATCAGCGCGCCGACGGTATTCTCCGGATAGGACATCGCCGCGCGGAGCTGCTCGCGCTCTTCTGGCGACAGGGACTTGAAGACGTCCTGGATCACCTCGCGCGGCAGGTCCGGAGCGAGATCGGCGATTTCGTCCGTGTCGAGCTGCTCCGCCGCCGCGACCAGCTCCTTCTCGTCCATGGTCGCGATGAGCGTTTCGCGCACGGCGTCGGAGACCTCGAGCAGGATTTCGCCCTGGCGCCCGGCCTTGACGAAATCCCACACCACCAGGCGCTCGGCGAGCGGCAGCGCTTCGAGCACGTAGGCGGCGTCCGCGGGATGGAGGGAATCGAGAAGCTTCTGCAGCTCGACGACGTGCAGCTTGTGCACCAGATTCTCGACCAGCTCTTGCCGGGGACCCGGCTGGCGGCGGACGAGATTCTCCACCAGCTCGTGCTTGCGCAGAAGCTCGGTAACCCGTTGCAGGCTTTCCTGCACGCTGGGGCGGATTTCTTCGAGGTCTGACATAGCTGTGACTCCCCGGCCGTCAGCGAACCGTTGTCGGCTGGAGCGTGCGAACGGCAGGCGGAAGGGCAACGGCTGCAGGCGATCGCTGGATCTCGACCGCCGCGTCCACGCCGGCGTCACATTCTAACTGACTCGCGAGCGGCAAGCCTTAGATCGGAGCCTGGAGTACCGCCGCTCGCCGCTTACCGCTTATTGATGTCCGATCAGTGACGCGAGCTCGCGCGCCACCGCATCGAGCACTGGCCGCCACTCCGCGGGACCTTGCTGCTCGAAAATGCGCATGGACCGGTACCATGGGCTGTCCCGCCGGCCGGAAAACCAGTACCAGATTTTGCCTTTCGCCCGGGGCGAGAGCAGCCAGACCGGTTTGCCGATCGCGCCCGCGATGTGCGCAGTAACGTTGCTTACCGTGATCACCAGATCGCAGGCGCCGACGAGCGCGGCAAGACCATCGAGATCGTTGAACAGATCGAGGTCCGGCAGATGCTCGAGGCGCACGCCGTGCCGCTCCTCGAGGGCAGCGCGCTCGCCAGCGGTATCGCCGTACTGAAGGTCCACGAAGCCGGCACCCCGTGTCTGCAATAGCGGCAGCCAGTCGGCGAGCGCCAGGCTTTTGTACTTCCCGAGCTCGCGATTTGCGCTGTGCCACGACACGCCGACGATGATCCGCGCGCCGGGCAGGCTCGCGCGCAATCGCTCCCGGTAGTGTGCGACCCGGGAAGGATCAGGCTGCAGATAAGCGCTGTGTTGCGGAAAGCTCTCAAACGAGGTCCGCAGCCAGCGCCCCAGGCTCGCGATCGGCGTCTGGCAATCGTAATCAGCCGGGCATAACGCTGGCGGTTCCTGGCGGGCCACCACGGAAAGCCTGGGTATTGAGCGCTGAAACAGCGGAACCAGGCGCGGGTCGACCTCGAGGGTTACCGTGAGCGGGGTCGCCGCGAGCTCTGCCGCCATGCTGCCGAAGATGATCTGGTCGCCGACGCCTTGCTCCGCCCAGAGCAGCAGGCGGCGCGAGGCAGCAACCACCCCGTCCCAGCCGGCGAAATCGTAGCGTCTCGCTTCAGACTCGCTGCGACGCCAGCGCCACTCGTATTGCTCCCACCCGTCCTTCAACTCGCCCAGGATGAGCAGGGCAAGGCCCAGGTTCCACTGGGTCTGGGGGTCGGGTTTCAACTCGATGGCCCGGCGATAGCAGGCCACGGCTTCGGCGCTTCGGCCACAGAACCTGAGCGTCAGACCCAGATTGAAGAGCAGTTGCGGACTGTCGGGCTGGAGCTCGACGGCCTTCTGATGCGCGCGCGAGGCTTCTTCGAACCGCTCCATGTCCTGGAAGACGTTGCCGAGGCCGGTCCAGGCGGGAGCGAGGCCCGGCGCGAGCCGCAGCGCGGTCTCGTAAGCTTCGATCGCCTCCTGCCAGGCGCCTGAGTCGCGCAGGGCATTCCCCAGGTTGGTCCAGCCGCCGGACAATCCGGGATCGAGCTCCACGGCGCGCCGCCCCGCCTTTACGGCCTCATCGATCTCCCCTGCCTCGCGCAAAGCGGTGCTCAGGTTGCTCCAGACGATGGCGAGGTCCGGATTGATCCTGAGCGCGCGCCGGTAAGCGCCGATCTCTTCCGCCCTGTCGCCTTGCGTGCCGAGAGCAGTCCCGAGGTTGGACCAGGCTTCGGCAAAGTCGGGCTTCAGCGCGAGCGCCTTGCGGTAAGCGTCGATTCCGGCCAAAGCTTCCCCCTGGCCCGCGAGCGCCGCGCCGAGGTTGAACCACCCGGTGGCGAGCTGAGGATCCAGGCGCACGGCGGTCGTTGCCGCCTCGTGCGCCTCAGCCAACCTCCCCTGCCAGCGCAAGTTATGCGCGAGCTCGCTCCAGGCATGCGCATCGTCGCGCGCAAGTTGCAGAGCCTTGCGGCAGGCGGCCTCCGCTTCAGCTAGCTTGCCTTGCTGTCTCAATCGGGCGGCCTGGGCGCGCCAGTGATCGGCTTCTTGAGATGGCATCTACTTATGCGCGGTATTTACGGGACAGCACATAGAACCTATCTCAATAATAGACAGGTGTGCGACGGCGGCGATGTGGGATGCAGCTCGAGGAGGAGAGCCCGAAGCAATATGTCGATATTGCGAGGGCTCCCGACAAAGAGATGCGCCCAGAGCGCCCCGTCCCCTCCGGGGTTGCGGCCAGGACGGTCGTCTGCATCGTTGCCCGGCTTGACCATATCGACATAT
>DATFWO010000304.1:0-3144 GCA_035259205.1 Burkholderiales bacterium | reverse complement strand
GTATTCACCAGCGCGATGTGGGAGAAGGCTTGGGGGAAGTTGCCGACGGCGCGCTGGGCGCCGAAGTCGTACTCCTCGGCGAGCAGACCCACATCGTTGCACAAGCCGACCAGCCGCTCGAACAGTCGTTGCGCATCCGCGAAGCGGCCGGTCAGGACATAGGCGTCGGCAAGCCAGAAGCTGCAGGGGATGAAGACGCCCTCGCCGGGCGGAAGGCCGTCGTTCGTTGCGCCCGTGTCGTACCTGAGCACGAACCCGTCGCGCAGCAGCTTCTGCTCGACGGCCCGAATAGTGCCCAGCACGCGCGCGTCGTCGGGTGGCAGGAAGCCGACCTGCGGAATGAGCAACGCGCTCGCGTCCATCTGGTCGCTTTCGTATGACTGGGCGAACGCCCCAAGAGCCGGGTTGAAGGCCCTTCGGCACACCTCCTCGTGGATCTCTGCGCGCACCCGGCGCCAACGCTCCACAGGTCCACCCATCCCAACCATCTCGAGCCATTTGATAGAGCGGTCGAATGCGACCCACGCCATCACCTTGGAGTAGGTGAAGTGTCTACGCCCTCCCCGCACCTCCCAAATGCCTTCATCGGGATTACGCCACTCCGTTTCCAGATGCGCGAGCAGTGCACGTCCGAAGTCCCACGCAGCCCCGGATTGCTCGAGGCCGCCGACTCGCGCGTGATAGAGGGCGTCTGCCACCTCGCCGAAGACATCGAGCTGAAGCTGGTCGGCGGCTGCGTTGCCAATGCGCACGGGTTTCGAGCTCTCGTAGCCGCCGAGCCAAGGAAGCTCGCGCTCGGCCAGCCATCGCTCACCCGCTACGCCGTACATGATCTGGAGATCTTTGGGGCTTCCCGCGGCGGCGCGCAGAAGCCAGTCGCGCCACGCACGCGCCTCCTCGTAGTACCCGGCGTTCATCAGTGCGAGCAGCGTCAGCGTGGCATCGCGCAGCCAGCAGAAGCGGTAGTCCCAGTTGCGCTGCCCGCCCAGCCGCTCAGGCAGCGACGTCGTCGGTGCGGCGACAATGCCGCCCGTGGGCGCATAAGTCAGGGCCTTCAACGTGATGAGCGAGCGCGTCACGATCCCGTCGGGGCGCTCGGTGCGTCGCCGCTTGCTTGCCCACGATTGCCAGAATTCCATGGTCGACCGCAGCACCGCCACCGCGTCCACCGTCTCGGGAAGCGGAAGGTGGGACTGCCCGTAGCTTAAGACGAAGGGCACGTGCTGCCCAGCTGAGACGGTGAAATCACCGACGGTGGTGAAATCCTCGCCCCGAAGCTCGACTGGCGTCCGCAGCACCACGCGTTCCGGACCCGCAATTGCCAGGAGCTCACCGGCGTCACTCCGGGTCACCCAAGGTATCCACGCACCGTATCCGAAGCGGACGATCAACTCCGTGTGCATCGGCACTGTGCCGCGTTTGCCGACCACCAGGCGGACGAGATGTGACGAAACCCGGCCCTCACGCAACGGCATGAAGTCGACGAGGACGACCGCACTGCCGTCGGTAGTGACGAATTCGGTTTCGAGGATCAGCGTGTCAGGGACGTAGCGGCGCTGCACACGTACGTTGGAGGCGGCCGCCGACGTCACAGCCGGCGCGATCCGCCAATGTCCATTGTTTGCATCGCCCAGCAGGGCTGCAAAGCACGCCCCGGAATCGAAGCGGGGCCAGCAGAGCCAGTCGACGGAACCCTCCCGGGAGACGAGCGCCGCCGCCTCGCAGTCGCCGATCAATGCGTAGTCTTCGATCCGACTAGCCATCCGTGGTTAAACCCCGCATTCCAACTCCGCTGCAAGCCGCACCGACAGCACCGAGCGCGATCGGTTGCGGAGAGCCCGCCGAGCTAACGAGCTGCACATTCACCCTCCGGGCGGTCTGGCGCCTTAGGCTTGCCAGAGGCCAAGCCAGCGATCTACTGCCCTGTTCGCCGCCGAGGACCAGGGTGTTGAATTGCTCCGCTCGGCGCATGCGCTGCCTCCTTGCGCAGCTTGCGATTGGGCAGCCGCCAAGCAGGCACATCCGTGAACTGGTGGCTTTAGCTCTTTTGCTCTGATCCGCGCGTTATTGCGGCAATTTCGCCGGCCGGACGGGTTCCGGCAGCAACGCCAAGGCCCCCGGGGACCATTCGATCGAAGTACCTGGGCCGGGTCATGTGCCAGAATTGCTGTTTCATCGGTTAGTCGATCCCGTGGCGCCCGGCACTGATCGAACCCTTGAGAAGATGACCGTGCGTGGTCGCGTTCAAGTCCACCATCCTGGTCGACCTTGGGATGGTGGCGACAGTTCGGCGCCTGCTCCGTGAGCGTGCTGGCCACCGGCGCGATCCTGCCGGCGACATTGCAGCCGATGCCGCGAACTGGTGCGACAGCAGAAGTTTCGGTCAAGCCCACCCCACTTGTCATCGATGCCGGCTCCGATCAGCGATGGCGCGGCTCCAGTCGCGACCAGGGCGAAATCGAGCTCATGACCGATCTTCACCGCGGCGGAACCGATCCGACTTGGTAGATTGCCGCAATAACGCGCAGATCGAAGCAAGAGCGTCAATGTCGCATTTCAAGTATGGGGTCTATTTGAGTAGATCACCACCTCGAATGAGACAGCCATGATGCCGAAAGCCGCTGGTGGATAAGGAGGGAGCAGGGCGGCACGAAGACGGTCTGAAGGGAACATCGTATGCGGAATTTGCGGGATGCCTTACAGCGGGCACAACAACGCGGAGCAGCGATCGGCCACTTCAACATCGCTGATTCGGTCCAGTTGAAAGCAGTACTCGCCGCCGCGCAGGAATTGAACGTCCCGGTATTGGTTGGTGTGTCAGAGGGCGAACGCGAGTTCATCGGAGTCCGTCAGATAGCGGCTCTGGTAGGAAGCTTGCGGGAGGAGCTCGATTTTCCCATCTTTCTCAACGCAGATCATACCCACTCCCTGCCGAACGCCGTGGCCGCGGCGAAGGCCGGGTTCGATGCGATCGTCTTCGACCTTTCCGCGCTGCCGTTGGAAGAGAACGTGCGCCAGACCAAAGAGGCCATTGAGGTCCTCAAGTCGATCAACCCTGGCATTCTGGTAGAGGGCGAGATCGGCGATATTGGAACGGGCTCCGAAATCCATGACGCGGCCCCCGACCTGTCTAGGGGTCTAACA
>DATFWO010000303.1:0-2935 GCA_035259205.1 Burkholderiales bacterium | reverse complement strand
GTTTCGCCGGAGATGCGCTCGATGATCTCCTTCGGGGTCCTGGCCGGTGCAATGAGGCCATACCAATTGACCACTACGACTCCCTTCACGCCCGCTTCGGCAAACGTGGGGATGTTGGGCAGCGCCGGAACCCGCTTTGCGGGTGTCACCGCCAGCGCGCGCAGCCGCCCCGCGTTGACGTGAACGATAGACGAAATGATCGTCGGAAAGGATACCTGCACGTGCCCTCCCACGAGATCCGTGTAGGCCGCTCCCATGCCCTTGTATGGAACATGGGTCATACGCGTTCCAGTGGCGATCTTGAAGAGCTCCCCGCTCATGTGAATCGGGCTGCCGATGCCGGAGGAGCTGTAGTTCAGCTTGTCGGGATTCGCGCGCAGGTACTGCACGAACTCGCGGACCGAGTTCGCGGGAACCGACGGATGGACGACCAGCACGTAACCCTGCGCCGTCACCTGGGAGACGGGGGAGAAATCGCGAACGATGTCGAAGCGCGACTTGTAGAGCAGCGGGTGTATGACCGTAGTGGCGCTCAGCATCATCAGCGTGTAGCCATCCGGCGCCGCAGAAGCCAGAAGCTCGAGGGCGATCTGGCTTCCCGCGCCCGGGCGGTTGTCGGTGACGAAGGTCTGGCCGAACGACTCCCCGAGCCGCAGCCCCAGGGCGCGAGTGACCGTATCCATGCCGCCGCCGGCAGCCAGCGGGACGATGATACGCACGGGGCGGTTCGGATAATTCTGGGCGTGCGACAGCGGCACGAGCACCGCAACGACCATCGCGAGCCACGCGATACGGGCGGATGTTCTCATGGATGCATATTCTTGCTTCCGTGTGCTTCCATGGCGGCAATGGTTTTGAGCCACGTTCTAGTCCCTGGTTTCTCATCAGGGGCGAAGACGGTCGGCTCTCCACACCCCGTCGAGGCCCTGGATGATTTCGCCGCTCACCTGACCCTCGTAGCTCTTGCCCCCCGCGGTAAAGCTGACGCGATCTCCGCGCAGCCGGCCGTTCGCAATCGGCGTGCTCGCGCCGCCCGAGGACAGCGTGCCGGAGAGCATCTGGAATTTTTGCTCGAGCGTGAGCTCGCCTTGCGGGAGACGCCAGGTCCCCGCCACCCGGGCCGGCACGATATACAGATATGCGGTGCACCAGCTCCCGCAATCGCCGTCTGCCCTGCCGGTCTCATCGGCGTTCCAGCCGTCGATTCCGAACCCGTTCGCAACGATGCGGGTGCCCGGCCTCAAATCCATGAACTTCGGCGCCAGCTTGTTGAGGTTTTCGGTCAGCAGGAACAAGGCGAGAACAGTGGCCTCCGAAATATCGGCCTCGTACATGTCGCCCTCCACGAACGTCGCTTTGTCGGCGACGCCTTCCTTGGCCGCGTTGCGTTTCGACAGCTCGACCATGTTCGGATTGAACTCGACGCCGAGCGCGCGGGCTCCGCGCTTGGCGGCAGCGATCACATTGCGGCCGTCGCCCGAGCCGAGATCGACTACGTAGTCCTGCGGCGTCACGCCTGCCATGTCCAGCATCTTCTCGACGAGGACGAACGGCGTCGGCACCCAGACTACGTCCTTGCCTGATTGCCCCACTACCGGCTCGAAGGGTTTCTGCGCGGTCTGGGCGAGCGCGGTGCCCCCGGCAATTGCGATGGAACACGCCAGCGAGGCCAGCGACAAGTGGAATGCACGACGTGTAATGTTCAAACGGATCTCCTTCAGTTGCGAGGACAGGCGCAGACAATACCCTCGAAGGCGCCGGATGGGCAAGGGACCTGCGGAGGGGAGCGCGTTACGTCACGACAGATACTCGCTCTGCCATTTCTTGTAGTTCTCCGTGCCGAGCAGGCGCTCCATTTCCTCCGGCGGGGCAATGGTGGACTTGAGTTCCGCCGGGGAGCCGCCCCGGTAGAGATGGGTGTAGGTTTCGCGCATTGCCCTGACGACGGCGGGGATGACCGAATGGCCCTGTAGGCAGAACCGCACGCCGCGCGCGGCAAGGTCCTCGCGCTTCAAGGTGGGCGCGCTGCCGACGATGATCGGGAGCTGGACCGCCGCGCGCACAGCATCGAGATCCTCCAGCTTCTTCAGTCCGGTCAGAAAGATCGCGTCCACGCCCGTCGCGGCATAGGCGCGGGCGCGGGCGACGGCTTTGGGCGTAGTCTCGACCTTGAGCGCCGCGGTACGCGCCGCGATCACCAGGAGAGGATCCTGTCGCGCGCGCAGCGCCGCGCGCAGTTTCCCCGTCATTTCCTCGGTCGATATGAGCTCTTCCGCTCCGCCACTCCCGAACCGGGCCGGCATGACCAGATCTTCTATGGCGAGCCCGGCCAGGCCCGCATGCTCGAGCTCCTCGACCGTGCGCATCACGTTCAGCGCGTTGCCATAGCCCTGGTCGGCATCGACGAACAGGCTCAAGTTGCTCACGCGCGTGATCCGTCGGACCTGGTCGGCGAACTCGGTCAGCGTCTGCAGCACGAGATCAGGCGCGGCTACCACCGTAGCCGCGGACACCGAGCCGGACAGGATGCCGAGCTCGTAACCGACGGACTCCGCCACTCGCGCCGACAACGCATCGAATACCGTCGCGGGCGACATGCAGCGCTGACCGGTCAGCACCGCGCGGAATCGTTTGCGCTTTTCGCTTGCATTCATAGCCGTACGGGACTCCCGTGGAGTGAAGTATGGAGCCCATAGTCTAGAACCTATTTCATAACTAGGCACGTGTGCGACGGAGGCGATGTGGGATGCAGGTCGAGGAGGAGAGCCCGAAACAATATGTCGATATTGCGAGAGCTCCCGACAAAGAGATGCGCCCACAGCGC
This sequence comes from Burkholderiales bacterium, assembly GCA_035259205.1. Classification (GTDB taxonomy): domain Bacteria; phylum Pseudomonadota; class Gammaproteobacteria; order Burkholderiales; family SG8-41; genus SG8-41. The sequence continues at coordinate 111 of DATFWO010000303.1, read as the reverse complement.
CCCGTCCCACTCGGGTTGCGGCCAGGACGGTCGTCTGCATCGTTGCCCGGCTTGACCATATCGACATATGGCCTGCGCCGTGCGCCTCGCATACGGTCCGTCCTGGCCACA
>DATFWO010000302.1:0-19035 GCA_035259205.1 Burkholderiales bacterium | reverse complement strand
GGAGCAGGGCTACGAGAACTTCATCGTAAAGCTCTGGTACGGCATCCTGGCGCCGGCCGCGACGCCACCGGCTGTCATCACCCGCCTCAACTCGGAACTCGTCAAGGCGCTCACTTCGGCCGATCTCAAGAAGAGGCTGCTGGACGCCGGGGTGGAACCGCTCACCAGCACGCCCGAGGAGTTCGCCGCCTTTATCGCAAAGGAAACGCCGCGTTACGCGAAGGTGATCAAGGAGGCAGGCATTAAGCCCGAGTGATGAGTGATGGGTGATGGGAAATGCGTGATGCGGCTCATGCCATCTGGCGGAGAACGCTCCGCGGGCGATAATAGGCAGGTTCACAATCTGGAAGCATGCGAGGCCCCGTAATGAAAGCAGCGATTCGTTCAGTGCTGGGCATGTCCCTGTTCATGGCGTGCGGGCTGCACGCCGCGGAGCCGCAGTACCCGGCGCGGCCGATACGCATCATCGTCCCGTTCCCGCCGGGCGCGGCGACCGACACCATCGCTCGCCTGATGGGGCAGAAGATGAGCGAGACCTGGGGACAGCAGGTGGTGGTGGACAACCGCGGTGGCGCCGGCGGCAACATCGGCATGGGCATAGCCGCGAACGCGCCGGGCGACGGCTACACGATCCTGTTCGTGAGCTCGACCCTGATGGTTAACCCGGGCCTGTACGACAAGATTCCCTACGATCCGTACAAGAGCTTCATCCCGATTTCCAATCTTTCGCATTCGCCGCACGTGTTCTTCGTGCACACGAGCCAGACGCCGAAGACGTTGAACGAGCTGATCGAAGCGGTGAAAAAGGACCCCAGGAAATACAGCATGGCCACGCCCGGTATCGGCACCGTGCCGGATCTAGCAGCGCGTCTGCTGGCGATCGACGCCAAGGTCGATCTGGTGCCGGTGCCGTATAGCGGCGGCGGCCCGTCGCTCGCAGCCGTGGTCGGCAACCAGGTCCCGTTCGGCTGCCAGGCGGTACCGCCGGTGACACAGCACATCAAGGCCGGGCGGGTGCGTGCGCTCGCGTTCACCAGTGAACAGCGGACGTCCATGTTCCCGGACGTGCCGACCATGGCCGAGGTCGGCTTCAAGGGGCACGAGTCGGTCACCATCACCGGCATGCTGGTGCCGGCTGGGACGCCGGCGGCTATCGTGACCAAGCTCTATGCGGAAGCAAAGCGGATCATGCACCTGCCCGACGTGACGTCCAAGGTGCTGGAAATGGGCGCCGACGTCATCGTGAGTACGCCGGAGCAGTTCACCGCCCAGATCAAGCAGGAAGTTCCGAAGTGGAGCAAGGTCATCAAGGCGTCGAACATCAAGGTCGAGTGATTTCAGGTGATAGGAATGAGTGATGGGAAACCCTGAGGCAGCTCGCACGCTGGAGCTGTGCAGCGGCGACGGCGCTGGCGCGGCTTCGTCGAAGCGACGGGCATAAGGGAAGAACGATGTCCCAGATGAACCAGACAAAGCGTCAAGGAACGAAATATGGACACGCCGTATCTGGGACGGATTATCTGAGACGCCGTGCCTGAGACGTCGTATCCGGGACGCCGTTTCGCACTATGCGCATCACCGACATCCGCGAGACCGCCGTTGCCCTGAAATCGAACCTGCGCAATGCAGTATTCGATTTCAGCGAGATGACCACTTCCGTCGTTGCGGTTGTCACCGACGTGATACGGGGCGGCAAGCCGGTGACCGGCTTCGCCTTCAACTCGACCGGCCGGTATGCGTGCGGCGCCCAGATGCGGGCCCGGTTTATTCCCCGCGTCCTCAAGGCGCATCCGGATTCGCTGGTCGACGCGGCTGGAGAGAACCTGGATCCCGAAAAGATCCTCGCCTGCATGATGCAGCGGGAGAAGCCGGGCGGGCATACCGAGCGCTCGGTCGCCATCGGCACGATCGAGGTCGCGGTGTGGGACGCGGTCGCCAAGATCGCCGGCAAGCCGCTGCACCGCACGCTGGCCGAGCGCTACAACGGGGGCAGGGCGCCGGACCACGTACCGTGCTACGTCGGCGGTGGTTGGTACGAGCCGGGCAAGGGGCTGGCGGGGCTGCAGGACGAAATCCGCAAAAGGCTCGACCAGGGCTATCGCACGATGAAGATCAAGGTGGGGGGTGCGCCGATATCGGAAGACGTGAAGCGTGTGGAGGCGGCGTTGAAAGTCGTCGCCGGTAGCGACCATCTCGCGGTGGATGCGAATGCCGCCTTCGACCGCGCACGCGCGCTCGCCTACGCGAAGACCCTCGCACCGTACCGGCTGCGTTGGTTCGAGGAACCCACGGACCCGCTGGCCTACGAGCTGCTCGCGGAGGTCGCCGGGATCTATGACGCGCCCATCGGCACCGGCGAAAACTTGTTCTCGACCCAGGACGTGGAAAATCTGGTGCGTTTCGGAGGATTGCGCGCCGACCGCGATATTATCCAGATCGACGTGCCTCAGTCATATGGCATCGTGCAGTTCTCGCGCACGCTCGCCATGCTGGAGCGCCGGGGGTGGGAACGGAAATCAGTCTTCCCCCACGGCGGCAGCCAGATGACGCTCGCCATCGTGGGCGGCTTCGGGCTGGGCGGTTGCGAGGCGTACCCGGACGTGTTCGGCATGTTCGCCGGGTTTGCGGACGATGCGAAGGTCGAAGACGGACACCTCAGGCTGCCCGACCGGCCGGGAATCGGGTTCGAGGCGCAGAATGCGTTGTATGCGGTCATGCGCGAGCTGTCGGGATGAGGACATTTAACCGTAGGCGCAAGCTGCGGGCGGAGGGGCTCAGCTTCAGTCAAAAGCGCCTGCGCTCGGGCGACGATCTGATCAGGCAGTTCCGCCGGTGGTTTCCCACGACCCGGTGGATGTTTCGCGGTCATGCCAACGCGCGGTGGCTTCCGACGAGCAGCCTCGACCGCTACTGCAGCGAGTACGGATTCCCCGCGAATGGCAAGGCGATCGTGGAGAGCTTCTTCCTGCAGGACTTTTACCGCCATCTTCCCGCGCAGGAGCCGGGGCTGCCAGTCACCAACGACCTGCAGCTGCTGCTGGCGATGATGCAGCACCACGGCACGCCGACGCGCCTCATTGACTGGACCTACTCTCCTTTCATTGCCGCCTATATCGCGCTCGAAACGGCCAAAGGGGAGGCGGCCATCTGGGCCCTGAACGGCGAATGGCTGCAACGGGAGGCCAACCGCGTGGTGCCACAGGCAGCGCCGCACCTTCCGCGGCCCAGCGACTACGACCGGGATCGGGATTCCGAGACCTTTCTCCGGTTGTTCATGCCGCAACTGATGAAGCAGCCGGTCAAACCCGCCGCGTTCGTCTACACGGTAAATCCGCTGCTGCTGAACCGGCGCCTCAGCATCCAGCAGGGGGTTTTTACCGCCGTGGGCGACGTGACGAAATCGTTCGTTGCGAACCTCGCGCGCTACAAAGGCGCGCGCGAGAACGTCGTAAAAGTCGTCATCGGCCGGCGGCTCGGCCGCGACATACTCTCCATGCTGCACCGGATGGGAATCAATCGCTCTAGCCTGCTGCCCGGGCTCGACGGCTTCGCGTGGTCGCTGCGCACCAAGATGCATGCGCTCAGGCAGACCCGCACGCGGATTCAGCCGTGGTCGTCCTGAATCGGCTATTCTTGGCGTTCAGGGTCAAACCCCGGAGGAGAGGAAATCATGAGCAACTCGAAACTGATGCTGGGAGCCGCTTTTGTTGCGGCTGGAACGCTGGGTGCATGGGGCATACACGAACTGGATGCGCAGCAGGAAAAACCTCCATTTACCCGTACCGTATTGCAGTCGCCTGATCTCAGTCTGCAAGGCCGAGCGGCGGTGGTGGCGCGGGTAGACTTCCTGCCCGGCGCGACAATCGGCAAGCACACGCATCCGGGCGAGGAGCTGGGCTACGTGCTGGAAGGCACGCTGACTCTGGAGGTGGAAGGTAGACCGTCCGTCACCTTGAACGCCGGCGAAGTGTTCTTCGTTGAAGCGGGACGGGTGCATGCCGGCAAGAACGGCAATACACCGGGCAAGGTGCTCGCTACTTATATCGTGGAGAAGGGAAAGCCGCTCGCCATGCCGGCACCGTAGGGCGCCTCATTCCGGCACTACGACGACCACGTGCTCGCGGCTCACGTCGAGGAAAGGCGCCGTCAGGATTCTGCGGCCTTCGAGATCCCAGACTTCCGCCTGGGTCACCGCGATGAACCCTTTCGACTCGACCATGTAATCGGTAAGACGGGCCCCCGGCACGAGAGCGATGTCACCCTTGATGCGATAGGGGCCTGCCAAGATCACGACGCGCGTGCGGTTCTCTTCTGCCATCGCTGCCTCCTAGTTTCGTTCCGACTTGTTGCCCCGAATGACCAGATAGATCCATTGCGCGGCGGGATAGCGCCGCCTTCAGATCGGCAGTTCGGTGCCGATACCCCGCTCTCGCGCCAGCCCCAGAACCGCTGCGCCGGTGTAGATATCCTGTATGCCCATGCCGTGGGACTCGTAGAGGGTGATCTGCCGCGCGGTAGCCCGCCCCGGCGCGCGGCCGGTGATTAAATCACCAAGCTCCGTCAGGGTCTCCCAGCGGTGCCAGCCGCTTTCGACCGCGGGCAACAGATCGCCGCACTCCTTGCGGGCCGTGCCGCGCGAGTCGACGGTGACGACATCGCATTTCCTGACCGCTTCTTCGTCGATCTCGCGGCGTGTGAGAGCGTTCGAGCCCGCGGCGTTTATGTGCTGGCCGGGCTCCAGCCATTGACCGGAGAGCACCGGCGCGGCGGACTTGGTAATGACGTTTACGACATGAGCGCCGCGGACCGCGGCTTCGGCCGAATCTGCGGGGACGACTTCGATTCCGAGCTTCTGCGACATGATGTTGCAGAAACCGACGAGCCGGTCGCGGTTGCGCGCATACACCCTGGCGGCACGTATCCGGCGCACGGCGCAGACGGCTTCGAGCTGGCCTATGGCCTGGTGTCCGGCACCGATCTGCCCGACGATGGTTGCATCCCCGTTGGCGAGACGGCCCGTCGCGATGCCGCTCGCTGCACCGGTCCGTACCATGCTCATGTGGACCGCCTCGATCAGCGCTTCCAACCTGCCGCTCTCGATGTTGATCAGCTGCACGAAAAACGCCCTGCCCTGCGGCCTCGTATAGTAATTCTTGAAACCGATATAGCCGATCTCGGGCGCGGCGGCCTGCAGCACGTGCTGTGTTCCGGCGGGCAGGTGGATCCGTTCGCGCGGCACGTCCACCGCGCGGCGCTCGCCGAGCGCCCGGTGCGCCGCTTCGACCCGCTCTAGCGCGAGCTTCATGGTCAGCAGCTTCTTTACATCGTCCTCAGTGAGATAAAGCGCCATCGGCAATCCAATGCGCGAGCCGTGAAATGCTTCTACTCACGCACCTTTCCTCTTGAGGGCGGCAGCCCGGATGGCGGACAACGTCGTGCGCGTGGTGATGGCCTCTGGATCTATTCGAAGCTCGATAAGCGCGGCCGTCTTTGCCCGCCACGCGCGCTCGAACGCCGCCTTGAAATCGGCTGTCTTCTCGACGGTCTCGCCGTGCATGCCGTAGGCGCGCGCAAGCGCGGCGAAGTCGGGGTTCTTCAGGCCAGTGCCGCTTTCGCGGCCGGGATACTCGCGCTCCTGGTGCATCCGTATCGTGCCGTACATCCCGTTGTTCAGAACCAGGAACAGAACCTTGAGGTCGTACTGCATCGCGGTGGCGAGCTCCTGGCCGCACATCAGGAACTCGCCATCGCCGGAGAACGAGACGACTGGCCGGTCGGGATGAACCAGCTTGGCGGCCACCGCGGAGGGAACGCCGTAGCCCATCGAGCCGCTGATCGGCGCAAGTTCCGTGCGAAAGCCGGTGTACGCGTAGAACCGGTGCACCCAGCCGGCAAAGTTTCCAGCGCCGTTGGTGACGATAGTTTCGGCAGGGAGGTGCTCGCGCAGGAAGGCTACGACTTCGCCCGGATGTACCGCGCCGGGTGCCGGCTCCGGCCTGGTCCAGTCTTCGTATTCCGCGCGGGCGGTTCGCGTCGAATCTCTCCAGGCGCCCGAGTCGACGGGCGCCAGCTTGCGCAAGGCCTGCGCGAATTCCGGCATCCCTGAATTGATCGGCAAATCGGCTTCGTACACGCGTCCCAGCACTTCCGGGCCCGGATGCACGTGCACCAGTTTCGGCTTGGGCCGTGGTACGTCGATCAACGTGTAGCCGCCGGTCGTCATCTCGTCGAGGCGCGCCCCGATCGCGATCAGGAGGTCGCAGCTCCTGACGCGTTCGGCGAGCTTGGGGCTGATGCCGATGCCTACGTCCCCCACGAAATTGGGCAGCCGGTTGTCGTACAGGTCCTGCCGCCGGAACGCGGTGCCGACGGCAAGGGCGTTGGCCTCGGCGAAGACGCGCAGGTCAGCGCACGCTTGCGCGTTCCAGTCGCTGCCGCCGAGCAGCACGAACGGCCGCTTCGACTGCGCGAGCATCTCCCGCAGCTTTTGCATATCGCCTTCTCCCGGATGCGCGGCGGCGCGGTGATACCGGCCGGTGTCGGGAACGGCTGCGGCTTCGGTGAGCATGTCTTCGGGCAGCGCGAGCACGACCGGGCCCGGCCGCCCCGATACCGCGGTGTGGAACGCGCGGCTCACATACTCCGGAACGCGCTCGGCGCGATCGATCTGCGCCACCCACTTCGCGAGCGGGCCGTACATGCGCCGATAGTCGACCTCCTGAAACGCCTCGCGCTCGACGAAGTCGTTCCCGACCTGGCCGATGAAGAGGATTACCGGCGTGGAATCCTGGTACGCGGTATGAATACCGAGCGAAGCGTTGGCCGCACCGGGTCCGCGCGTAACGAAGCAGATGCCAGGGCGGCCGGTCAGCTTGCCGTATGCCTCGGCCATGTAGGCTGCGCCGCCTTCCTGCCGGCAGATGATGAACCGCATTTTTTCGCGGGCATCGTGAAAGGCGTCGAGCGCGGCAAGGTAGCTTTCACCGGGCACACCGAAGGCGAGGTCCGCACCGTGAACCTTGAGCGCATCGATCAGCAGTTGGGCGCCCGTGCGCGCGAGCGTGGAATCGGCGACTTTCATCGGCCCCTCACCTGGTTTTCTCGATCGGGCTTGCTTCGATCGGAATGAAGTTCCGCTGCGGAAATGGGAGCGTAACACATGGGCGTGAGGGCCGAGGAGTGAGCGCGAAGCGGTTCTCACCGTCATTGCTTCGATCAAGCTGCGCACCAAAATTGGGGTGCGGCGCGCCGTGCGGGGGGAAATGCCGATGTGCTGCCTGGTGAGTGCGCGCCGCTGAGCGCGTACAAAAAAACCCCGGCATATGCCGGGGAAAACAGGGGAGGGATGGAACTCTGCTTGGTACCGCGCGTGACCTCGTTATGTCACGCGCCTGCCAATCTCGTGACCTGCCGAACCGTGCCGAGTATGCTGCCGCTGGCTGAACCGACTATTCCGCCCACCATCCGGCTCACTCCATACTTCCGATTCGGGGTCATGCCGCCTGCATATGCATACGGCGTGCCAGCTGCTGGGTTGTCTTTCCGAACAACCACTTAAGCTGCCAGCGCACCCGATCGCCGGGCTCAATCTGTCGTCTACCGACGACAGCTGCGCCATGGCGGGGTGGCATCTACCTGAGGCGCCAGTATTTTTCTGGTGTCGCTCGAGCCCGACAGTCTGGCCTCAGGCAAAGAAAAACGGGCCCGAAGGCCCGTTTTCAGGCGGGAAAACGGCTACTTGCCGTAGCGTGCCTTCACGTCGCTGATGCAGCGGTCTTTGGCGTCCCCAGAGAGCGAATCGCAGCGCTCGCGAGCCGCCTTGTAATCCGCCTGATTGACGTCCTTGACTGCATCGCGCCTCGCTTCGGCCACCCGCTCACGATTGTCCTTGCTCGATTCCTTGGCCTCGCGGTCGACCTTGCTGTCGGCTTTGGCGCGGGTGAAGGTTGCCTTGGCGTCCTTCTTGCAGACGTCCTTGGCGTTGCCGGACTTGTCGTCGCATTTTTCCTTCGCGACGTCATACTCGGCTTCGGCCTTGGCGAGCTTGACGTCGGCTTGCGCTTTGGGCGTGCCCTTGTCGCGTGCTTCGAGCTCAGCCTTGGCGACCTTGTGGGTGCCCTTCGCCTCGGCCATGCAGACGTCCTTCGCGTTCGCCTTCATGCCCTTGCATTTTTCCTTGTCCGCCTTGTAGGCGCTGCTGATGCGGTCCTGCTCGGCTTTGCGCTCCTGCTTCGAGAGAGCCGCGTACCCCATTCCGGAGAATCCGAGCGCCGCTGCCACTGCAAACGTCATCAATGTAGTTTTCATCTTGCGTCTCCAATTTAGTCTGCGGTTGCGGGAACCTCCGGTTCCCGGCAGACCGCTGTTAGTCGTTGAACATGCGGCGGTTGGCTCTTTCCCACTCGCTCACTTCGCGCTCGGCGTGGTCTTTCGCCACTCCGTAGGACTTCTGGATGGCGCCGACGAGCTGATCGCGCCGGCCGGCGATGACGTCGAGTTCATTGTCGCTGATCTTGCCCCATTTTTCCTTGAACTTGCCCTTCACTTGCTTCCAGTTGCCTTCAACACGGTCCCAATTCATGGTTTGGCTCCTCTCTTAGATTGAAGTAATTCGCAGCAATGCAAAAGCGCGTGCCACCCGCTATCGATGTTCCCTGGCCTCGTTCTTGATCTTCTCGCCGCCACGCTCGACATCCTTGCCCACGCCTTCCATCGTGTTGCATCCAAACAGCACGACGTATGCCGACATCAACAACAACGCCACGAGCCTTTTCATCGTTGCCTCCTCGAGAAAAATAAGTCGTCGGAGCGACACTGCGCTCACGGTTTTATGACCATTGCAAAGAAAAAAAAATCCGCGTGGCCCGCGGCTTTGTCTTGTAGCGGTGCGACTACATCCTGTCCCTCGACATTGCAACGTCGTAGCAGGCTGGATCTCACCGAGTCCTGTCTCTAAATCCGTCGCCTTCCCCGTACAGCGCGGGATCCTCACCCTTGCTTTCCCTGCGACCGACTTGCTCCGCAGCGCGCAGCTCGTCCCGCTCCTGCTCGTTGCGGGGTTTTGCCTTCCTTGCTGCTCCCTCTACTCGCCCCGACTGTACGAATTTGCGCGTCGCTTCGTTGTACTGCCGTGAAGCCTTGTAATTTCCTTCGCCATGTTCCTTGTCGGAGCCCGGCTGGTGCTCATCGTGCCGCTTGGGGCGCAGGTGCCTGGTTTTGCTCGCTCGCATGGATTCCTCGTTCAGCTAGAACCTATAGGTTCTGTCATTGAAAAAAAGTCCGCGCAGTGGGGCCTCCTCCGGTCCCCATCGCGCGAAACGATCGCCGCGGTTAGCGCCTGCGATCCTGGTTCTGGCCGACTTCGTGGCCGATAATGCCGCCGGCCGCCGCTCCACCCACCGTTCCGAGCGCGCTGCCGCCGCTCAGCGCACTGCCCGCCACTCCGCCTACCGCGGCGCCCGCAATGGTTCCCTTGTCGGTCGACGACATGCCCGAGCAGGCGGACAGCAGGACCATCGTCACGATTCCCATGCTCGTGTAGAGAGTACGCATTACAACCTCCTTTACTGACGAGTTGAAAATATTTGCTGCAAGGAATTAGATCGGAACGACGATATCGAATTCCCGATTTCTTTTTGCCATGCGGTTCGATTTGTCGTGCGGAGCCGACGCCGTTGTTTACGCGCGTCGCCGGATCGCGACAGATTCCCGCCGCGTAGCAGAGCCGGGCCCAGCGGCGAAGGCAGGAGTTTCGGACTACGGAGACGCTGCGGGCGGGGCGTTCAACGCGCCGAAGTAGCGTCGTGCCAGCTCCAGCGCGCCGGCGCCGAAGGCGGTGCTGAACGCCTCGTCGAACGCCGCGCGCTGCTGCAGACTTTCGAGCAGAGCGCGGAAGTGCTCTCCGGACGCGCTCCTGAGATACGACAGAAACATCATGCTCTGGCGGTACAGCATCGCGATCTTGAGCCGCCAGTGGTCCGCATAGGCACGGCTCGTCTCGTCGTGTGTCTCTTCGGGCATGAAATGCTCTCCCGCCGCGATGGCGCGGCGCGCTTCCTCCTCGCTCACGAGATCCGCGCCGCCACCCTGCGCGACCAGTGACGCCAGCCCTTCGTGGAACCAGACCGGGATCCGCAGCGTGTAATGCCCGAGGCGCTGCCCGAGATGAAGGTGGGACAGCTCGTGTACCAGGATCGGATAGAGGCGCGAGGGCTCGCGATCGAACAGCCGAGGCGCGAGGACCAGGCGGTTATCGTAGATCACCGCCGCGGTGTAGCGGCCGGCTGCGGGTACGTTCTGCTCGAAGCAGGCGTTGGTGGCGCAGACATAGACGACTACCGGCGCAGCGAACGGGCGGTAGTGACCGGCTTCTACCTGGGCGATAGCCGCAGGGAGCACTTCCGCCACACGTCCGGCGTAGTCCTCGGCTCCCGCCTGGTAACGCACGCGCTCGTCGGCTGCAAGCTTCTCGAACTGCTCGAGTTCCACGGCTTTGTCGCGGTGGGGCTCAAGAGCGGCGCACCCCGCCATCGACAGCGCGACCAGAATGGCCAGGAGGCGGTTCATGGGGGCAGGAATTATAATCACACCCGAGCCAACGAACAGTAAACAGTGAGCAGTGAGGGGCAGAATCCGGCCGAAGCCGCTCACCGTTCACTATTCACCGTCTTATGCCGCTACCTCTGCAAGGCATCAAGGTGATCGAGCTCGGCCAGTTGATCGCCGGCCCCTTCTGCGCGCGCATCCTGGCCGAATTCGGGGCGGAAGTGATCAAGATCGAGCCGCCGCGCGGCGGCGATCCGCTGCGGACGTGGCGCAAGCTCTACCAGGGCACCTCGCTGTGGTGGTACGCGCAGGCCCGCAACAAGAAATCGGTAACCCTCGACCTGAAACGGGCGGAAGCTCAGGAAATCGTTCGCAAGCTCGTGCGGGACACCGACATCCTCGTCGAGAATTTCCGGCCGGGGGCGATGGAAAAATGGGGGCTCGGGTGGGAAGCGCTCTGCGGCATCAATCCCGGATTGATCATGGTGCGGCTGTCGGGGTTCGGGCAGACGGGACCGTATCGGGACCGGCCCGGCTTCGGCGCCATCGGCGAGTCCATGGGAGGGCTGCGCTACGTGACGGGTCACCCCGATCGTCCTCCCGTCCGCGTCGGTGTCTCGATCGGGGACTCCATCGCGGCGCTGCATGGGGTGATAGGCGCGCTGATGGCTCTGCATCACCGCAACGTGAACGGCGGCCGCGGTCAGTGCGTCGATGTCGCGCTTTACGAGGCGGTGTTCAACATGATGGAAAGCGTTTTGCCCGAATTCGGCATGTACGGATTCGTCCGCGAGCGCAGCGGAGCCTCGTTGCCCGGCATCGTGCCGTCGAATACCTACGTTACGCGCGACGGCAAGTACATCGTGATCGGGGCCAACGCGGATTCCATATTCAAGCGGATGATGAACGCGATCGGCCGCGCGGACCTGGCCAGCGATCCCGGTCTCGAACGCAACGACGGGCGCGTCGCACGCACCGAAGAGATAGAGCGCGTGATCGGCGACTGGGCTGCAGCGCACGATCTCGACGAAGCGCTCGCCACGCTCGAACGGGCGGACGTTCCGAGCGGGAAGATCTACGATATTTCCGATATCGCGAAGGACGCGCACTACGCTGCCCGCGGGATGATCGGCGAATTCCGGCTCCCGGACGGCAAGCCGGTGCAGCTGCCGGGCATCGTGCCCAAGATGTCGGAAACGCCTGGTGAAACGCGCTGGCTGGGACCTCAGCTCGGGGCGCACACGGCGGAAATACTCGGCGGTCTCGGCTACACCTCCGAGCAACAGGACGACCTCAAGCGCCGAGGCGTGATCTGAGTGGTGCGCAGCGAGCCATGAGCCGCGCGCTGGACGCGCAGTAACGCGCCGGAGGCCGACTCGGGACTACAGGCGACCGCCGATTTCCGTGCTTTGCTGAGCGCTCGTGTCTCGTCGCGCCCCGTGATTCGTTTGCCAGCCGCGGGTGTCGCTGCTATCGTTTGTTGAGGGCGCCGTCGCAATTACAAAAGGGGAGGACCGGATGAACCGCCGTCGAAACTTGATCTGTGCGCTCGTTGGGGGCGCGCTGTTTATTCCGTGTATTGCCGAGGCGCTCGGATATCCCGACAAGAACGTCCAATACGTCGTTGCGTTCGTGCCCGGCGGCGAATCGGACGTCATGGCGCGCTGGCAGCAGGTAGTCTTCCGCAAGAAATACAGGAACGAGCTGATCGTCATCAACAAGCCGGGCGCCGGCGGCGCGCTGGCATGGTCGCAGCTGAACGGGATGTCGGCGGACGGCTATACCATCATGGGCTGCAACCTGCCGCACATCGTGCTTCAGCCGCTCGAGGGCAACGTCCAGTATAAGACCGAGGACATCACGCCGGTCTACTGGTTTCACTACACGGCCGATGCGCTATTGGTTGCCGCCGACAGCCCGTTCAAGACCTTCGGGGACCTGGTGAAGGCCGGCAAAGCGAAGCAGGGTGAGCTGACGTTCGGCGGCTCGGCGACGTTTTCCGCCAACCACCTCGCGCACGAGAAATTCAATCTCTACACCGGCGTGAAGAGCACCTACGTGCCGTTCAAGGGCACCGGCGAGCTGATCCAGGCGGTCGTGGGCAAGCATCTTACCGGCGCGATGTCCTATGTTCCGCTGGCACTGCAGCAGAAGACCCGCCTGAGAATGCTGGCTGTGGCGCTCGACAAGCGACACCCGGACTTTCCGGACGTCCCGACGTTCAAGGAGCTCGGCTACAAATGGGTGGACGGCGCGTATCGCGGCGTGGCGGTTCCCAAGTCGACGCCGATCGATGCGCGCAAGAACGTCTCTGACATGATGGCGGCGCTCAACAAGGATCCGGACATACTGAAGTGGATGGCCGAGGGCGGCTTCGAGGTCGTGGACATTCCATACGACAAGAACGCGGCATTCGTGAAGGAGCGCGGCAAGGAGTACATGGAAGTCGCGAAGCACATGGGCCTGGTGAAGTAGCTTGGCAAATGCAGCTCGCCGCACCGGCGCCGTTGCCGGCACGGCGACGAGCGAACGCCCGGATTCGGGTTGCTATGGCGCCCGCTCAGCGCACGCCGAACAGGCCGATGAGCCCTATGATGATCAGGTACAGCGCGATGATGTAGTTAAGAAGCCGCGGCATAATAAGGATGAGGATGCCGGCAATGAGGGCGACGAGCGGCCCGATGTGGATTACGGTCAAATTCATCTTGTTACCTCCTGGTTCATTCGGAATGCGCATGGGCACAGCGCCGGCGCCGTGGCGTTGGACAGTGGCTGCGGCGACGCGTGCCGTTCGTGCTGTTTTGTGAATTAAATCAGGTTGCTTATGCCATGCGCATCGGTAGGGCTGACGCGCATCCTTCGCTGCCGGCGTCGCCAAGGGAGGGCAGGTTTTGCGGCGGGGTGGAGCGCCTCGATCGGCCGCGTGCTAATGTGCACCTTTGCGATGGCAGCGCCGTGAGCGGGGGTTCCCGTTTACCGCCCCCTAAAGAGAGATGGTCGGTGGAGATGGCTGGATCCCATACGAAAACTCGGCCGGAGGTGCGCGCGTGATTGTCCGGGACATCCTGAAAATGAAGGGCGGCACGGTTTACAGTGTCGGACCCAAAGATGCGGTTTCGGAAGCGGTGAGCGTGATGGTCAGTCGGGATATCGGCTCCCTCGTGGTTCTGGACGGAGCCAAGCTGACCGGCATGCTGACGTTTCGCGAGGTCTTGAATGCTCTCGACGAGCGCGGCGGCAACCTGTCCGGCCTGGCGGTCGATGAAGTCATGATCAAGGATCCCGTGTGCGGCAGCCTCGAGGAGTCGCTCGAGAGCCTGCGCGAGCTCATGAACAAGGATCACATCCGCTATCTGCCCGTAAAGGAAGGCGATAAGCTGCTGGGGGTGATCTCGTTCCACGACGTCGCAAACGCCGTAATCAAGGAAGCGAGCTTTCACAATCGCCTCCTCAAGACCTACATCAAGAACTGGCCCGAAGAAGAATCCGCCAAATAGAGCGTCGACGGCACCGCGCTCATTGACCCGCGGATCTTGTGCGGGGAACCTTTCCGCGCTGTTTCTCGGTGCTGCCAGGCTATAGCGCGAGGGGCTTGGCGACGGCACCCAGGGCTTGCGGGTGGTTGCGCCAGGTGGCGGGATCGGTATCGACGTAAAGCTCGACCGTGATTCCGTCGGGATCGCTCACGTAGAGCGACAGCGTCGTGACGTGCTCGGTGGTGCGCACTACGGGTACGCCGGCGGCATCGATGCGCGACTTGGCCTCGCGCAGCGCTTCGATGTCATCGCCTACCTTGAATGCGACATGAAGCACGCCGGCGCGCTCATGGTCGTTCGGCCCGGCACCCGGGCCCAGTTCCAGCAACGCCAGGTCGTGATGCTTGGCGCCCAGCGAGAAAAAGGCCATGCGCCGGCCCCGAGGCGTGCCGAGGGACACGACCGGCAGTCCGAGGGTGTCACGATAGAACTTCAATGACCGGTCGAGGTCGCTCACTTGAAGGACAACGTGTCCCAACTCGCGGATTTTCACGGGGCTCTCCTGGGTCGGAGGAAGGTTCTGTCGTGGATGGCTGTGACTGCAGCGTGATCATTATTCTCTCGCCGCACGACGGCCGTCAATCGCCGGTGCCGGGTTTCGGTCAATCATTCTTTGAATTTCAGCTATTTGCAGCTGTTTTTTTGATTCCACGCGTGCTTTTTCTACGCTACAATTCTCGAGTAGCTACAAGCAGCAGCGGCGGACTCGAGCCGCGTACGCAGGAGGGGAGCTAGTGCTCAAGTGGATCGGGGGTGGGAAGGTTGACCATCCCATGGCCGACGCGAAGCAGGCGCGTCAGATCATCGCAGATCTCCCGGCGAATGATGCGGCCAAGGCGCTGAAGGAAATCACTGAGTGGCTCGATTCGATAAACCGGACCGAGGGCTTCAAGGTCGATCGCCGATTCGATAATCTCGATCTGCTCGACAGCGCCGCGAAAAACCACCAGCGCAAGCTCAGCCAGGAATATCTGTCCACGCCCCGTCAGCAGAAATTCCAGGAGCATACGCTCTGGAACTCCGTGTCTGATTTCTGGAGGGCGCTCGGCGACGGCTACATCCGCTGCGTCAATGAGCACGAAGATGGCGCCAGCGGCGCAGGTGCGATACGCAAGAACCTGCCGACCGTCATTGGGCGGGCACTGCGCGTTCTCACGCTGCAATTGAAATGGGTGCTGTTGCGCTACGGGCCGGTCGAGCCGCGCCTGTGGAGCGAGCTGGCGCGCCTCTACCAGATCGGCGCGCAAAAAGGCTTTACCGAGGCCACGATAGCCGTTTATCCCGGCGCGCACGGCGAGAGCACGATCAAGCGCGAATTCCTGAAATCACTGATGCTCGCGGCCTCCTCCACCGATGGACTGCCGCCGATGAGACAACAGATCGCGGAGCGCGCCGTGGCGCAGTTCGCCGATGCGATCCGGCTGTCAGATGCCCCCGAAGGCTGCAACTATTGCTTCGACCTGAGCGAGCCGAAGCCGCCGGTGCGGCTGTACCAAGGGGCGGCGACCAGCAAGACCATGCTGTTTTTCGGAGCGGGCGATGCGCTGAGCAACCTCAGGCAGTTGACGAGACAGGTCGTGGAGACCGGAGCCATTCCGAAAGACATCAATCTCGGGGGCACCTACGAAAAGGACATCGTGATCGGCACCTTGAGGCACCTGGAGCAGTACTGGTCCGATACCCCGCCCGCGCGCAGCTCGGAACGGCGCAAGACTACCGCCCGGATCACGGTCGTGCCGGGATTCAACGAAATCATCGATATGATCGATCCCGCGAGCAGCGACGCGCTCGACTTCAGCGAGGATCGGTCAGCCGAAAGCTGGCTCGTCGAGAACGTGAGCGACGGGGGCTATGGCGCTATGATCCCGACCCTGAAAGCGGACTGGATCAAGGTCGGCAGCCTGATCGGCGTGCAGAGTGAGGGCAAGGGCTACTGGGGCATCGGCATGATCCGCCGCATTACCCGCGACGAGCGCCAGCAACGGCGCGTGGGCATCCAGCTCCTGTCCAGGACCGCGATTCCGATCAAGCTCGCCCGCTCGAGCTCGGGCGTGATGTCCGGCTTCAACATCGGCCGCGAGCCGGGATCGGCGATACTGCTGTCAACCGCGCCCGATGAGCAAGGCGAGGTCGGCGTTGTGATGCGCGAGGGCATCTTCAACGCCCGGGATACCCTGGAGATGGTGGTCCGAGAAAAAGCCTATCGGCTCGTGCCGTGCAGGATGATCGAAGGCGGCGAGGATTTCGACTGGGCTAAATTCAGGGTAACGCAGCGAACGAGCTGACGGGCGAGATCCCTGGCCGCAGCGCAGTCGGGCACTCGTCGGGTGCCCAATTTTTTGCGGTCAAGTATCATCCGAACGAGTTCCGGTGCTCGCCGAGCGTCTGCAACGAGAAGAAAGGAAGGATTGTGGGTTCGCCCCCGAACGACCTGAAGCTCGATATTTTCCCGCATATTTTTCCGCAGGCCTTCTTCGAGCGCATGAGGGAGCTGGCCGGGGGCGATCCCGGGTTGGCGGGCTCGATCATGCGCTGGCTGAATATTCCGGTGCTCTGGGACCTCGACGCTCGCCTGCGCATGATGAAGCGTTTCCCCGGCTACCGGCAGATCCTCACGTTGTCGCTGCCCGCAATCGAGTACCTTGCCGGCCCAGAAGAGTCTCCCGCGCTCGCCCGCCTTGCGAACGAGGGCATGGCGGAGGTCGTCGCGGAGCATCCCGACATGTTCCCGGCGTTCGTCGCCTCGCTGCCGATGAACAACGTGCCTGCCACGCTCGAGGAGATGGACTACGCGATCGGCAGGCTCGGCGCGAAAGGCGTACAGGTCTTCACCAACGTGAACGGCCGGCCGCTCGACGACCCGGAGTTCTATCCGATCTTCGAGCGCTGCGTGAAGAAGTACCGCCTGCCGATCTGGCTGCACCCGGTGCGCCGTTCGGACTTCCCGGACTACCTTTCCGAGAAGAAATCCAAGTACGAGATCTGGTGGCTGTTCGGCTGGCCCTACGAAACGAGTGCGTGCATGGCGCGCATGGTGTTCTCGGGCATGCTCGACAGGCTGCCGGAGATGCAGGTTATCACCCATCACCTGGGCGCGATGGCGCCGTTCTTGGTGGAGCGCATCGCGCTCGGCATGGACCAGCTCGGCACGCGCACGCCGGACGAGGACTACGTCGGACTCCTGAAGCGCATGGCGAAGCGGCCGGTGGACTACTTCCGCATGTTCTACGGCGACACTTCGGTCAACGGCTCGGCCTCGGCGATCCGCTGCGGGCTCGATTTCTTCGGCCCGGACCGCGTGCTCTTCGGCACCGACTGCCCGTTCGATCCGGAGGGCGGCCCCACGTTCATACGCGAGACCATCCGGGCGCTCGACTCGCTCAAGCTCGCGGAACCGGTGCGGCGCAAGATCTACTACGGCAACGCGGTTCGCATGCTGCGGCTGGCACCGGCCGTTGCGGCCGCGCCGGCAGGAAAGGTAAAACCGAAGGCAAGAAGAAAATAAGGGCGCCCCGCCGGTAACGGCAGCTCGCTGAGCAGGATCGAACCCCGATGAACGCCGAAAGCGCCAAGCGCAGAGCGGGTCGGAAAGTCGCAGCCCGGGACTTCACGGCGACCCCCCGGGGCAAGGCACGACCCAGGTCGGCCGGCCCGGCGGATCGACAGTTGATAGCGGATCTCGTCGCCGCGAATCGGGTATTAGCGCGGGAAGGCGTGCTCGACGGGTGGGGTCATGTCAGCGTTCGACACGATCAGGACTCCAGTCGATACCTCCTGTCGCGGTCGCTGGCGCCTGAATTCGTCCGACCCGGCGACATCCTGGAGTTCGATCTCGACAACAATGCAGTCGACGACCGCGGCCACGGTCTTTATACCGAACGGTTCCTCCACGGCGAGATCTACAAAGTACGTCCGGATGTCGTGGCGATCTGCCACTGCCACGCACCGCCGGTTATTCCGTTCGGGGTAATCGACGTTCCGCTCAAGCCGATGTACCACCGGGCCGCCTTCATCGCGCTCGGCGTACCGATATTCGAGATTCGCGACGCTGCCGGCATGACGGACCTGTTGATCCGCAATCCCGCCCTCGGAGCGGCACTCGCGAAGAGCATCTCGGACAAGCCGGCCGTTTTGATGCGCGGGCACGGTGCGACCGTGGTCGCGCCGTCGTTGCCGCGCCTGGTGGGGCGCAGCATTTTTCTTGCGCTGAATGCGACGCTGCAGGCCCAGGCCATGATCATGACCGGCGGCGGGGCGATCAACTACCTCGATCCCGAGGAGGCGCGACTGATCGAGGCGCGGGAGGGTTACGGACTGGGGCGCGCGTGGGAGGCGTGGAAGCGCAAGGCCCTCAAAAGCGGCGGTCGGTGACCGCCGCGAACCGGCTACCCCGACCTATCCGAGGACAGGCGAGAGTCCACTCCAGACCGCGACGATCAGCAGCAGCCAGAGCGCCATGTGATAGGGCAGTCCTTCATCGTTCCTGGGGGAGCGGCGCATCTGCCGCGAATTCTCGGTGATCGAGCGGAACACGAAATGCCGGTAATTTGTCACGGTGCCTCCGGAACGGAATGACACGATGGGGCAGATTGTGTGCCCGCGCGCTGCCCCCCACAATCGGGGATACCCCTAGATAGGAGGGGGGAGAATCCCCTAGAGGGACAGAGGGCGGCCGGGCAATACCGCTTCCCGCTTCCACGGACCGGGGTAAGGCGCTCGCCGTTGTTGCTTGTCAATTCGCACCCCGGTCACCTTCATCCGCCTAGGTTCCATTCCCATGAACCCGGGCGAATTGAATTGAGTCTGGTGCTGTGGATCTCGAGCACCATACCGCGAGGTCGCGAGGCAAGCCCGCGCCCGTGAGCGCCTCTTCAACTGGTGGCGATGGACAGACGCATAGGGACGCATCAGGTCGGCCGCGCATGCAGCATGGTAAGCTTCAATGCATCATGAA
>DATFWO010000301.1:0-10272 GCA_035259205.1 Burkholderiales bacterium | reverse complement strand
CGGTCAGCGGGAGCTCATCATCGGCGACCGCCAGACCGGCAAGACGGCGGTAGCGGTGGACACGATCATCAACCAGAAGGGCAAGGAGCTGATCTGCGTCTACGTCGCGATAGGACAGAAGGCCTCGACCATCGCCAACGTGGTGCGCAAGCTCGAAGAGCACGGTGCGATGGCCTATACCATAGTCGTTGCGGCATCGGCGTCCGAATCCGCGGCGCTGCAGTATATCGCGCCGTACTCGGGCTGCACGATGGGGGAGTATTTCCGTGACCGCGGCCAGGACGCGCTCATCATCTACGACGACCTCACCAAGCAGGCATGGGCATACCGCCAGATCTCGTTGCTGCTACGCCGGCCGCCGGGGCGCGAAGCCTATCCGGGCGACGTGTTCTACCTGCATTCGCGGCTGCTCGAGCGCGGGGCGCGCGTGAGCGAACACTACGTGGAACGCTTCACCAAGGGCGAGGTGAAAGGCAAGACCGGTTCCCTGACCGCACTGCCAATCATCGAGACGCAGGCGGGCGACGTGACCGCTTTCGTGCCGACCAACGTGATCTCGATCACCGACGGCCAGATCTTTCTGGAGACCGACCTCTTCAATGCCGGCATACGGCCCGCGATCAACGCGGGGATCTCCGTGTCCCGGGTAGGGGGTGCGGCGCAGACCAAGATCATGAAGCGGCGCGACACCGGCGGGGGCGTGCGGCTTGCGCTTGCCCAGTATCGCGAGCTAGCAGCCTTCGCGCAGTTCGCCTCCGACCTCGACGAAGCCACCCGCAAGCAGCTCGAGCGCGGTCGCATGGTGACGGAGCTCATGAAGCAGGCGCAGTATCAGCCGCTGCAGGTGTGGGAGATGGCATTGACGCTGTTCGCGGCCAACAACGGCTATTTCGACGACCTGGACGTCAAGAAGGGCCTCGCCGCCGAGAAGTCGATGCGCGACTACCTGAAGGGCAAGTATGGCAATTTGTTAAAGCAGATGGAAGAAAAGAAGGACCTCTCCGCGGACGATGAAAAAGCGCTCAAGGCCGCGGTCGAGGACTGGAAGAAGAACGCTACGTTCTAGTACTCGGAAGCTGGCTATCCGCTGGAAACGAGATGCCGGGAACCAAAGAAATAAGGATGAAAATCCGGAGTGTGCAGAACACCCGGAAGATCACCAAGGCGATGGAGATGGTCGCCGCCTCCAAGATGCGCCGGGTGCAGGACCGCATGCGCCGCGCGCGGCCCTATGGCGAAAAGATTCGCAACGTCGCCGCTCACATCAGCCACGCCAATCCAGAGTATCGCCACCCCTTTCTCGTCGCGCGCGACACGGTGAAGGGCATAGGCATCATCGTCGTGACGACCGACAAGGGATTGTGCGGCGCGATGAACACCAACCTGTTGCGGCTGGTCCTCCAGCACTATAAGGAATGGCAGGCACAGGGCGAGCAGATCGAGGTCTGTGCCTTCGGCGGCAGGGGACTCGGCTTTATGCAGCGCCTCGGCGCGAACATCATCTCGCACGTCGTGCAGTTGGGCGACCGCCCGCAGATGGACAAGCTCATAGGGGCCGTCAAGTTGATGCTGGATGGGTACACGCAGAACCGCTTCGACCGGCTGATGCTGTTCTATACCCGGTTCATCAATACCATGAAGCAGGAGCCGGTGATCGAGCAGCTGCTGCCCCTCGCGGGCGAAAAGCTCGGCGCGCCCGAAGGCGTCTGGGACTATCTGTACGAGCCGGAGGCGAAAGTCGTGCTCGACCAGGTGCTGATCCGCTACGTCGAGGCGCTCATCTTCCAGGCAGTGGCCGAGAACATGGCCTCCGAGCAGTCGGCGCGGATGGTTGCGATGAAAGCAGCCTCCGACAATGCGGCTACTCTGATCGACGAGCTGACGCTCATCTACAACAAAAACCGTCAGGCCGCGATCACCAAGGAGATATCGGAAATCGTCGGCGGAGCGGCGGCGGTTTGAAGAAGACGGGATTTTGATGCGGATTGCGACAGGCGTCCGCCTTTGCAGCGAGTTGGCATAAGGGAAAGAAAATGGCACAAGTGCAAGCAACAGGGACGATAGTCCAGTGCATCGGTGCGGTGATTGATATCGAGTTTCCGCGCGAGCAGATGCCCAAAGTCTACGACGCGCTCGTCCTGCAGGACTCGGCGCAGCAGACGTTTGCCGAAAAAGGGCTCACGTTCGAAGTCGAGCAGCAGCTCGGCGACGGCGTGGTGCGCTGCATCGTCATGGGGTCGGCGGACGGCCTGCGCCGCGGCATGAAAGTCTCCAACACCGGCCAGCCGATCTCGGTCCCGGTAGGCAAGGGAACGCTGGGGCGCATCATGGACGTGCTCGGGCGCCCGATCGACGAAGGCGGGCCGATCCAGAGCGAGGAGCGCCGTTCGATTCACCACGCTGCGCCGAGGTTCGACGAGCTCTCCCCGTCGGTCGAGCTGCTCGAGACCGGCATCAAGGTCATCGACCTGATCTGCCCGTTCGCGAAGGGCAGCAAGATCGGTCTGTTCGGCGGCGCGGGCGTCGGCAAGACCGTGACGATGCTCGAGCTCATCAATAACATCGCAACCAAGCACGGCGGCCAGTCGGTATTCGCGGGCGTGGGGGAGAGGACCCGCGAGGGCAACGATTTCTATCACGAAATGATCGAGGCGGAAGTCATCAAGCGCGACAATCTCCAGGAATCCAAGGTCGCCATGGTGTTCGGCCAGATGAACGAGCCGCCGGGGAACCGCCTGCGCGTGGGTCTCACTGGACTCACCATGGCGGAGTCCTTTCGCGACGAAGGGCGCGACATCCTTCTCTTCATCGACAACATCTACCGTTTCACGCTGGCAGGTACGGAAGTCTCGGCGCTACTCGGCCGCATGCCTTCGGCTGTAGGCTACCAGCCGACTCTGGCGGAAGAAATGGGGAAGCTGCAGGAGCGCATCACCTCGACGAAGACCGGCTCTATCACGTCGATACAGGCGGTGTACGTGCCCGCCGACGACCTGACCGATCCCTCGCCCGCGACTACTTTCGGTCACCTCGACGCGACCGTCGTGCTCTCGCGCGACATCGCCGCGCTCGGGATCTACCCGGCCGTAGACCCGCTCGACTCGACTTCACGCCAGGTCGATCCGAACACCATCGGCGAGGAGCACTACAACACTACGCGCGCAGTGCAGGCCACATTGCAGCGGTACAAGGAGCTGCGCGACATCATCGCCATCCTGGGCATGGATGAGCTCTCCCCCGAGGACAAGCTCGCGGTGGCGCGCGCGCGCAAGATCCAGCGCTTCCTGTCCCAGCCGTTCACCGTAGCGCAGAACTTCACCGGCACGCCGGGCAAGTATGTCCCGCTGAAAGACACGATCAATGGCTTCAAGAAGATCGTGAACGGCGAGTGCGATGCGCTCCCCGAGCAGGCGTTCTATATGGTCGGCGCGATCGAGGAGGCGATTGAGAAAGCCAAGTCACTGCAGTGAATCGTGAATGGTGAACGGTGAACAGTAAACGGTAAATGCACGACAACCTGAGAGCCGATGCCAGGGCGCCAATGTTCGTTCTGCTCACCACTCACCACTCACCGCTCACGGGGTTTTAGATGGCAAGCACCATCCACGTCGACGTCGTCAGCGCGGAAGAGAGCATCTACTCCGGCGAGGCGGAGTTTGTCGTGCTTCCGGGCGAAGCTGGCGAGCTCGGCATCTACCCGCGCCATACGCCGCTCATCACGCGCATCAAGCCCGGCGCGGTGCGCATTCAGCCGGCGGGAGGCGGGCAGGAGGAGCTCATCTTCGTGCTGGGCGGCATACTGGAAGTGCAGCCCCAGGTGATCACGGTGCTCGCCGATACGGCGATCCGCGGCGCCGACCTGGACGAAGCGAAGGCAGCCGAAGCGCTCAAGGCTGCGGAGGAAGCCCGGCGTACTGCGCGCGACAAGCAGGAGGTCGCAGCAGTCGAGGCGGAGCTGGCGTCACTCAGCGCGCAGCTCGCCGCGATCCGCAAGCTGCGGCGGACGAAATAGCCCTAATCGGGATGCTTGCGGACGTGGCCAATCTGTGACGTGCTGGCATCCCATAACAGGCGCCCCGCGATGCGGGGCTTTTTTTTGCGCGCAACACGGAAGGCATAGACAGGCTATCCTTTTTTCAAATGGAAGAGAGCTACGATCTGCTGGTCATCGGCGGCGGCATCAACGGCGTGGGCATCGCACGCGACGCCGCCGGGCGGGGACTCACCGTCCTCCTCGTGGAACAGGACGATCTCGGCATGCACACCAGCTCTTCCAGCAGCAAGCTGATCCACGGCGGGTTGCGTTACCTGGAGCAGTATGAATTTCGCCTGGTGGCCGAAGCGCTCGCGGAGCGCGAGGTGCTGCTCCGGATCGCGGGGCATCTCGTGCGACCTGCGCGCTTTGTTATGCCCCATGTGCCGCAGCTGCGGCCCCGCTGGATGATCCGCACGGGGCTGTTTCTATACGATCATCTGGGGCGCCGGACGCGGCTGCCCGGTTCGCACGCGGTGCAGCTCGACCGTCCGCCGTATGGTTCCGGCCTTAAGCGCGAGTTCAGGCGCGGGTTCATCTATTCCGATTGCTGTGTGGACGATGCCCGCTTGGTGGTGTCGAACGCCCGAGATGCAGTCGCTCGTGGAGCGACGGTGCTCACCCGGACCGCGTGCGTCTCGGCGAAGCGCACAGAGGGACTCTGGCGTGCCCGGCTGCAAGCCGGAAATCGCGAGCGGGAGGTCACCGCGCGAGCCGTCGTCAATGCGGCGGGACCGTGGGTAAAAGCAGTGCTCAACGAGCGGTTGCGCCAGCCCTCGCGTGATAACGTTCGCCTGGTAAAGGGCACCCACATCGTAGTATCCCGGCTCTACGATGGTGATCACGCTTTCATACTGCAGAACGACGATCGGCGCGTGGTGTTCATGATCCCTTACGAGCAGCGCTACACGCTGGTCGGCACGACCGACGTGCCGCACCAAGGCGATCCTTCGCGGCCAGAGGCTAGTGCGGCGGAATGCGAGTATCTGTGCCGCGCCGCCAGTCGCTATCTCGAGCGACCGGTCGATCCGGCCGACGTCGTCTGGCGCTACGCCGGCGTGCGCCCGCTCTACGACGATGGCACGGCCAATCCTTCCGCGATCACGCGCGACTACGTATTGCGTCTGGACAGCGATCAAGCCAGGGCACCGGTATTGTCGGTGTTCGGCGGCAAGATCACCACCTACCGCCGTCTCGCGGAGCATGCATTCGACAAGCTCGCGCCATGGTTTCCGGACGCGGGCCCGTCCTGGACTGCGACCTCGCCCCTACCCGGCGGGACGATTCCCGGCGGCGACATCGCGCGTTTTGAAAGGGAACTGGCGCAACATTATCCCGAGCTGCCTCGGCCCCTGTTGCATGCGCTCGCATGGCGCCATGGCGCGCTGAGCTACGAGCTGCTCGGTTCTGCCGCGACCACGGACTCACTGGGGCAGCATTTCGGCGGTGACCTCTATGCGCGAGAGGTCGACTACCTGATCGAGCGGGAATGGGCGCGTACCGCCGAGGATATCCTGTGGCGGCGCACCAAGGCCGGCCTGCACCTGGCTTCCGCGCAGCAGCGCGCGCTGGCCCGCTATCTGGAGCGCGCAAGCTGATGTTTGTGCGATAATTTCTTCATGGCCTCGCGCGCTAATGTCGTGATCCTCGCTGCCGGTCAAGGCAAACGCATGCGCTCGCGCCTGCCCAAGGTCTTGCACCCTCTCGCGGGGCAACCGCTGCTCGCCCATGTGGTCGCGACCGCGCGCGCGCTCAAGCCGAGGCGAATCTGCGTGGTCTATGGTCATGGGGGCAAGCAGGTGCCGGAGGCGCTGGCCGCACCCGATCTCGTCATGGTGCGGCAACAGCCCCAACTCGGAACCGGCCATGCGTTGAAGCAGGCGTTACCCCACCTCAATGGCGCCGGCCGTACGCTGGTGCTCTACGGCGATGTGCCTCTGCTCGGGAAGGAAACGTTGTCGGTGATGCTCGCGGACGAGCGTGAGGAGCTGATGCTGCTCACCGCGGAGCTCGAACGCCCCGACGGTTACGGGCGGATCGTGCGCAACCGCCGGGGCGAAGTCACCCGGATCGTAGAGGAGAAGGACGCGACCCCCGTGGAGCGGCGCATCCGGGAGGTGAACACCGGGATCATGGCGCTGCCTACGGGACGCCTGCCGGACTGGTTGAACAAGCTTTCCAATCAGAACGCGCAGCGCGAGTACTACCTGACGGACGTGGTGCGGCTCGCATTGAGCGACCGGGTCCCCGTGAAAACCATCAGAGCCCACGACACCCGCGAGGTCTTGGGCATAAACAGCAAGGAGCAACTCGCCCAACTCGAGCGCGTGCACCAATTGCAATGCGCTACCCGGTTGCTTGAGCAAGGAGTCACGGTGGTCGATCCGTTACGGATCGATGTTCGCGGCAGCCTCACCTGCGGCGCTGACGTGAGAATCGACGTGAACTGCGTATTCGAAGGCGCGGTGATACTTGGCGACGGGGTTGAGATCGGAGCGAATTGCGTCATCAGGAACACGGTCGTCGGCCGCGGCAGCCGCATCGAGCCATTCACTTTGATCGACGAGGCGAAGATAGGCGCCAAATGCCGGGTCGGACCCTACGCGCGCATCCGGCCCGGCACTCGGCTTGCGCCTGACGTGCATATAGGCAATTTCGTCGAGGTAAAGGCGAGTCGCATCGGCGCCTCTTCGAAGGCGAATCATCTCGCCTACGTTGGCGACTCCATGGTCGGACGCAACGTGAACATAGGGGCGGGAACCATTACCTGCAACTACGACGGCGCCTTCAAGCACCGCACGGTAATCGAGGACGATGTGCACATCGGCTCGGACGTGCAGCTGGTGGCCCCCGTAAGGCTGGCGAAAGGAACAACGGTGGGTGCCGGCACCACGGTGTGGAGGGATACCCGCCCCGGGGGCCTCGTTATCAACGCCAAGACTCAGGAGCAACGCTCCGCCTGGAAACGCCCGCAAAAGAAGTGATCGGTGGATGGTAATTGGATAAACTCCTTCCCCTGCCGACCGTCTGGAGCCACAATTGACGCTGTACCAGCCAGCGGAAACCGGTACCGTTCACCGTTCACTGTTCACTGCTCAGCATTCACTGAAGTCATGTGCGGCATCATCGGCGCCTCCTCCACGCGCGACGTGGTGGACATATTGATCGAAGGAATCAAGAAGCTCGAATATCGCGGCTACGATTCGGCCGGCATCGCGTTTTTGAAGAATGGCCACCTGGAGCGGCTGCGCTCTACGGGCCGGGTGGCGCAGCTCGAAGAAATCGCCCGCAAGAACGGCGCGCGGACGACTACCGGACTCTCCCACACGCGCTGGGCGACGCACGGCGCGCCGAGCGAGATGAACGCCCATCCGCATTTTTCCGCGCGCGACGGGCTCGAAATTGGTGTCGTACACAACGGCATCGTCGAGAACTACGAGGCGATCCGCGGGCGCATGAAGGCGCTCGGCTACGCCTTCGCCTCTGAAACGGACACGGAAGTGCTGGCGCACCACGTGCACTCGCTGGTCGCGAAGGGTGCATCGCTGTTCGAGGCGGTCAAGAGCGCGAGCCGGCAATGGGAAGGAGCCTACGCGGCGGGCTTTATTTCCAGCCGCGAGCCGGACACCGTTGTCGGAGCGCGCCAGGGCTCGCCCCTGCTCGTGGGGATCGGCCAGGGCGAGAACTTCCTTGCATCCGATGCGAGCGCGTTACTCAGCAGGACCCGCGAAGTCATCTATCTGCTCGAGGGCGACATCGTCGAAGTGCGTCCCGCCCAGATCAGGATCTCAGATGCGGACGGACGCTTCGTGGATCGGCGCCCCACCCTGAGCCGCCTCTCTCACGACTCGGTCGAGCTCGGGCCCTATGCGCACTTCATGCAAAAGGAGATCTCCGAGCAGCCGGGCGCCCTGGGTAACACGCTCGAGATGGTGATGAATGCGCAGTCGCTGCAGCCGAATCTCTTCGGCGCCGAGGCCGAGGCCGTGTTCGCGCGCTCGGGGCAGGTGTTACTGCTCGCCTGCGGTACGAGCTATCACGCAGGGCTGGTTGCGCGCTACTGGCTCGAGGCTATTGCCGGCATTCCCGCGACCGTCGAGATCGCGAGCGAATATCGCTATCGCGACTCAGTGGCGGCACCCGGCACCCTGGTTGTGACGATTTCGCAGTCGGGCGAAACGGCCGACACGATCGCCGCCCTGAAGCACGCACAATCGCGCAATCTCGCCAATGCACTGTCGATCTGCAATGTCCCGGAATCGGCGTTGATGCGCCAGTCGAACCTGCGTTTTCTCACCCGCGCCGGGCCCGAGATCGGAGTGGCTTCCACGAAGGCGTTCACGACGCAGCTTGCCGCGCTGTTCGTGTTGACGCTGGTGCTGGCAAAGCTCAAGGGACGGCTCGCGCCGGAGCGCGAGAAAGAGCTGATCGCGCAATTGCGACACCTCCCTGCCGCCATGGATGCGGTACTCTCGGTGGAGGCGCAGGTGCATGGCTGGGCACAGCGCTTTCAGCTCAAGCATCACGCGCTGTTCCTGGGCCGCGGAGTGCACTTCCCCATCGCGATGGAGGGCGCGCTGAAGCTGAAGGAAATATCGTATATCCATGCCGAAGCGTATGCCGCGGGCGAGCTCAAACACGGGCCGCTCGCGCTGGTCGACGCCGACATGCCGGTCGTGACGGTCGCTCCCAACGACCAGTTGCTGGAGAAGCTCAAGTCCAACATGCAGGAAGTACGCGCGCGGGGTGGCGAGCTGTATGTAGTGGCGGACCGCGATGCCCACGTCGCCGAGAGCGAGGGCATGCACGTCATACGGCTGGTAGACCATGCCGGACCGCTCTCGCCGATACTGCACGTGATCCCGTTGCAGCTGCTCGCCTACCACGTCGCGCTCTTGCGCGGAACCGACGTGGACAAGCCCAGGAATCTGGCGAAATCGGTAACCGTCGAGTGACGGTCAGAACGGGCGCCGCGGTTTGCGTGGCGCCCGCGCGAAAAGCAGATCGTAGAGCCAGTTCGGCATGACGCGTAGACAGCGCGCCACGATCGCCATCTGCCACGGGATAACCGCATAAGAGCTGCCGCGCGCGATGATTGCACCGATTTTCTCCGCAGCGGCATCCGCGCTCATCAGAAATGGCATCGGGTACGGATTCTCCGCCGTCATCGGCGTGGCGACGTAGCCGGGACAGATGGTGATGACCTTGACGCCGCTTCCCGTCAGTTCGACGCGCAGACTTTCGAGGTAGGCGATCGCAGCGGCCTTGGACGCCGAGTAGGCTGCGGCACCGGGCAGCCCGCGATATCCCGCGACGCTCGCAATGCCAACCAGGCTGCCCCGCCGCTCCTCGCGCATCCGGGCGAGGAAGGGCTGAAAAGTGTTGACCACGCCGATGACGTTGATGTCGATCACGTCCTCGAATACACGGGTATCGTCGGCGTGGTCGGTGAGCGTACCGACGCTGACGCCGGCGTTGGCAATGACGATGTCGGGCGCGCCGTGCCTGGCTACGAATTCATGCCCGGCCGCGGCGACTGCCGCGCTATCGCGGACGTCCAGCGGATAAATTTCACTGACTACCGGGAGCTCTCTCGCGAGCTGCTCGAGGCCCGGTTTGCGCCGCGCGATCAGCCCCAGCGTGGCGCCCTGCCGGGCATAGCGGCGCCCGAGCGCGGCGCCGATGCCGCTCGTCGCCCCGGTGATGATGACGCGCTGCGCCTGGCGCACGGCAATCATGATACGAGGTTGAGCACGACAACTAGGCTGCGGGGAGATGGAAGGCGCCTCGGATTTCAGGAACAGGCCCATCCTCCCGCTCAATATTCCGGGCCCATTCCCCCCTGCTCGTTGTTACTTCGCGGCTCGCCTCTGGCGGGCGATGCGGACCAGTTCTTCGACCACCGGTATCATCGCCTGGATCGAAGGCGCCATGCTGCCCGAAGTGAGGTAGCGCCCGTCGACCACCATCGACGGCGTTCCTTCTATGGTATAGATCTTGGTGGCGCGGACGGCGCGTGCCATCTTTTCGTCGGTTTCGGGGGAGAAGTAGGCGTCCAGCCATTTCTTGCGGTCGATGCCGTTCTTGACGGCCCACTGCTCCATCACGTCGGGTTTGCTCATCGGCAACTCTTCCACGTGGTAGCTGTAATACACCTTCTGGTGGAGGCGCTCGACCTCGTTCAGCGCCTCCAGCGCGTAGTAGATCCGCGCATGTGGCGCCCAGCTATCCCGGAAGAT
>DATFWO010000300.1:0-22801 GCA_035259205.1 Burkholderiales bacterium | reverse complement strand
TGATGATACGTGACTGGTCAATCGTGACTCCACCCCCTGTCGCTGTTGAAAGCATCAAGTCACGCCGTATCAGTCACGTTGTATCAGTCACGCCTCACCAGTCACGTGGTAGCAGTCACGCTCCACCATTACTCGAGCGTGACGCCAACCGCCTTCACCACCTTTCCCCATTTGGTCAGTTCGGACTTGAAGTAG
The DNA here is from genome assembly GCA_035259205.1 of Burkholderiales bacterium. GTDB lineage: Bacteria > Pseudomonadota > Gammaproteobacteria > Burkholderiales > SG8-41 > SG8-41. The sequence continues at coordinate 22,606 of DATFWO010000300.1, read as the reverse complement.
GCCCGAAACTCGTTCTGCTGCATGCCGATAGGCTCGGCGCCCTGGGCGAGCAGCTTTTCTCTGGTATCGGGCTGTTGCACGATGCGCACCGTCTCCGTGCTCAGCCGCTGAACGATGGGCTGCGGCGTGCCGGTCGGGCCGAACAGTCCGAACCAGGTGATTGCCTCGAAATTGGGTATGCCCGATTCGGCCACGGTCGGCAGCTCCGGCGCCGCCGCGCTGCGTTTTGCGCTGCTGATGCCGAGCGCGCGCAGCCGGCCGTTCTTCACCTGAGGCAGGACCGACAATGTGTTGGCGAACATCATCTGGACCTGACCCGCGATGAGGTCGGTGACGGCGGGCGGTGTGCCCTTGTACGGCACGTGCACGATGCTCGCGCCGGTCTGCATCTTGAGGATCTCCATGGAGAGATGCGGGGTCCCGCCGTTCCCCGTCGAGGCGTAGAGGAGGGTACCCGGCTTGGCTTTTGCGAGTGCGATCAGGTCCTTCACGTTCCTCGCTGGCAGCGAAGGATGGACCACCAGCACGAAGGGAGCCGACGCAGCCAGCGCAATCGGTTCGAGATCCTTCTTCAGATTGTAGTTGAGCTTCTTGTAGAGGGTCGCGCTGATCACGATCGAAGCCGGGGCGAACAGCAGGGTGTAGCCGTCCGGCGCAGAGTGCGCCGCGCTTTCCGCCCCGATATGGCCCGCGGCGCCTGCGCGGTTGTCGACGATGAACTGCTGACCGAGCGCTTCAGCGAGCTTGGGTGCGACGAGGCGCGCGACGATATCGATGCCCGCTCCGGGTGGGAAAGGGGCGATTACCCGCACCGTCTTGGTTGGATAGCTCTGCCCCGTCGCGCAAGCACACAGCAGCGCGAGGAAGCAGCCAAGAACGGACCGGGACATTGAGCCGTGATTAGAACCTATTTCATATATAGGCACGTGTGCGACGGAGGCGATGTGGGATGCAGGTCGAGGAGGAGAACCCGAAGCAATATGTCGATATTGCGAGGGCTCCCGACAAAGAGATGCGCCCACAGCGCCCCGTCCCTCCGGGTTGCGGCCAGGACGGTCGTCTGCATCGTTGCCCGGCTTGACCATATCGACATATGGCCTGCGCCGTGCGCCTCGCATACGGTCCGTCCTGGCCACAACGCATCACGCGTCTATATATGAAATAGGTTCTATAGTGACCAAGGTGATCTCGGCAGCCTGCGTCCGCGGAAGTTTGCGGGCTGCTGAAGAATTTGTCGGACAGGGTTCGAGAAACTCGTGAAATCTTATCAGCGCCGGCGGCCAGGCTCAACCGCAATCGGTATCGGCACGGTACAATAGCGCGCTTCAAAACGAGGAGCGCGCAGTGAGCAACCCGCTGGTCGGCATCGTCATGGGAAGCGCCAGTGACTGGGAAGTCATGCAGCACGCCGCACGCAGCCTTGTCGATTTCGGCGTGCCGTACGAGGCCCGCGCGCTATCGGCTCACCGCACGCCCGACCTCCTGATCGCGTGGGTGGACGGGCTGGTGACGCAAGGCGCGAAGTGCTTCATCGCCGGAGCGGGGGGCGCGGCGCATCTCGCCGGTGTCGTTGCGGCCCGCACCACGCTGCCGGTGCTCGGGGTGCCGATGCCCTCGAAGCATCTGCAGGGGCTCGATTCGCTGCTCTCCATAGTCCAGATGCCGAAAGGCATCCCGGTCGCAACGTTCGCCATCGGCGAGGCGGGCTCGGCAAACGCAGGTCTGTTCGCGGTGGCGATGCTCGCGCTCAATGATGCTGCGCTCGGGCAGAAGCTCGCCACATTCCGTCAGAAGCAGGCGGAAGCGGTCCGGGCGGCGAAGCTGCCGGAGCTGAAGTGACAGGTGATAGGTCGCGGCTTGCAGGCGTAGCCTGAAAGCATCTGTCACTTGTCCCCTATCACGTATCACGCAGTTCATAAAGATGACCTCCAACCACTCGACACTGTTTGAATCCAGCCTCAAGAGCCTGAAATTCCTCCACCGCGGCAAGGTGCGCGATCTCTACGCGGTGGGTGCCGACCGGTTGCTCGTGATCCAGACCGACCGACTCTCTGCGTTCGACGTGATCCTGCCTGACCCGATACCGGAGAAGGGGCGGGTACTGACCGAGATGTCGTTCTTCTGGTTCGAGAAGCTCGGACATGTCATTGCCAATCACCTGACGGGCGTCGCGCCGGAATCGGTAGTGGCGCCGGGCGAGCGCGGGCAGGTGGCCGGGCGCGCGATGGTCGTGCGCAGGTTCCAGCCGCTGTTGATCGAGGCGGTGGTACGCGGCTACATCATCGGCTCCGGATGGAAGGACTACCAGAAGACGGGAATGGTGTGCGGCATCAAGCTCCCGGCGGGGCTGAGAGAGGCTGAGAGGCTGCCGGAAGTGATATTCACGCCGGCAACCAAGGCGCCGGCCGGCCAGCACGACGAAAACATTTCGTTTGCCGAGGCCAGCAAGATCGTCGGCGCGGAGATGGCGGAGAAAGTCCGCGCGGTATCCATACAGCTCTACAGCGAGGCCGCGGCGTATGCGAAATCCAGGGGCATCATCATAGCCGACACGAAGTTCGAGTTCGGCCTGGATGACAAGGGCGCACTCTTTCTGATCGACGAGGTGCTTACCCCCGATTCGTCGCGTTTCTGGCCCGCGGCGGAATACCGGATAGGCACGAGCCCGCCCTCCTTCGACAAGCAGATCGTTCGCAACTGGCTGGAGACCCAGCCGTGGAACAAGAAGCACCCCGCCCCTGGGCTGCCGGCCGCCGTGCTGAAGAAAACTTCGGAAAAATACCAGGACGTGCTGAGGCTCTTGACCGCGCACTAGATCTGGAGCGCTGGCGTTGTCGGCGGTCGAGGGGACTGAGCACAAGGGCGAGACGGGCAGATTGAACAGGAGGCGAGGCGAAAATGGCGCAAGGTGAAATCCGCGGCTACGTGGTGCACGCACGCTCGACCGATACGTTCGGAAGGGTGCTGTGCAATTCCCGCAACCATCATTTCGTAATCGACGGTCCCGTGCAGAACGGCTGTCCCGGGGAGGCCATCACGCCCGCGGAAATCTTCCTGGCGGGGATAGCCGCTTGCGGCGTCGAGCTGGTGCAGGTCATCGGCAAGGAACAGCAGGTCACACCGCGGGCGGTGAACGTCGAGATCGAGGGGGCGATCGACCGCAGCAATCCGGTACGGCGCGATCTCACGGTGTTCAACTCGGTCCGCCTGCGCTTCCGTCTCAAGGGTATCACGCAGACGCAGGGCAGCGACCTCATCGAGCGCTTCAAAGGCAGGTGACCGCTCTACGGCAGCGTCGCAGTTGCGACGCCGGACGTGAAGGTCGAGGTCAGCACTGAAGCCTGAGTCGCCGCGACGGTGACTTGAGCAGCGATCACCCTTCATTCATCGCTCATCACCCGTCACGGGGTTGGGGGCAGGGACCATTGAGTAATGGCTACCCGACATCGCGACCTGCGACGGCGCACAGGGATCATCGCCGCCTTCATCTGCACGATATGGCTGATCAGCCTGCTTAACGTGGCCGTCTTCGGCGGGCGCCTGGCAGCCTTCGGCATCCTGCCGCGCACGGAGCAGGGGCTCCCCGGAATCGTGCTGGCCCCGCTCATTCATGGCGGAGTCCATCATCTGCTCGCCAATACCGCAGGCCTGCTGCTATTCGGCGGCCTGGTCATGTTCCGCAGCGAACGCCACTTCTGGACGGTGACCCTGGTCGGGATTCTCGCGAGCGGTGCCGGGACCTGGCTCTTCGGGCGACCGGCCTTACACGTCGGCGCGAGTGGTGTCATCTTCGCCTATTTCGGGTATCTGATCTTCACCGGATTCTTCGAGCGACGCATCGGCCCGCTCTTGCTGTCGGTCGCGGTCTTTGTGATCTGGGGCCCCACGCTCTACGGTGTGCTGCCTACCGAGCGCGCCGTATCCTGGGAGGGGCATATATTCGGCCTGCTGGGTGGCATGCTTGCCGCGTGGGTCCTGGCCGGGCGGCCGTTTCGAGGCGGAATCTAGAACAAGGTTCTAACTATCCGGGCGACGGTCTCCGCGATGCCGGCGCCGAGACGTCGCGGAAACGCAGCATGTCGCCCAGGCGCGCCGAAGCGCCATGATAGAAGCCCTGTTCGGCCGCGAAGTCGGCAGCATTATCGAAAGTGCCGAACAGCAGGTCGTACACCGGCAGGTCCGCATAATTTCCGGCGTGCACGCCCCGCGCATGATGGCGCGAGTGGCTCTCGGGCCGCTGGATGACATAACCGAACCAGCGCGGCGTGCGTATGTTGGCGTGCTGAAAAATCCCGCAGAACGTGGTGAGGAGTAGCACGATCGTCGCGGCCTGCGGCGTGATGCCGACCACCAGCGTGAGCGCCAGGCTGGCGAGTGCCGTCCAGCCCACCATGTCGAGCGGGCTGAACCAGAAAGCGCCATAGGTATCGAGCCGTTCCGCGCTGTGATGGAGCTGATGAAAGCTTCTCCACAGCCACGTCGTCCCGTGCATGGTGCGGTGCCACCAGTAGAGGCCTGCTTCGTACACGAGCAGCCCGACCATCGCGCCGCCGAGCGTCCCGAGCAGGGTCAAGTCGAGCAGCTGAAAGCGCGCGAGGTGCTCGGTCCACAGCAAAGGCAGGTACGACGAAACGAAGAAATAGACGACAAACGCACCCACGCCACGCCACCTCCAGCCAGTGACGGCGGGCAGGACCCGCGCAGGGGCTACTGCCTCCCATGCCATCAGCGCGCCATACAGCGCAAGCACGGCAAAGGAGACCGGGTCGAGCAGGAGATCGATCGGAGTTGGCATAGCAGCATTCCTTCTGGTTGAATTGGGGCGGGCGCCACTGTAGGCGCGGCGGCTTAGCATCGCCAGAGTCATTTCGGCAACCAACCCGACGAATCGGCCATGAGCGAAGGACATTCTCCGGTCGAGGCGGCCATTCTGGCCGTTCCGGAGTCCACCGCATCCGTCGTGTACGGCATGTACGACCTCTTCATGTCGGCGGGGCGCGACTGGAACGTCATCGTGGAAGGAAAGCCGGGGCGGACCCTGATACGACCGCGCATCGCGTCGCGCCAGGGCGGCCCCTTCCAGGCAGCGAACGACGTGCCGATCACTCCGCATGTCACTCTCGAGCAGTGCGTCGCACCTGCCGTGGTATGCGTCCCGGAAGTGGCCATCCCGCCGGGCGAGTCGTTCGTCGGCCGCTTCACCGACGAAATCGCCTGGCTGCAGCGCTGCTACAGCGCGGGCGCTACGCTCGCCACCGCCTGCTCCGGGGCCATGCTGCTGGCGGAAGCCGGCCTGCTGGACGGCCACGAAGCCACTACCCATTGGGCGTACTGCGAAGTCCTCGCCGCGCGCCACCCCAAGGTAAAAGTACGGGCGCAGCGAGCGCTCGTCATTTCTGGCAACGAGCAGCGCCTCGTGATGGCGGGTGGCGGCACCTCGTGGCTGGACCTCGGTCTGTATCTCATCGCCCGCGCGGTCGGCATCGAGGCGGCCATGCAAACAGCGCGGGTGAACCTCATCGACTGGCATCACATCGGGCAACAGCCATTCGCGCGCCTGGCGCGATCCCGGCAGGTGGAAGATGCTGCGATAGCCGGCTGCCAGACCTGGGTCGCCGAGCACTACCCGGAGCCGGCCCCGGTGGCGGCCATGGTGCGACTCTCAGGCTTGCCCGAGCGCTCCTTCAAGCGCCGCTTCCGGCAGGCGACAGGCATGTCCCCGCTCGAATACGTGCACACCGTGCGCCTGGAGGAAGCCAAGCAGATACTTGAAACCAGCGATGTGCCGGTCGACGCTGTCGCCAGCCAGGTCGGCTACGAAGACGCGGGGTTCTTCAGCCGGCTGTTCCGGCGCCACGTCAACCTCACGCCGGCGCAATATCGCAAGCGCTTCGGAGCCATGCGCCGGGCGCTCAAAGGCGGCTGAGGGCTGCCTGCGGAGATAGATGGAAATGTCTTGGCGCTCTTGGCGCATTAGCGGCCTTTGAACTTGATCAGCGATAGCGAAATCGACAGAGCGGTAGGCGTTCTCCGAGCGGGCGGCCTCGTAGCCTTCCCCACCGAGACCGTCTATGGCCTCGGTGCGGACGCGTCCAGTCCCGACGCGGTGAGGAAGATCTTCGCCGCCAAGGGCCGGCCCGCCGATCACCCGGTGATCGTACATCTCGCCGACGCCGTGCAGGTGGCGAACTGGGCAGTGGAGATTCCCGAGGCCGCGCGCGCGCTCGCCGCGAGATTCTGGCCGGGCCCGCTGACACTGATCCTGAAGCGAGCATCCACGGTTAGCGACGTCGTGACCGGGGGCCAGGACACGGTCGCGCTGCGGGTGCCCTCGCACGCCGTGGCGCAGCAGCTGCTCCGGGGTTTCGGCGGCGGCATCGCCGCGCCTTCGGCGAACCGCTTCGGGCGCGTTTCGGCCACCACGCCCGCGCACGTGAGAGGCGAGTTCGGATCTACGATCGAGTGTGTCCTCGACGGTGGCGAGGCCGATGTCGGGATCGAGTCCACCATCGTCGATGTGTCGGGCACCGCGCCGCGGTTGCTTCGCCCGGGGTGGATTACGCCGCGCGCGGTCGAGGAAGTGCTCGGCGCGAAGCTCGCCGCTCCTGGCGCTGCTGCTCCCCGCGCCCCAGGTACTCTCGCCGCGCACTACGCGCCGCAGACTCCGCTGGTGCTGGCGGAAGGCTATCTGCTCGTCGAGCTTGCGGCATCGCTCTCGCGCCAGGGAAAGAAGGTTGCGGCGCTCGCGTTTTCGGAGGCACGGCCGCTGGATTCGAGCATCGCCTGGATCGCCGCCGCGCGCGAGGCAGGACCTTATGCGCACGCCCTCTATGCGAACCTGCGGCGCCTCGACGAGGCGAGCTGCGATGTCATCGTCGTGGAGAGGCCGCCGCAAACGTCAGAGTGGGTGGCGATCAACGACCGCCTCACGCGCGCCGCCGCGGGCTCTGCGCCCATGGACGATACCTAGCCCGCCATCACCCGTCAGCTGCCGCCGTACAGGAAGTTGGGCAGCCACAGCGTCATACCGGGCCAGATGTACATGAAGATCATGCATATGATGATGATCACCATATACGGCATCATGCCCGCGAAGATCTGGTTCAGGGTGACGTGCGGCGGAGAGACGCCTTTCAGGTAGAACGCCGACATCGCGACCGGCGGAGAAAGGAAGGCCGCCTGGAGGTTTACCGCGACGAGCGTCGCGAACAACACCGGATCCACGTTGAAGTGCGCGAGTAGCGGAATGAAGATGGGCACGAAGATCACGATGATCTCGGTCCATTCGAGCGGCCAGCCGAGCAGGAAGATGATCGCCTGCGAGACGATCATGAACTGCACCGGCGAGAGATCGAGGGAGAGCACCCACTTTTCGATCAGCTGCTGGCCGCCATGCAACGCGAATACCGCGGAGAACAGCGCCGAGCCCACGAACAGCCAGCACACCATCGCCGTCGTTTTCGCAGTGAGAAAGGTGGACTCCTTGAGTATGCCAGCGAGCGGCCGCTGGCCGCCGCTCAACAGCTCCCAGGCGAACGGCACGAAGCTGCCCGCGAAAACCGCGCCGAGCGAGCCGGCGACGATGAGCGTGACCGGGTCGCCCTGGATCATGCCCATGGCGACGCCGATGATCGCGCCCGGCAGGCTCGACCACATGGCGCGGCGCGGGTATTTCGCCAGAGCCGCGAGGTAGACCGCCCCCAGCGCCCCGACGCCGGCCGATTCGGAGGCGGTCGTGATGCCGAACAGGATCACGGCGAGCACGATGAAGGTCAGCACGCCGAGCGGCACGACCGATTCCTCGAGCAGCTTGAGAATCTCGAGCTGCTCGCCGTCCATGCGCCAGTAGTAGATGCCCAGCACGAGCGCGCAGAGCGCCGCGAATGCCCAGAACCAGGCGTAGAAGTTTTCGGGTATCTTGCCCAGTGCCGTGTCGGTTTCCGATGCCTCGATCCCCATGGCTTCCGGGGGACCTTCCGTCTTTTGCTCTGTTTCCGGTTCCTTTTCCTCTCCCGAGCCTAATTCCTGGGGAGCTTCCGGAGGTGGGGCCTCCGCGCTCTCTGGAGGAGCGGACTTTTCGGCGGCATCCGGCGCCGGTGCCGCTGCCCTCGCATCCATCCACGCAGCCGGTGCCGACGCCGCGGGTGGGGGCGCGTTGTGTATCGTTACGTACCACCACGTGCCCGCGAACGTGGCCACAGTGAGGCCCAGTGGGATGAGAGCTGCGATCAGGTTCTTCCAGATCTGGAAATCCGTTCCGGGTCGGAATGCGGCAGCGAGCAATCCGCCCATCACCCGTTTGGACGGTCCGCGCTGCAGGTGTTGTATCCACTCGGGAACCGCAACCTTGTACTGGTCAGGCGGCAAGGTGGGCGCGATCTTCGGATTGAGCATTGCCCAGCCGACGATGTAGATGAGGTAGAGCAGGGTGAGGAAGAACCCCGGCAGCATCGCGGCCGCGTAGAGCTTCACGATCGACTGGCCGGCGACCGCCGCGTAGACGATCAGCATCACTGAAGGGGGGATCAGGATGCCGAGCGTGCCGCCGGCCGTGATGACGCCCGAAGCGAGCCGAACGTCGTAGCCGGCTTTCAGCATCGGTCGCATGGCGATCACGCCCATCAGGACCACCACCGCGCCGACGATGCCGCTCGCGATGCCCCAGAAGGCGCACACGAGCAGTGTCGTCACCGCCAGAGACGCGGGCAGGCGGCGGAACGCGAGTTGCACGCTGAAAAACATCTTGTCCACCAGCGCCGCGCGCTCGATGATGTAGCCCATGAGCACGAACAGCGGGATCGAGAGCAGGGTCTCGTTGTTCATCCCGCCGTAGGTCCGCTGCACGAAGAGATCGAAGACCTGGTTGTCGAGCCAGTGGTGCGTGTCGTCGTAGAACGCGAGGTAGCCGAAGACCATCCCCAGCCCCATCAACGTGAACGCCGTCGGGAACCCCATCATGATCGCGATCACGATGAGGCCGAGCATCGTCAGTCCGAGGGCGGGATCAGCCATATAAGCAGGGAGCCCGGGTCCCCTCCGGCAAAAGCGTTTGGTTCACTGTTTACGGCTCACCGCTTGCTGGTCAGGGGTTTTGAGTGCGCTGGCGCGCGGCTTCGTCGATGTGATGGGCCTGGGCCATCGCCATGCGCCGCGACTCCTCGTCGACGTACTCGCTGTGCGCGAGCTGCTCCTCGACGACGTCGATTTCCTGGACATCGCTGACGCGCGCGGGCCACTCGCCGGTGCGTATGCACGCGATGCAGCGCAGGATCTCGGCAAAACCCTGGAGCATGACCAGCACCCCCGCCACCGGGATCACCGTCTTGAAGTGATAGACCGGCGGCCCCTCAGCCGTCACGTTGGAGTGCTCCGCAATGCGCCAGGAGTCGGCCGCGTAGCCGTATCCGGAGTAGATCAGCGCGAGAATGCCGGGAATGAAGAACAGGATGTAGAGCGACAGGTCGAGCCAAGCCTGCGTGCGGGGCTTCATTCCGGCGTAGAGAAAGTCGCCGCGCACGTGCCCGTTCTGCGCCAGCGTGTACGCGCCGCACATCATGAACAACGTCCCGTAGAGCATCGCGTCGAGGTCGAAGATCCACGAGGTGGGAGCGTTCAGCACGTAGCGCTTGAAAACCTCGATCGACACGACGAGCATCAGCCCGCAAATCAACCAGGCGAATATCTTGCCGACGGCGGTGCTCAGGCCGTCCGCGAATGCTATGAATCGGTCGTTCATCCCCTGCCTCAAAGTGAACGGGCGCCCCGGAGTTCCCAGCGCGCCCGTCTGGTCTTGTTTCACCGGATCACATATCGCACTCGCGATCCGGGCATCCGTTCTTATTGTCGCATAGGACAGACGTCGTTTCTCCTGTTAATGGACACCGGCCGTTGCGCGGCGGCGTACGTAAGCTTGGTGTCAGGAAACGGATGTAGGAGGAGCTCGCTGCGCTCGGGGAGACAGGGGCCCGTTCGAAGCTCGCGCTGACCATCCATGGGCCGCTTATCGCAGCCTGCGGTCCAGAAACAGCTTGACCTGCCGCGTGAGCTCGTCTTCCATGCCGGCAAAAAAGTGGTCGGCCCCGGCGACCCGTACTTGACCCGAACCGCGTATCGTTCGTAGCGTTGCAGCGCGCTTCTCCGCGTTGCCCAGCACCGCCGCGTTGTCCTTTTCGCCGTAGATGTCGAGCACCGGGATCGTGATGGCGAAAGGCTCGGCGACGAGGGAGGGCAGCCCGATCGCCACCCAGGCGTCCACGCGCGCCGCCTCTGCGTGGCTCAGGAAGTAGTTGCTCATGCGCGAGCCCATGCTGTGCGAGACGATCGCAATCCTGGTCACACCCCTGCTGCGCAACCAGGCGACCGCTGTCGCGAGCCGATCGGACGCTTCCGTAAAAAGGGGAGGATAGTGCTCGCCGAGCGCGTCTGCCGCGAGGATCGGCATCTGCACCGACAGGGTGGCGTAGCCTTCCTCGGCCAGCCTCGTTCTGAGCGTGCCGATCAGCCCCCAGTCCGGATGCACGCCCAGGCCGTGGACGACGATCACGCCGGCGGCAGCCCGCGGGTTGGGCGTGTAGATCGCGAGAAATTTCCGGCCGGACTTGAGCTCCAGCCTGACCGGATCACCCACGACGATGGCCGGGGTTACTTCATCCGCCCAGCGCTGCTCGCGTGCATAGTCCGCCTGCGCGAAGACGAGCGGCGACGCGAGCAGCGCGGCGCAGCACAGGAAAAGGCGACACACGCGCCTCATCTTCTTGACCTGCATGATGTCTTGAATGATCTCTTCTCGCAAAATGTGACAGGTTAGCAGTCGTAGCCTATTCTATGCGGCAGCGGGCCGGGTCATCTGCAAGGGGAGGGCTTATCAAGAATTCCGACTCAATACCGCGCCGCCGAAGTGAAAGTGCGACCCGGAATCTCGGCATGGCCCAGGCGCTGTCTTTCCTGGTGCTGGCTTCCGCATGGAATGCCGCCGCGCTCGCTCAGGCTTACCCGACAAAACCGATCAGGCTGATCGTGCCTTTTGGCCCGGGCGGACCGCCCGATATCGTCGGCCGGATACTCGCGCAGCATCTCACGACGGGATTGAGTCAGCAGGTCATGGTCGACAACCGGCCCGGCGCGGGCGGGACCATCGGCGCGGCCGCGGCGGCGAAATCCCCGGGCGACGGCTACACGCTGTTTTTCGCGAGCACGTCCACGTTGAGCATCGCGCCGAGCCTGTACTCGAATCCCGGATACGATCCGCGCGCGTCATTCGCTCCCATCAGTCTGGTCACGACGACACCGTTTCTGGTCATCGTGCATCCATCGGTGCCGGCGCGATCGCTCAGAGAATTGATCAAGCTCGCCAAAGCGAAGCCGGGTGAGCTCTACTTTGGCTCGGGGGGCAGCGGCACGCCGCTGCATATCGCGGGGGAAATGTTCAAGACCGCCGCCGGCGTGAATATCGTCCACGTTCCGTACAAGACCATTTCACAGACGCACGCCGACTTCATCGCTGGTCAGACCCAGATCCTGTTTCAGCAATTCGCCTCGCTCGAGCAATATATTCGAACAGAGAAGCTCCGCCCGCTGGCGGTGGCGAGCGGAAAGCGCCATACCCAGCTTCCCGACCTGCCGACCGCAGCCGAGGCCGGCATGCCGGGCTACGAGGTAACCGCGTGGTTTGGAATCGTCGCTCCGGCGGGGACTCCTCCCCAGGTGATCGGCCGCCTGAACGCCGAGCTGCTGAAGGTACTGCAGAGAAGGGACGCGCGCGACGCGCTGTCCAATCAGGGCTTTGACGTACTGGGCAATTCACCGGAAGAGTTTTCGGCGTTCATCGCCAGCGAATCCACGAGATGGTCGCGCGCCGTCAGGACCTCCGGAGCAAAGGTGGACTGAACGCAGCCCAGGGTTGTTACCGGCCCTTGAACCCGGGCTTCTGCTTCGCGAGGAAAGCGTTGACGCCGATCCGGTAGTCCTCGGTGTCGAAGCACGCAAATCCTTCCTTCCATTCAGCCTCCGAAAGCTGCGCCGAGATCGTGAGGCGCTCGATGAATTGCTTGTGCCAGCGAGCGACCAGCGGCGCACCCTCCGCGATGCGGGCGGCGAGCGCATAGGCTTCGGCTTCGACCCGGTCGTCAGGGACGACTCGATTGACGAGGCCCTTGCGCAATGCTTCCCGTGCATCGAATACCCGCCCTTCGAGCAGGATCTCGAGCGCCGCCGCGCGCCCGACGAGCGCGAGCAGTCCCGTCAGCTCGCCGTAGCCCATCGTGAGCCCCAGCTTGTTGATCGGGATGCCGAAGCGGCTGGCCTCGCCGCAGACGCGCATGTCGCACATCGACGCGATTTCGAGCCCGCCGCCGATGCAGGCGCCTTGAATGAGCGCCACCGTCGGGTGCAGTGAGCGGCCGACCGATTGCATGGTCTCGTGCACCAGCGCGCCGTACTCTGCTCCCTGTCTGGAGTCGGCGCGCTCGGTCGCGAACTCGGAGATATCGGCGCCGGCGGCAAACGCCTTGTCGCCGGCGCCGCGCAGCACGATGCAGCGCAGCCCCCCGTCCGCCGAAAGCTCGCGCATCGCTTCGCCGAGGCGCCGCCACATCGTCTTGTCGAGGGCATTCAGCCGCTCTGGCTTGCTCAGCGTGACCGTCGCAATCGCGCCGTCGCGCCTGACTAAGACCGGCTCGGTAGCCATGACCGCGGGACCGCTCTACCCTAATCTTCGCGCCTGACCTGCGCAGGACTCGGGTCCTGCCGGGATGTGCCCCGCAGCCAACCGATCGCGCTGGAGATCAAGGGCCAGAACAGCAGGATGAGCGCGAGTGTGGTGATCGATCCCACCAGCCCGTTCGACCAGAACACGCGCATGTCGCCGCCCGCGCCGATCATCGATAACCGGAAGGCGTCCTCCGCGCGGTTGCCGAGCACGAGTGCGAGGGTAAACGGAGCAAGCGGAATGCCGATCTTCTTGAATACGTAGCCGACCACGCCGAAGAGGAGCATCAGCCAGATGTCGAACATGGCGTTCTGGATCGCGTAAGCGCCGATCGCACAGGACACCACGATCATCGGCGCGATTGCCGCAAACGGTACGCGCAGCACCGCAGCGAAGAGCGGCACAGTCGTGAGCACCAGGATCAGGCCCACGACGTTGCCGAGGTACATCGACGCGATCAGACCCCAGACGAAGCCTTTGTGCTCGACGAACAACAGCGGCCCCGGGTTGAGTCCCCACACCATCAACCCGCCGAGCAGGATCGCCGCCGTGCCCGAGCCAGGAATACCGAGCGCGAGCATCGGCAGCAACGCCGAGGTGCCCGAGGCGTGCGCCGCGGTTTCCGGAGCGAACACACCTTCGATGCGGCCCTTGCCGAACGAGTCCTTGTCCTTGGAGAAGCGCTTGGCGAGGTTATAACCCATGAACGAGGCGGCGATCGCCCCGCCGGGCGTGATACCGAGCCAACAGCCGATCGCCGAGGAGCGCAGCAAGGTCACCCAGTAGCGCGGCAAGTCTTTCCATACCCTGAGCACCACGGTGAGGCTAATGCCGGCGGCGTGACCGCGCAGCGCCAAGCGCTCCTCCATGGTCAGCAGGATTTCGCTGATGCCGAACAGGCCGATGACCGCGACCAGGAAGTTGATGCCGCGGAGCAGCTCGTTCAAACCGAAGGTCATGCGTAGCTGGCCGGAAACCGTGTCCATGCCGACGCCCGCAAGCAACAGCCCCAGCGTCATGGAGATGATGGTCTTGTGCTTCTCCTCGCGCCCGAGTCCGACAAACGAGCAGAAAGTGAGCAAATAAACCGCGAAGAATTCTGGCGGCCCGAACCTCAACGCGAAGGAGGCGATACCGGGCGCGAGGAACGTGATCAACAGCACAGCGACCAGCGAACCGATGAAGGAGGAGGTGAAGGCGGCGGTCAACGCCTCGGCCGCCTTGCCCTGCTGCGCCATGGGGTAGCCATCAAACGTCGTTGCCACTGACCACGCCTCGCCGGGGATATTGAACAGGATCGAGGTGATCGCGCCACCGAACAGTGCCCCCCAGTAAATACAGGAGAGCATCACGATGGCCGAAGTCGGATCCATCGTGAAGGTGAGCGGCAGCAAGATGGCGACCCCGTTCGGCCCGCCGAGGCCTGGCAGCACCCCGACGAAAATCCCGAGCACCAGGCCGACCATCATGAGAGCGAGTGTCTTCCAGGTCAGCAACACGCTGAAGCCGTACACCAGGAGACCGAACGCTTCCGTCACGGGCTTCCCTTTAGTGACCGAACAGGGCTTCGAGCGGCCCTTTCGGCATGATCACGTCGAAGGCGATCTCGAAGGTGACGAACATGATGAGAGAGAAGAGAAACGCCGTGAGCAGTGACTTCCACGCCGCGATGCGTCCGATGAGCATCATGAAGCCGGCGGTCAGCAAGAAGCTCGCCACATAGAGCCCGAGCCATTGCGTGAACAGACAGAAGAACAGGGTCGGGACGAATACCTGCAACACGCGGCGCAGCTGTTCGCGCGTGACGAAGGTTGCGCCGGGCTGCTTGCGCGCGAGGAGTTCCTTGACCAGGCCCCACAGACTGGCGGCGGCGAGGATTATCGAGAGATAGAACGGAAAGTAGCCGGCCTGCGGGCCGGTTGCATCCCAGCCCATCCCGGTGCGCCAGTTGTCGAAGGCCAGCAGCGCGGCGAAAGCCATCAGCAGTAGCGAAACGGCGATGTCGACGGTGCGATTGGCCGCGACCGGCGGCGAGTCTGCCGCCGGTGCGGTCGGATCTTCGACCACGATTTCGGCTTCGGATTTCGACATCGGTTCCTCCAGGAGCGGCGCAGGACTACGCTGATGCTACGCCCCCTCCACGCGCGGGGAGGGTAGGCGGAGCGATTTCCCGGTGGGCGCCTCAGTTCGCGACGAAGCCCGCTTCGGTCATCAGGCTCTTGTTGAGAGCGTCATCCTCTTCCAGGAACTTGAGCATTTCCTTTCCCGTGAGGAACACGGGCTTCAGAGCCTGCTTCTCCATGTAGTCCTTGTATTCAGCGGTCTGCGTGAGCTTCCTGAATAGATCGACGTAGAAAGCGGTCTGCTCGGGCGTTACCTTGCCAGGCAGGAACATGGCGCGCAGCATCAGGTACTGCACGTCCACCCCTTCTTCTTTACACGTCGGGATGTCGTTCCAGGACATGGTGTCGGTGACCTTGTTCTTGTACTCAATGCGCTCTTTGTCGAACACGCAGAGCGCGCGCACCTGGCCGGCGCGCCATACCTCGAGATTCTCCGACGGATTGTTAACGTTCGATTGCGTGTGGTTGCCCACGAGCTGCGTCGCCGCCTCGCCGCCCGACTTGTACGGCAAGTATGCGAACTTGGCACCGGTCTTCTTCTCGAGGAAGACGGTAAGGACGTGGTCCTCGCGCTTCGAGCCCGTCCCGCCCATCTTGAACGGCGGGTTGGCTGCCTTTGCGGCCGCGATGAATTCCTTCACGTTCTTGTGTGGGAGCGTGGTGTTGTCCCACAGCACGAATTGGTCGAGCGCGATCACGGACACCGGCGTCAACTCGCGCCAGTTGAACGGAATCTTGGCGGAAAGCGGCAGCATGTAAATGAGCGAATAGGCGATCAGGAACTTGTGCGCGTCGCCGGGGCTCGACTTCATGTAGATCAGCGCTTCCGCTCCCGACGCGCCGCCTTTGAGTGAGACCACCATCGGCTGCTTCATCAGATTGTTCTTCTGGATGGCAGCCTGCATCATCCTTGCCATCTGGTCGGAAGCACCGCCGGCCCCGGCCGCAACGACGATTTCGACCGGCTTGCTCGGTTCCCACGACGCCGCAGTGGCCGTCGCCGCGGTCAGCGTTACGCCTGCAAAAGCGCTTGCGTATGCCCCAACTTTCCAGAGCTTAATCAGCATGATACATCCTCCTCCTGGTTGATTGTCCGGACGCAAGCTGGCGATTCGTTGCGCACGCCGGTGACTTTAGAACCTATTTCATCTATAGGCGCGTGATGCGTTGTGGCCAGGGCGGACCGGATGCAAGGCGCCCGACGAAGGCCATATGTCGATATGGTCTAGAAGGGCAACGCAGCAGCCGACCATCCTGGACGGGGCGCTCTGGGCGCATCTCTTTGTCGGGAGCCCTCGCAATATCGACATATTGCTTCGGGCTCTCCTCCTCGACCTGCATCCCACATCGCCTCCGTCGCACACGTGCCTGTATATGAAACAGGTTCTATCACCTTACCCCATTTTTCCATTTCGCGGCGTATGTAGGAAGTGGGCGCTAGCTCTGGCAGTCTCGGGCGGGATCGGCGCAGCAGTGTGTTTGATGGCCTTCATCATCCCCTCACCTCATCACCTCACCTAATCACCTCATCACTCGTCACCGCGCGCAGCGCCTATTGCTGCGGAATATTCGCCACCCGCACGACCTTCGTCCATTTCGCGGTTTCGGCCTTGAGGTGCGCGTTGAAGTGCGCGGGCGTGGAAGGGATCGGCGTCATGCCCTGGCCGAGGTAGCGCTCCGCGATCTTCGGTGAGCCGAGCACGTCGACCGCGGCGCGGTTCAGCTTCTCGACGATCGCGCGCGGCGTGCCGGCCGGCGCGAGCAGGCCGTACCAGGTCGTGTATTCGTAGCCGGGGACGCCGGATTCGGCGATCGTCGGGATATCGGGCAGGGTGGCGGCGCGCGCAGCGGAGGTGACCCCGAACGCGCGCAGCCGCTCGGATTTGACATGAGGCAGCGCGGAGGCAAAGGTCGAAAGGAACGCCGAAACCTCGTTGCCGATGACGCCCGTCAGCGCCGGCGCGGCTCCCTTGTACGGCACGTGCGTCATCTCGACCTTCTGCGACATCATCAGGAGCTCCATCGCGAGGTGCGTGCCGGTCCCCACTCCAGCTGAGCCGTAGGTGAGCTTCCCCGGCTGGGCGCGTGCGAGCGCGATGAACTCCTTGAAAGACTTCGCGGCAATCGATGTATTGGCGACGAGGATATTGGGCTGGTCGGCGACGAGCGAGATCGGTGCGAAGTCGCGCAGTGCATCGTAGGGAAGCTTCCGGTACAACGCGGGGTTGAACGCCAGCGTGATCGGGCCGAGCAGCAACGTATAGCCGTCGGGCGCCGATTTCGAGACGATGTCAGTACCGAGGATGCTGCCCGCGCCGGCGCGGTTGTCCACGACGACCGTCTGGCCGAGCAGGGGCGAGAGTCCCTCGGCGAGTATGCGGCCGCTGATATCGGCACCGCCACCGGGCGGAAACGGCGCGACGAGGCGGATCGGCCTTGAGGGATAACTCTGCGCCGCGGCAGTTGGCGCCGCCAGCAGGGTGGCTGCACACAGCAAGAGGCATGAACAGTGAGTGGTGAGTGGCGAGTGGATCATTCTTTGGACTTCGCCTGCAGCGTATGCCTCGGGCTCAGCCTACTCACTACTCACGCCTTTGCAGTTTCAGTCGACCCTGACGCCCGCCTCCCGGGCTCGGTCGACGAGGTAGTCGCGCCCCGCGAGCATGTCGTCGAGCGTGGTAAACGCATTGGTGTAGTACCCCTTGTAGCCTTTGCCCTCGATCAGCTTGAACATGCTCCCGAAATCGAGATCGCCGGCGCCGGGCTTGAGGTGTACTTCGTAGCCGTTCCTCCAGGTGTCGGCGAGTCGCACTTCGCCTACTCGCTTGAAGTTGAGCGCTGCGACGAAGCCCTCGACGCCCTCCGGGACGAGATGCGCGTGGTTGGCGGTGAAGCAGAGCTTGAAGTTCGGCGACTTGATATCCCAGTAGTACTGCCACTCCTCGACGGTGTGCGCGAGATAGTGTACTTCTGCATCGTCCGGTTCCTTGTTGAGATTCTCGATCAGCACCAGCGCCTTTCTTTTCTCGGCATGCGCCACCACCCGCTTCAGGCGCTCTTTCCCGGCTTCCATGCGCGCCTTCTTGTCCTTCGTGAAATGGTATCCGGCGTGCATCTCGGTCCAGCTCGCGCCGAGCTTCGGGACGAGATCGACGTAGCGCCTAAGATATTCCGTCACCGCGTCCGAAACATGCGGTGAGTACTCGGCGACGTTGACCGCCGAGTTGGTGTGCAGCCCAAGCTCGAGGCCGTGCTTGTCGAGCAGCCTCCGGATGCCGGCACACCGCCTGGCGTCGAACTTCGGCAATGCGTTTTCCCCGGTGTCGAGCTGGATATCGATGTGGCGGACTTCGTTCTTCACCGCCCATTCGATCGCGTCTTCGAGCTTGAGGCGGCGGCTGATATCGACGCCGATGCGGTCTCTTAGCTTCATAAACAGTGGCGAGATAAAGGTGACGAGGTGATGGTGACGAGATACAGGTGACGAAATCAAGATTACCGGTTTACGCGGCGCAGAATAACGGTTTCTACGTCACCACTATTCGTCACCCGTCACCCTTATTCGTCACTCTTTGAGAGTGCGCGGCGCTCAGGCGGCGCGGGCCTTCGCGCCGTTTTTTGTCTCGGCCTGCTCGCCGCGCGCGAGGTAGTCCATCGCCGCGTCGACGCCGCCCTTCCGATGCGGTACCCGGGCGAGCTCCAATCCCATCTCGATGCCGGAGAGCGTCCCGCACAGCATGAGATCGTTGAAATCGCCGAGATGGCCGATGCGAAACACCTTATCGCGCAGCCGCGTGAGCCCCGAGCCGAGCGACAGGTTGAATCTGTCGAGCACCACCTGGCGGAAAGCGATCTCGCTGTGCCCTTCAGGCATGAGCACCGCGGTAAGCGAGCTCGAGTACTCCGCCGGATTGGCGCAGAAGATTTCCAGCCCCCACGCGCGCACCGCGCGCCTCGCGGCTTCCGCGTGCCGGTTGTGGCGCAGGAACACGTTCTCGAGCCCCTCTTCCTCGAGCAGCATCTTGAGCGCGACGCGAAGGCCGTATAGCAGATTGGTCGCGGGCGTGTACGGAAACCAGCCGTCCTTGTTGGAAGCGATCATTTCCTCCCAGTTCCAGTACGAACGCGGGAGCTTGGCGGTCCTGGATCCGGCGAGCGCCTTGTCGGACACTGCATTGAAGGACAGTCCGGGCGGGAGCATCAATCCCTTTTGCGAGCCCGCGACCGTGACGTCGACGCCCCACTCGTCGTGGCGGTAATCGATCGAAGCGAGAGAAGAGATCGTATCCACCATGAACAGCGCGGGATGCTGTGCGCGGTCGATCGCCTTGCGCACCTCGCCGACGCGCGAGGTGACTCCGGTGGAGGTCTCGTTGTGGACGACGCAAACCGCCTTGATCTCGTGCTTTCTGTCCTCCGCCAGGCGTGACTCGATCCGCGCAGGGTCGGCGCCCTTTCTCCAATCCCCCTCGATGAACTCGGGGACGAGGCCGAGCCTGGCGGCCATGTTCTGCCACAGTGTCGCAAAGTGCCCGGTCTCGTACATCAGTACGCGATTTCCCGGCGAAAGCGTGTTGACGAGGGCCGCTTCCCACGCACCCGTGCCCGAAGCGGGAAAGATTACGACTGGCGCCGTCGTCCTGAACACCTGCTTCAGCCCCGCAAGCACTTCCTTGCTCATTTCCTGGAACTCCGGTCCGCGATGATCGACCGTGGCATTGTCGATCGCGCGCAGGACACGGTCCGGCACGTTGGTAGGACCGGGGATTTGCAGGAAATGGCGGCCGCTTTGGTGCTTCATGGATGCCTCCGGGAATCAGAGCGTATTATAGGGCAGTGTGCACAAATTACGCTGGCGAGGTGACGATCAAGGGTGACGATCAAGAGTGCCGACTAATGGTGACGAAGGGCTGCAGGTTTGAATGTCGTCACCCGTATCTCGTCACCATCATCTCGTCATTTGTATCTCGTCACGTTCTCAAATGAGCAAGATCGCTCCCGGTGATTCCGCTCTCGCTGCCCGCCTCAGGCGCGAGATCCAGGGCGAGGTCCTCTTCGATGCCGCGTCGCGCGGGCGCTACTCGACCGACGCCTCCATCTACCAGATAGAACCGGTCGGCGTGGTGGTGCCGCACACGGAAGAAGATGCGCTTGCCGCATTTCGCATCGCGATCGACGAAGGTGTGCCGGTCCTGGCGCGCGGGGGCGGCACGTCGCAGTGCGGGCAAACGGTGGGCGCGGCGCTGGTCATCGATCATTCCAGGCACCTGAACCAGATCGTGGCGTTCGACAAGGAAACCCGAACCGCCACGGTCCAGCCCGGCGTCGTGCTCGATCAGTTGAACTCATTTCTGAAGCCGCACGGCTTGTGGTATCCGGTGGATGTTTCGACCAGCGCGCAGGCGACGCTGGGCGGTATGGCCGGCAACAACTCCTGCGGCTCGCGCTCGATCCGTTACGGCAACATGGTGCATAACGTGCGCGGGATCGACGCGGTCATGGCCGACGGATCCGAATACGGTTTCGGTGATGTAACCGGCGACCCCGGCCGGCCTGTCGGACCGAAGGGCTATCGCGAGCTCGTCAACCGGATCCGGGCGATCGCCGTGCGCGAGGCGGAGGAGATCGAGCACCGGTATCCCAAGCTGCTGCGCCGCGTCGGAGGCTACAACCTCGACATGATGGGCGGCACGTCCTTCAACATGGCGCATCTTCTGGTGGGTTCGGAAGGCACGCTCGCCTGGTCGCGCCGCCTGCACCTCAACCTATCGCCGGTGCCGAAGCACAAGACGCTCGGCGTGTGCCACTTCTCTGCCTTCTATCGTTCAATGGAAGCGCCGCAGCACATCGTGAAGCTCGGCCCCGCCGCGGTGGAGCTCGTGGACCGCACGATGATCGGACTCGCGCGCGGCAATCCGGCGTTCCGCGGAACGGTAGAGCAGTTCATCAAGGGCGACCCCGATGCGATCCTGCTGGTGGAGTTCGCCGGCGATGACCGCGACGAGCAGCTGCGCAGGCTCAGGCAGCTGACCGAGTTGATGGGCGATCTGGGCCTGCCGGGCAGCGTGGTCGAGATCACGGACATCGCGTTGCAGCGCGACGTGTGGGAGGTGCGCAAGGCGGGGCTCAACATCATGATGTCCATGAAAGGGGACGGCAAGCCCGTGTCCTTCATAGAGGACTGCGCGGTGCCCCTGGAGCATCTCGCCGAATATACCGACCGCCTCACGCGGGTGTTCGAGAAGCACGGCACCCAGGGAACATGGTATGCGCATGCGTCGGTCGGATGCCTGCACGTGCGCCCGGTGCTCAACATGCGCGAGGACGGCGCGCGGAAAATGCGCGCGATTGCCGAAGAGGCGGCGGAGCTCGTTAAGCAGTACAAGGGGGCCTACTCCGGCGAGCACGGCGACGGCCTGGTGCGCTCGGAGTGGATCGAGCCGTTCTTCGGGCCGAAACTGACGCGCGCGTTCGAAGAAATCAAGGACCTGTTCGACCCGAAAGGGCTCCTGAACCCGGGCAAGATCGTGCGCCCAACCAGCCAGGACGACCGCGCGCTTTTCCGCTATCCACCGGGCTACCGGACGATCCCCATCAAGACCGCGCTCGACTGGTCGGAATACGTGGACGCCAGGGGACAGCGCGGCGACGGCTTCGCCAAGGCCGTCGAGATGTGCAACAACAACGGCCATTGCCGCAAATTCGACGCCGGGGTGATGTGCCCGTCGTACCGCGTTACGCGCGAGGAGCAGCATTTGACGCGCGGACGGGCCAATACCTTGCGCCTGGCCCTCTCCGGGCAGCTCGAGCCGAAGTCCAACGGGGAGGCGCTCGCCTCCGACGAGGTCTACGCCGCGCTGGACCTCTGCGTCTCGTGCAAAGGCTGCCGGCGCGAGTGCCCGACTGGCGTCGACATGGCGAAGATGAAGGTGGAATTCCTGTACCACTATCGCCGACGTCACGGCTTGACGCTCAAGGACCGGCTGATAGCCTACCTGCCGCGCTACGCGCCGCTGGCCTCGCGCGTGGCCCCGCTCGCGAACGCAGCCCAACGCGCCATGCAGCGCACGCTGGGGTTTGCGGCTCAAAGATCGCTGCCGAAATGGCGCCGGGATGCCTTTAGCGAGGCAGAACTACGGGGGATGAAGCCGGCGACCCATTCCTACGGCGGCCCTCCCCTTGAGGCCGAGCCAGGGGACGGACGACCGGTCGTACTGATGGTGGATACGTTCAACCGGTATTTCGAACCGGAAAACGTGCGCGCGGCGTGCGAAGTGCTGAGAGCAGCAGGGTATGCGGTGAATTTCCCGCGGGCGGAGGACGCGCATCCGCTGTGCTGCGGCCGCACCTTCCTCGCGAGCGGGCTCGTCGACGAGGCGAAGGCGGAAGCTCGCCGCATGGTGGCCGCGCTGCTGCCCTACGTGACGCGCGGCGTGCCCGTGATCGGGCTCGAGCCTTCATGCCTGCTGGGGTTGCGCGACGAGTTTCTATCGATGCTGCCCGGTGCGGAGACCGGCGAGCTTGCCCTTAACGCGTTGCTGTTCGAGGAGTTCATCGCGCGCGAGCTGGACGCGGAGCGCTTCACGCTCAAACTGAAGCCCTTGCCGCAGAAAAAGGCGCTGCTGCACGGTCATTGCCACCAGAAAGCCTTCGCTGTCATGCCGGCGGTGCAGCGCACCCTCGAGCTCGTTCCGGAGCTCGAAGTGGACGCCGTCGAATCGAGCTGTTGCGGCATGGCGGGCAGCTTCGGGTACGAGGCCGGTCACTACGAGGTGTC
>DATFWO010000299.1:0-17643 GCA_035259205.1 Burkholderiales bacterium | reverse complement strand
ATGTCATCAGACCCACTCACCATCAATTGTCCGACGCACGGCAGCTCTTGTGTCTCTGCTGTGGTCTGCGGGCACATGGTCGACTCAAAGGCGGTCGCTGTTGGCTTCGTCGAAAACAATGACGATCCGAGTGACCTGCAGGCTTGGTGCGAAGACTGCGAGGCGATGTTCCTGAGCGAGGGAGACAAGACACAAGCATTCCTGGACTTCAATCGTATGACCCTCGTTTGCGTAAATTGCTATCAAGAACTCAAATCGCGGCATT
Organism: Burkholderiales bacterium; assembly: GCA_035259205.1. Lineage (GTDB taxonomy): Bacteria > Pseudomonadota > Gammaproteobacteria > Burkholderiales > SG8-41 > SG8-41. The sequence continues at coordinate 17,378 of DATFWO010000299.1, read as the reverse complement.
CCCGAGAATTCAACACATGACCTTCCAGAATCACTTGGTACGGTCTAACAACCGCGTGGAGTACGCGCGCCCTGCGCGCCCGACTCGCAAAAGCGATGCGCTTCTGCTCGCGGCTCACGCGGGACGTTAGCCGCTTGAAAGCCCATGGCTTTGTATCGCTTCAAACTTTGGTCGACCCTGACGACGCAAGCGGTGCTGGAGCGGCTTCGAAGCCTTGCACGAGAGCGGCCGGGATTTGGCCAGTCGCTGAAGGAAGGGTTCGGTTGGCGCCCGGATGGCACTCCGCCATTCATTGGTAGGATTGAAGGCAACGAATTCAGCCTTTATCGCGACATCCACTACAGAAATTCCTTTCTGCCGCGCATTAAGGGCCACGTTGACTCATCCATCGGCGGCACGAAAATCGAAGTAAGTATGAGCCTGCACCCATTCGTCATTGGGTTCATGATCCTGTGGCTCGGTCTTGTGGGTACCGCCGCGATCGCGGTGCTGACCGCCGGGAGCGCAGTTGAAGCGCTCATTCCAGTAGGAATGTTTGTCTTTGGCGTGTCTCTAGTATTGGGCGGGTTCTACCCAGAGGCGTTCAAGGCACGCCGCATTCTGGAGGAACGTATTGGTGCGCCCAACCAGCAGCTGCAGCCGACGCCTAAAGTCAGCACCCGCGTTCCGCAGGTTGCGCCCAAGCGGCGCGGCTGAACTGCGGCGTCAGGCCTCGCTATGACGCCCGTCGGATACATGGCCAAGAGAGTTGTGACGCGGCCCGATTGGATCAAAGCGCCAAAAGTTGACGACGTCTATTCGGTCAGCGGCTGCGTCTCGGAATATTTTGCCGATTACATCAAGTATTGGCGGCACAACGGGTACTGGTTGTTCGATTCCCCGGAAATCATCAAGTCGTTGGCGCAAGAGCGCGCAATCGATCTTCAAGACTGCAGGTTCTTCTACTACGAGGTCTTCGAAGAGGAGTTCAATGATGAAAAAGAACTCTGGGAACCCTTTAAGCCTGATGACGGATTCAAAACGTCAGTTGTAGCTCCTACCCGCAAGCAGCTTGAAGGCTATGACGTAGTGACATTCTCGGTACACACCAGCCCTGAGTGCTCACCGCTTTCCTGCAATAACCTAGCCGAAGGCATTGAAACGAATCGCCACTGCCTCTTTGCTTCCTTCGACGAAGCCAAGGCGCACATTGAACGGCATGATTTTGATAACAGTGAACCTGGACCATTCCGCATCTTCGCCGTGTACACTGTTGGCGAGGCCTAACAGCCGATTGTTGAGCTTACGAACCGGCAGCTGCTTCGTCGCGCCTCCATCAGCGCGCCACAATTGGGACGTTAGGCCCGCTCGAGCGCGGACGATCCCCCGTCAGTCGTCACTTGTCACTTGTCACTCGTCAGCCGTCACTCATCACCGATCACTCGACCTTGGCGCCTGAGGCCTTCGCTGCCTTCGCCCACTTCGCCAGCTCGGCCTTGATGAATCCGCCGAATTCCTGCGGCCCCTTGCTCGTGGTCTCGAGCCCGAGATTGGCGAGGTGCTCGCTTACTTCCGTCAGGGCCAGCGTTTTCGCGATTTCTTCGTGCAGCCGCGAAACGATCGCAGGCGGCGTGCCTGCCGGCGCGAGGAATCCGTACCAGGCGGTCGCCTCGAAGTTTCGCAAGCCCTGCTCCACCAGTGTCGGCAGGTCGGGGACCGCCGCCGAGCGCTTGAGGGAAGTGATACCCAGTCCGCGTATTCTTCCCGACCGGACCTGCGGTACCGCCGCGGTCGAGACGACGAACATGACGTGCACCTGCCCCGCCATCAGGTCCGTCAGCGCGTTCCCCACCGTCTTGTATGGGACGTGAACCATGTCGGTGCCGGTCTCGATCCGGAACAACTCGCCGATGAGATGCGCCGGCGAGCCGCTGCCGCCGGAAGCGAAGTTCAACGCGCCGGGCCGTCGCTTTGCCAACGCGACGAGCTCCTTGACGTTTGTCGCCGGCACCAGGGGATGCACCGCCAGCACGAAGGAAGTGGACGCAGCCAGCGCCACCGGCGCGAAATCCCGCGCCATGTCGTAGCTCACCTTGAAGAAATTCACCGACATCACGTGGGTCGAGGTGCAAAGCAGCAACGTGTAGCCGTCGGGCGCCGACTTCGCGACGATCTCCGCGGCGATGGTGCCCCCGGCGCCGGGACGCTGGTCCACGATGAATTGCTGGCCCCAGTCCTCGGCGATCTTCTGTCCGAGTATGCGCGGCACCGCATCCGGGCTGCCGCCGATCACGACCCGGATCGGCTTTACCGGATACGGCTGGGCGGCCGCATCACAAGCCAGCGTACCGAGAAGCGCCGTCGCCAGGAGGAATTTCGTGTTCATGACAGATCTCGGCCAAAGTCCAGGGAGTTGGCGCTTGGTATTTGGTATTTGGTATTTGGTATTTGAGCGACAAAGAGCCAGTCACTCATCACCGATTACCGGTCACCGATCACCGATCTCTGACTCCCAGGTCAGCCGACGCCGCGCACGGCCAAAGGCAGCTCCACGCTGATGTTGCCCGGCAGCAGCGCATCGGCGAGATGATCGAATTGCGTAGGCTGCGCGTTCATGATGACGACCCGCGCGCCGGCCTGCTTGGCGATCGGGACGGCGCCGGCGACGGGATAGACCTGCAGAGTGCTTCCCACCGCGAGCAGGAGGTCCGCCTCGTGCGCTACCGTGATGGCCCGGTCGATCACCTCGGGCACGAGCGCCTGGCCGAAAGAGATCGTGTCGCTCTTCAGTATCCCGCCGCAGTCCCTGCAATCCGGATCGGCCTCGCCGGCCCGCACGCGGGCCAGGGTATCCTGCATCGGTCCCTTGCGCCCGCACGACAGGCAGATGGACTTGTGCAGGTTGCCGTGCACCTCGATCACCAGATCCGGCGAATTGCCGGCGCGCAGGTGCAGGCCGTCGATGTTCTGCGTGATGAGCGCGTGGAGCTTGCCGCGCCGCTCGAGCGCTACGAGCGCAAGATGCCCCGGGTTCGGCTGCGCCGTCCACGCCGGATGATCGAGACGGCTCTGCCAGGACGCCTTGCGCACCTCCGGATCGGCGACGTAGTACCGGATATCCGAGAGCTTCTCCGCAACCGGATTCCGCGTCCAAACGCCCTGGGGGCCGCGGAAATCGGGAATGCCGGAATCCGTCGAGATGCCCGCTCCGGTCAGCACCACGACGCGGCGCGCGCCATCGATCCATCTGCGCACGGCATTCACGTCTCCAGGCGGCGTCATGGCTGGAATCCCGCTTCTTATCACTCAGAATTTGTAGAGCGCCTGCGGATTCTCGACGAGAATCCGGCGGCGCGTCGCTTCGTCCGGCGCCCATTTTCCGAGCAGGTTGAACAGCTCGATCGACCCGACCTTGTCCTCGAAAGAAAGGTGCGGGAAATCGCTGCCCCAGATCAGACGGTCGGGAGCAGTGTCGATCAGCGCGCGCGCCATCGGGAGGACGTCGCTAAAGCCGGGAGCGGTGGACATGCGGTAGATGCCGGTGAGCTTGACCCAGCAGCGCCGATCGCCATGGCGAGTGAGCGCGAGGAAGTCCTGAAATCCCTGCTGGTTGACGCCGTCCTTCGCAGGGAACAGGCCGAAGTGCGCAACCGTGTACTGAACCTTCAGTTTGCGCAGGGTCGGCATCAACTCGGCGGTCAGCCACCCCGGCGTCAGAAAGTCGAGCTGCCAGCCGACCTCCGCAAGGCGCGCGTCCAGGCGCTCGATGCGCGGCAGCAGCTTCGCCGCGAAGCCCGCTTCGTAGGGCTTGACCGGAGGCACGTTGATGCGCACGCCGCGCACGCCGAGCGCATTCAGACGGTCGAGCTCGGCGTCGGCGACGTTCTCGTCCACGTCCACGATGCCGCGGCATTTCGCTCCCATTTCGCGCATGGCGTCGAGCATGCAGCGGTTATCCCGGCCGTACGCGCTTGGTTGCACGAACACGAAGCGCTCGATGCCGAGCTTGCGGGCGAGGGCGAGCATGTCCTCCAGCGGTGCGAGCGGCGGCGGATAGCGCAGATCGGTGCCGTACGGGTAGCGTTCCGCCAGCCCGAATACATGGAAATGGGCGTCGCAGGCGAGTGGCGGCGCCCGGAAGGCGGGCTCGCCTTCCGAGGGATGAGGGCCGAGGGATGAGGGATGAGGGGAAGGCATTTCAGATCGAGGGATGAAGGCCGAGGGATGAGGGATGAGGGATGAGGAGAATGCTACGCCACGTCACGTCCTACCAGTCACGCATTGTCAGTCACGTTGTACCAGTCACGCCGCATCAGTCACGCCGCACCAGTCACTCGATCCTGATGCCCGCCTCGCGCACGAGCTTCGCCTTCTTCACGAACTCGGCCTTGATGTAGGCCGTGAAGGCGTCCGGTGACGGGCTCGCGGTCAGCTCGACGCCGCGCTCGAGAAACCGCTTGTGCAGCTCCGGCGCGTTCACGGCCTTCGTGATCTCCGAATTGAGCCGCGCGAGGATCTCCCGCGCAGTGCCCGCCGGCGCCACCAGGCCGTTGAAGGTCACTTCCTCGTAGCCCGGCACGCCCGACTCGTCTATGGTCGGAAGGTCCGGAACGAGGGACGAGCGCTTGAGGCTGGTCACCGCGATGCCGCGCAGCTTGCCCGAGCTGATGTAGGGAATGGACGTGCTCACCTGGTCGAACATCATGGTGACCTGCCCGGCGATGACGTCCACGATGGCCTGGGAGTTGCCTTTGTACGGCACGTGCAGCATCTTGATGCCCGCGTGACGGTTGAAGAGCTCCGCTGCAATGTGGCCAGTGGCCCCGATTCCGGCGGTCGCATACGAAACCTGGCCCGGCCGCGCTTTCGCCAGTTGCACGAGCTCTTTCACCGAGCGCACCGGCATGGCCGGATTGACGACCAGCGCCATGGGCACAAGGCAGGTGAGCGAGACGCCGCTGAAATCCTTCAGCGCATCGTAACCGGGATTGGCCATGAGCGAAGGTACCGTGGCAAACGTATTCGCCATCGCGAGCAGCGTGTAGCCGTCCGGCGGAGATTTCGCCACGAGCTGCGTGCCCACCAGGCTGCTCGCGCCCGGCCGGTTGTCGACCACGATCTGCTGACCCATGCTTTCGCCGAGCGATTGCGCGAGGGCGCGGGCGACGATGTCCAGGTTTCCCCCGGGTGCGAGCGGAACGACGATCCGGATCGCCCGGCTCGGATACTGCTGAGCCGCCGCGCTCGCAGCGAGCAGCAGCGCAGCGGCGCAGAAAATGCGAGACGACTGACGGCTGAAGACTGACGGCTGACAGCTATCTTCTTTCATCCCTCATCCCTCATGCCTCATCCCTCCAGCACGCCCGCGTGCCGTCCCTTCATCAGGTAGTAGGTCCAGATCTTGGCGACGACTTTCGGGTTCCAGACCTGCCGCTGCGCCTCCTCGAGCTCTCTTCCCTCCATCGCCCGCGGCGTTCCCATCATCGCAGCACGGTACTGGCGTACGGCGTTGTCCTCCAGCAGCACCGAGGCGACGAAAGCCTCCTCGACGCTGCCGCCGACGATCACGGCACCGTGCCCTTGCAGAATGACGGCGAGATTCGAGCCCAACGCCAGCGCAACGCCGTCGCCCTGCTCGGGGCGCTGGATCAAGGTCCCGTCGGAGCACACGGGCACCGCCGCGCCAAACGGGGAGCCCATGACGCCGATCGGGAGGATCGGCTTGCCGACGACGCTGAACAGGGTTGCGGTGGGCAGATGCAGATGAAACACCGCCATCACATCGGGGCGCGCGCGGAACACGCCGGTGAATATGGGCGTCTCGCTCGGCGGATTGTTCGAGCCTTCGACCTTCGCACCGAGCGGATCCACGACCACAAGATCGTCCGCGGCCATCATGCCCGGGTGCCGTCCCGCCGTGCCGCGCATCTCGCGCGGATTCAAGAGCAGATTTCCGGTCTCGGGTATGCGCGCGCCGCCGAGCCCCGCGTGATCCATGAGGCCTTCCATATACAGCAGCCGGCACGCCGTGGCCAGCGTCTCGCGGAGTTGTGGTGTTCCCTGCATGAAGGTCAAGGATGAAGGATGAGGGATGCATTCAATCGACATGCACCCCCACCTCTTTCACTATTTTCCCGTACTTGTCGTATTCGGAGCGGATCCAGTCCGCCATCTCTTCGGGCGTGGTGACCCACGGCGTGAGCGCGCCACCGCGCGCGAATTTTTCCCGGGTGTCCGGCAGAGCGAGTGCCTTGTTCACCTCCCCGCGCAGCCGGGCGAGCACCGGGTCGGGCGTGCCGCGCGGGGCGCACAGCGCGAACCAGATGCTGTTTGCGAAGCCCGGATAGAACTCGCCTATCGTCGGCACGTCCGGCAGGTACGCGAGCCGGTTCTTTCCCGCCGTGGCGAGCGCACGCAGCTTTCCCGCCTTGACTTGCGGCGCGGCCGAAGCGCCGGCGAATGCCGCAGCCACCTCTCCGCCGATAACGGCCGCAGTCGCCGGCCCGCCGCCCTTGTAGGGGACATGCACCATATCGATTTTTGCGCGCTGCTTGAGCATTTCCATCGTAAGGTGGTGCTGGCTGCCGTTGCCGCCGGACCCGTAGGTAAGCGGCGGCTTTGCTTTGCGCGCGAATGCAATGAACTCCCTGAAGTCCTTCACCGGCAGCGAAGGATGGACCGTCAGCACGAACTCATTCGAGGCGACCGTTGCGATGGGAACGAGATCCTTGAGCGGATCGAACGGCATCCTGGTGTAGACGTGAGGGTTGATCGTCAGGATGCTCTCGACGCAGAGGAGCAGCGTGTGGCCGTCGGGGGTCGACCGGGCCACGAGCTCGCCCGCGATGTTGCCGTTGGAGCCGGTCCGGTTCTCCACGACGATCTGCTGCCCCAGCGCCTCCGAGAGCGGCTGTCCCAGCACGCGCGAGATGATGTCCGGCGCGCTGCCCGGCGGTGCATGCACGATGACCCTTACGGGTCGGCTCGGGTACTGACCGAACGATCCGGCACTCGTAAGCAGTGCAAGCGCCACGAGCATCCGCGCAAGAGATTTCATCGCTCGCCGCTCCCCGACCCTGAGGGATGAGGGCTGAGGGCAGAGGGATGAACGCATTGCCGCTACCTGCTCTGGCGTTCCCTCATCCCTCATCCTTCATCCCTCATCCCTCATCCTTCATCCCTAGTCCAGCCTCACTCCCGCCGCCTGTATCACTTTGCGCCAGCGCGCGGCGTCCTCTTTCATGAACGCGGCCATCTGCGCCGGCGTGTTACCCACGGGCTCAGCCGAGAGGTCCGAGAGCCTCTTCGCGACATCCGGGAGCTTCAGGGCCTCGGCTATCGCTCGCGACAGACGCTCGGTGATCTTCGGCGAGGTCCCGGGCGGCGCGACAATGCCGAACCAGGCGATCGACACGAACCCGGGATAGATCTCGACCATCGCCGGAACCTGCGGCAGCGCGACGATGCGCCGTTCGCTACACACGGCGAGCGCCCTCAGCCTGCCCGAGAGCACGTGCGGCAGCGTGACGCCGAGATTGTCGAACATCATGCTCACCTCGTTCGCCAGGACGGCGGCGATCGACGGCGCCGCGCCCTTGTACGGAATGTGCGCGATCTTGAGCCCACCGGCCGCGGTCTTGAACATCTCGGTGGTGAGATGCGATGTCGTGCCGTTGCCCTGCGACGAATAGTTGAGCTTGTCCGGGTTCCCTTTCGCATAAGCGATCAACTCCTGCACGCTCGCGGCCGGCACCTTCGGATGCACAAACAGCGCGTTCGGCACCGCTCCCATCACGCCCACCGGCGCGAACCGCGTGGGGTCGAACGGGAGCTTCGGATAGAGGCTCTGGTTGATGACGAGGGGGGGCGCCGGCGCCGACAGCAGGGTGTAACCGTCGGGATCCGCCTTGTAGACGATTTCCGCCCCGATATTGCCTGCCGCCCCGGGTCGGTTGTCAATGATGACCGGCTGGCCCCATCGCGTCGTGAATTTTTCGCCGAAGATGCGCGGCATGGCGTCGGCGGTGCCGCCTGCGGGAAACGGCACGATGATGCGGATCGGACGCGCCGGATATTCCTGCGCGGATGCCGCGGCGAGAGCCAGCAGGGATGCGGCAAGCAGCAAAGCACGTAGCATTCGCCTCCTCGTCCCGCGGTCGTGCGGTGGGTTGGTGGTATTCTACAGTCACCCGCCGTCCTGTTTTCGCATGCCGGGTGTCCACGGACGCGCGCGAACCGCACCCGGGGGAGAACTTCATGACGCCTGTTTCTGCCGAATCCCGCAACTGGCCGTCCGAGGGACTGGCGCGCGTTCCGTACTGGATCTACCGCGACGAGGCCATTTACCGTTCCGAGCAGGAACGCATTTTCCGTGGGGCGACGTGGAATTTTCTGGGGCTGGAAGCCGAGCTGCCGCGGCCGGGAGACTTCAAGACCACGTTCGTCGGCGAGTTGCCGGTCGTGGTAACGCGCGACGAAAAGGGCGAGCTGCGGGCGTTCGAGAATCGCTGCGCCCACCGCGGCGCCCTGCTCTGCATCGGGGACCGGGGCAACGCGCGCGAGTTCACCTGCGTCTATCACAACTGGACCTACGACCTGCAGGGCAACCTGACCGGCGTCGCGTTCCGCCGCGGCGTCCAGGGGCGCGGCGGGCTGCCGCCGGGCGCGAAGCCCGAGAGCGGTGCGCCGCGCAAGCTGCGCCTGGCCACCTATTGCGGCCTCGTGTTCGGGACGCTGTCCGACGCCACGCCGCCGCTCGAGTCATATCTCGGTGAGGAGATCGCGGCGCGCATTCGCCGCGTCATGAAGCGCCCCGTGCGGCTCCTCGGCGGCTACACCCAGGTGCTGCCCAACAACTGGAAGCTCTACCTCGAGAACGTCAAGGATACCTACCATGCGAGCCTGCTCCATTCGTTCTTCGCCACGTTCCGCCTGAACCGCCTCTCGCAGCAGGGCGGCGTGATCGTCGGGGGCGACGGCGGCAACCACGTGAGCTTCACGATGATGCGCACGGACGCGGGCGAGGACGACTACGAGCGGGCGAAGATGCGCTCGGCGCGCGACGGCTACCGGCTCGAGGCGCCGGAGCTGCTCGACTCGGTGGACGAGATCGGGGACGGCATCTCGCTGCAGATCCTGGTCGTGTTTCCGGGGTTCGTGCTGCAGCAGATCATGAACTGCCTGGCCGTGCGCCAGGTGCTCACAAAGGGCGTGACCGGGACCGAGCTCGTGTGGACGTCCTTCGGCTACACGGACGACGACGAGACGATGGCGGCGCGGCGCATGCGGCAGGCAAACCTCATCGGCCCCGCCGGCTATATCTCGCTGGAAGACGGCGCCGCGACGACTTTCGTGCAGCGCGGCGTGCAAGGCGCGGCGGACCGTGCGGCATTCGTCGAAATGGGCGGGCATGGCGTCGCGTCCGATGAATCGCGGGTGTCCGAGACCTCGGTGCGGGGCTTTTGGCAGGCCTACCGTCGCCACATGCAGATCTAGTGCGATTCAACCACGGAATCACACGGAAGGGCACGGAATCTCGAATGAAGAGTGCTTGTCTTCCAGAGCACATCCAGGGACTGCGCTTTCATGAGAGAGGGAAAGAGCCGGGTCATAACCGAGCTGCCTGGAATGATTGCCCTGGTAGTGCTGCAGGCTCCATGCGTTCCGTGTGTTTCCGTGTGTTTCCGTGGCCAATGCCTTTTGGCCACTTCTGAATGGATATCGAGCTGCAGCTGACGGTCGAGAACCTCCTCGCGCGCTACGTGCACGCGCTGGATAACGACCGGCTGGAGGAATGGCCGCAGTTCTTCGTGCAGACCGGCAGCTACCGCATCGTCACCGCGGAGAACTACGAGCGCGGCCTGCCCCTGCCCATCGTCTACGCCGACTCGCGCGCGATGCTGCGCGACCGGGTGAGCGCGCTGCGACACGCCAACGTCTACGAAGCCCAGCGTTACCGGCACGCGGTTTCCGCGACGCTGGTCGAGCGGCAGGACGCACACACGGTGCGCGCGGTCTCGCATTTCCAGGTGCTGCGCATCATGCACACGGGGGAAACGGTGATCTTCGCGAGTGGACGCTACCTCGACCGCATCCGGTTGAACGGAGACGGCGGCGCGGCGCAGTTCGAGGAGAAGATCGTGGTGTGCGACAGCCGGCGGTTCGATACATTGCTCGCCATTCCGCTGTGAGCGGAATGGCGAGTAGTGACGAACTATGGGTGACGAGGTACGGGTGATGAGATAATGGTGACGGGCAGCCCGAGGTGTTGTGTTTAATTCAGGCGTTGCAGTCGCTGCCGCGCTGAGCGCGGCAGTTCAGGATTTCTTGCGGATTAACGCAAGAAATCCTTCATCCATTTCTTGTACGACTCCCCGCCCACCAGCCGGTCGATCTCCTGCGCCGATGCGATCTTGTCCTTGAGGTCCGCGGGCGCGCCGCCCTTGTACAAGTGTTCGTAACATTCCCGCAGCGCCTTGGCCGCGGCCGCAACCGGCTGATGCCCCTGGAGCAGGACGCGCGCGCCGCGCTGCGCGAGGTCCTCGCGCTTGAGCGAGGCCGGCGCCGAGCCGACGATGATGGGGAGCTTGGCCGCCGCATGCACCGCCGCGACCTGGTCGAGCGATTCCAGGCCGACGATGAAAATGGCATCCACGCCGGTGGCGGCGTAGGCTTTCGCCCGGGCCACCGTGGCTTCCGCGCCCTCCACCTTGAGCGCGGCGGTGCGCCCGGCGATCATCACGTCGGATTTGCCGCGCGCCTCGACCGCGGCGCGGAGCTTTCCGACCATTTCCGCGGTGGAAAGAAGCTCGTCGCTTCCTTCAGGCTGGCCGAAGCGGATCGGCAGCGCCGTGTCCTCAATGCTCATGCAGGCGACCCCGGCATGATCGAGCTCCCACACCGTGCGCATGACGTTCAGGGCGTTCCCGTAGCCGTGGTCGGCGTCCACGAGCAGCGGCAGCCGGCTCGCGCGCATGATGCGGCGGATCTGCTCGGCGAACTCGGTCAGGGTCAGCACGATGAGGTCGGGAGCCGCGAGAGTCGTGTTCGACGCGACCGATCCCGCGAGCATGCCGATTTCGTAGCCGACCGACTCGGCGATGCGCGCCGACAGGGGATCGAATACGCTGGCAGGAGACAGACATTTCGCTCCCGCCAATACCGCCCGAAATTTTTTTCTCCGCTCCGTGTAATCCATCTGCTCTCCCGATTCGATTTGCGTTCCGGGCGTCGCTCTCGTGGACAAGGGACGGCGCAACGCAAGGTTGCCTATGGTATAAGAAAATGGCGGGCGATTTCCGACCCTCGGCTTCCATATTATGGTAACGAAGTGGCCGGGATCGACCCTCGTTCCTGTCGCGTGATCCGGGGGCAGTGCTAGGTTCTAACCTGTTCTAGACCCGCTGCAACTCCTGCCCCGCCGGCATGGGGCCGCCCTTCGCGAGAGTGATCCAGCCGCGGACGATCCGGTATAGCACCCACAGCCCCACCACCACAGCGAGTATCCAGGCGAAAGGAATGCCGACGACCGTGATTGCAAGGACGAAGGCGACGACAGCCCAGAGCACCGCATACCAGAAGGTGCGCAGCTGCCACCCGAAGTGCGAATCGAGATGGGTACCGCGGACGTCGGAGCGCTTCACGTAGTTGATGATCACCGCGATGATCGAAGGCCATCCGGTCAGGAAGGCCGTCACGATGAACATCGGGCCGAGCATGCCCATCAGCGCGCTGAAGGCGTGCAGACCGTACATGACGTGCGTCAGCGTCACCATCCCATTGCTGCGGACCGCCTGGACCGGCTGAATATTCATTCCCATATGTGCCTCGTGCGAGACGGAAGTTCCTCGCGCGTCATTGAAGTTGAATTCCGGCGTCGTTGATTACCTGCGTCCAGCGCTGCACCTCGGCCGCGACGCGGTTACGCATCTCGTCTGGAGTGCTGCCCCGGGGCTCGCCGCCGATCTGCTCGAGCCGGCCCGAGACCTCGGCCGTCTGGAGAGTGCGTTGCATCTCCGCGTGCAGACGCCCGACGGCGCTGCGGGGCGTGCCGGCAGTGGTCGCAAGCCCTATCCACGACGAAACGTCGAAGCCGGAGACCCCGCTTTCCGCGACCGTGGGCACTTCGGGCATGCCCTTCCAGCGCGTCGCGCCGGTCGTCGCGATGAGCTTGAACCTGCCGGATTGAACGTGCGGCAGGACGGGCGCCGTAGGCGTGATGATGAGGTTGATCTCGGAACCGAGCAGCGCGGTGACCGCGGGAGCATCGCCCTTGTATGGCACGTACAGGAACCGAGCCCCTGCCATCTTCGAGAGCAGCTCGCCGGTCAAGTGCTGCGTCACGCCCGGCCCGGCGGAGCCGAACTTGACGATACCCGGCGCAGCCTTCGCAGCCTGCAGCAGCGCCGGCAGCGACGGGTAGCCGCCATCGGCGCGCACCACCACCACGAAGGGAAAGAATGTCGCGGTCGAAACCATCGAGAAGCTGTCGACGGTTTGGTACGGCAGCGACTTGTACGATGCGGCTGCGACGGCATGGCCGCCGGTCACCAGCAACAGAGTGTGGCCATCGGGCGCAGCTTTGGCCACCACGTCGGCGCCGATCGTGCCGCCCGCACCCGGCCGCGTCTCCACCACGAGGTGCTGTCCCAGGCCTTTTGCCATGTCGGCGGCGAGTATCCGTGCTACCACGTCGCCGTTGCCGCCCGCCGGATACGGCACGACGAGCCGCAGGGGACGAGCGGGAAACTCGGTCGCATGGCCGACCATCACCGTTGCGGAAAGGACGGCGGCTCCGAGGACAGGAAACCGGACCCAATGACCGGTGACGACTGACGGCTGACGACTACGCGCGATGCGCGCGACCCTCATCCCTCATCCCTCCGCCCTCATTCCTCACCCGAGGGGACCGAGGTAGGGCTCCCCGAGGTACGTATCGCTCGCCGCGGGCACCGAGTCGGGCCAGCGGGTGTTGTCGATGCGCGGACGCAATGACGCCGGACGCGGCCTGCCGTCCCATCCCACCTGCTCCATATAGTAATAGAGCTGCAGGGCGTAGCCGTCGGGATCGATGGCGAATGCGCAATAGTCCGTGCCGGGGAAAAGCTCGGGCGGCAGGTACTTGACGCTCACGCCTTTGCCCTTGAGGAACTCGACCCCGGCGCGCAACTGGCTGTAGCTGCCCAGCTGGATACCGAAGGAAAAGAGCGTGGTCCCGGCGTTGAGGCCCAGCTCCGCGCGCAAAGCGGTCGGATACAGCGCAATCGAGTGATGCTCCGTATTCGCCCGCAGGAACACGCAGCGATGCCCGCGCCAGATCACTTCCTCGGTGAGCGCAAGTCCCATATCGTCGCGGTAAAACGCGAGCGCGCGCTCCATATCGCCCACGAAGATCCGCACCGGGCCGACCCGCACCACCTTGAACGGCCGCGCAAGCAGCACGCCGCCCACGTCGTACGACTCCTCGTCGACCTCTGTCGCGCGCCAGCCCGTGGTCGGCGCAATGCCGTCCTTCATCGCCTGGCTCACCTCGGCGTACTCCGACCGGTGCGGAAGCTGCGGCGGCTTCTCGTAGCGCGTCCCGTACATCGTCTTTGGCTTGGAATGCCCGTCCCAGCCTACCTGCTCGATGCCGTAGTAGAGCTCGTTGATGTGACCGTCGGGATCGAACGGGTAGAAATGCCAGTTGGAGCCGGGAAGGTCACGCCCCGCGCGGTAGATCGGCTTGCCGCGCCGCTTGAACCATTCGAATGCGTCCGAGACTTCCTGCAGCGAGCCGATCTGCCAGGTGATCTGGTTGATCGTCCCGCTGGGCGTGCGGGCGTGCTCCTGCAGCGCCTCCCTCAGCCGGCGCGGGAAAAACACGAACGAATGGTGGTCGGTGCCGTGCCGCGTGAAGTACCCCACCGTGGGCCCGACGCTACCGCGCTTTTCCTCCGGCAGGCGGCTGCCGTGATCGATCGGATCGGCTACGCGAAACCCGAGCAGGCGGCAATAGAATTCGCGCGTCACTTCGGGCTCCATCACGTTCACCCCGAAATGGCCGAGCCGCCGAATGCGAAACGGCCGCGGCATTCTCACGCCGCCGACGATGAATTCCTCGGTCGCCGTCCCCTTGATGGGCTCCTCCAGCTTCATGGCAGTCTCCTCTCGCTCGCAGGAAGAAGTAACGATTACGGTGACGATTTAATGGTGACGATTACGGTGAGGAACAGCTGAAAGGTCTTTCATGGGCGAAAAACACGCACCTTGTCATCCGTCTCTCGTCACCTGTGCCTCGTCACTCCGCTTTGATGCTGTTCTCCCTGATGACTTTCCCCCAACGCGCGATCTCCGCCACCAGGAATTTTTGCAGTGCCTGGGGTGAGCTCACCGCGAGGTCAATGCCCATCTGCTCGGTCAACTGCTTGTGCACGTCGGGCGAATTGAGGACCTTGGCGAGCTCCGCGTGGAACTTGTCCATGATCGGCTTGGGCGTTCCGGCCGGCGCGAGCACGCCCCACCACGCCAGCGCAGAAAGTCCCGGAAATCCCTGCTCCACCAGCGTCTGCACGTCCGGCAACGCCGATGAGCGCTTGTCGCTTGTGACCGCGAGCGCGCGCATTTTGCCGCCCCGCACCTGGGGCGAGAGCAGCGCCACGGAACCGATGCCCAGGTCGACCTGCCCGCCCAGAACTTCGACCGTCATCGGGCCGCCTCCCTTGTACGGAATGTGCACGATCCTGAAGCCGCCCACCTGCTGCACCAGCGTCATCGTGAGATGCCCGAGGCTGCCGCTGCCGACCGAACCGTAGGTGATGGACTCCGGCTTGGCCTTGGCTATCTTGATCACGTCGGTAAAAGTCTTGTACGGCTTCGCCAGGTTCGTCACGACCGCGTTCGGCGCGGTCCCCACCAGCATGACGGGCGCGAGATCCTTCACCGTATCGAACGGCAGATTGGGTATCAGAGTCGGATTGACCGCATGCGTATCGAACACGAACACGAACGTGTAGCCGTCCGGAGTCGACTTGGCGGCCAGGCCGGTGCCGAGCGAACCGGAGGCGCCGGGGCGGTTGTCCACAATGAACTGCTGGCCGAGCGCCGACGAGAGCCGCGATCCCACCAGCCGCGCGAGCGGGTCCACCGTTCCACCGGGCGGGAATGGAACGATGAAGCGCACCGGCCGGTTCGGCCAGTCGGTCGTCTGCGCGGCACCCGGCAGCGGTACGAACCCCGCAACCAGCACGATTGCAAGGCGGATACACACGGATCGCATTGTTTCTCCTCCTGCGCTGCGCGGCCGTATTAGTGTGAAGTCGAATGCTGAAAGCATCGCCGCCCGCTGTCAAACCGTGCGCATCCGAGCGACGCCGCGAAGCGCGGGCACAAACAAGAAGGCCGCGCACCGCGCGGCCCCCTCACTAACGCTCGTCATCGTCACTTCTTCGTCGCAGTCCACTGGCCGTTGTTGTTACCCGTCTTTACGCTTCCATCGACGATCGACGTGCCGTTGACTCGGCCCGTGTACTGGGCGCTCCCGGCGGTAAAGCTGATCTGGTCGCCGCGCAACTGGCCCTTGACCGGCGTCTCGTTTCCGCCGGAATTCAAGGTCCCATTGATCATCTGGAATTCCTGCTTGAGCTTCAACTCTCCGTCCGCGAGCTGCCAGTTGCCCTCCACTTTCGCCGGAACTATCCAGAGCAGCGCCGTGCAGTAGGTTGTGCAGTTCTCCTTCACATTGGAGGTCTGGTCCGCTTTCCACTCTCCCATCGTGAACGAGTTCGACACGACGCGCGTGCCGGGCTTCAGATTGAGGATCTTGGGGCGCAGCTTCAGGTTAATGTCCGGCAGCAGGAACATCGTGATGACGCTCGCCTTGGAGAAATCGGTCTCGAAAAGATCGGCCTTCACGAACTGCGCACGCTCGGTGACGCCTTCCTTGGCGGCGTTGCGCTTGGACAGCTCGACCATGTCCGGGTTGTACTCCACGCCGAGCGCTCGCGCGCCGCGTTTTGCCGCACCGATCACCGTGCGCCCGTCGCCCGATCCGAGATCCATGACGAAGTCCTTGGCGGTCACCTTCGCCATGTCAAGCATCCTCTGGACCATGGTCTCCGGCGTCGGCACCCAGACTACATCCTTGCCTTCCTGCCCGACCTGGGGCTGGTAGTCCTGCGCGTACACGCCGGAGGCGAAAACAGCAAGGCACATTGCCAGGAAGGACCGGCGCGCAAAATGCGATGGAATCATGTAGTTCTCCCGTTGCAGGAAAGAGATGCGGATAAGAGGTGCGGGTCCTTGCCTCACGACGATTTTCCCACAAAGCTCGAAGCTGGGGGCGGACCGTGCGGCAGAGCGCGGCCCCTTTGTTACTTTTTCGTAGCACTCCACTGGCCGTTGTTGCTCCCCGTCTTTACCGAGCCATCAACGATCGAAATGCCGTTGACGCGGCCGGTGTACTGCCCGCCGCCCGCGGTAAAGGTGATCCGGTCACCCAGCAACTCACCCTTGACCGGTGTCTCGGTTCCGCGTGAATTCAGCGTCCCTGTGATCATCTGGAACTCCTGCGTGAGCTTCAACTCGCCGTCTTTGAGCTGCCAGGTGCCGTCCACCTTGGCCGGGACGATCCACAGCAAAGCCGTACACCAGGTGGTGCAGTTGTCCGTCACATTCGCGGTTTCGTCCGCCTTCCACTCTCCCATCGTGAACGAGTTCGACACGATGCGCGTGCCCGGCTTGAGATCGAGAATTTTCGGGCGCAACCTCAGGTTGATGTCCGGCAGCAGGAACATCGTAATGACCGTCGCCTTGGAGAAATCGGTCTCGAACAGATCGGCTTTAACGAACTGCGCCTTGTCGGTCACGCCTTCCTTGGCGGCGTTGCGCTTGGACAGCTCGACCATGTCCGGGTTGTACTCCACGCCGAGCGCGCGCGCGCCGCGCTTTGCGGCGTGGATAACCGTGCGACCGTCGCCGGATCCGAGGTCCATCACGTAGTCGCGCGAGGTCACCTTCGCCATATCGAGCATTTTTTCGACCATGCTGTCCGGCGTCGGCACCCAGACGACGTCCTTACCGCCCTGCCCGACGTGAGGCTGGTATTCTTTTTCAGTGGTAGCTGCGGGCTGCGCGAGGGCGCCGGATGCCAACGTGGTGAAGCACAGCGCCAGAAAAATCCGACGCGCGAGGGGAGATGCAGTCATGGGGTTCTCCGTTTGCCAGAAGAATGATCGGTGACGGGCGCGATGGGCTGGGGCGGATGGCCTGCGAGCAGCCAATCCGGACGTTACCGTCGTTCCCGAAAAGATGCGAATAATACCGGATATTAGTCAGCGGTTCCTTGCGGCGGTTCCGACGCCGAACTGCTCATGGCTTCACTATCGAGTCCTTGAGCGACCCGCGGTTGGGCTTCAGGCCAA
>DATFWO010000298.1:0-2897 GCA_035259205.1 Burkholderiales bacterium | reverse complement strand
GCAGGCGACTACGAAACGTGGACCTACATTGCGCCGATTCAACGAGCCGCGTGGCAGCACAAGAGCTTCGAATACGGCACATGGGGTGGCGAGTTTCGTGCCGAATTCGTGCCGGCGCCAGGTGAAATTGTCGCACAGGAGCACTGGTGTTCCAGTGGCTTCGCCAACACCGACTTGGACCTGCAGCTCAAGAAGCACGGCATCCATAAGCTCATCGTCATCGGACTCATCGCGCATACCTGCATCGAAGCGACCGTGCGCTATGCCGCCGAGCTCGGTTATGAGGTCACCGTCGTCAAGGATGCGACGGCGGATTACTCGGACGAGATGATGCATGTCGCCCTCGACATCAATATCCCAAACTACGCCAGTGCCGTTGTGAGCACGCAGGAGATCGTTGCCGCGATCGCCGCTCCCTAATGCGGTGTGCGAGCAGGTGGGGACGGTCCTTCAACAGGGGTGTCAGGCATGGTCGTAGTCCTCGGTTACAGAGAACCGGGAGCATGCGCGCCACGAACCGCCGCAGCCGATTCATGTCAGCGTTCAGGGCGTTGCGGTCATAGGGAGATCACCGTTGCGCCGTCGGTCTGCCGCTGCTGACCTGAGCGGACACGGCTTGGATTCCCGTTGCGCTGGTCACGCCCCTTTGCGCGATGAGGAAGGTGGTCTAATCTTCGTTCGCTGCCTTTCACCGGACGTGCCGAAATCCTGTTTGACCATCGGCAGCAGAGGCGCCGTCGGCGGGCATCTGTTTCTTTCGGCCGGGCTTTTTGCCGACGTAATCATCCACCGCTCCAGATAGCTGTCGTGACCCTGTGCGCAGGGGAGGAGGATCGCATGACCGAGTTCACCCGTCGTGAAATATTGCTCAGTGGTGCCGCGGCAACCGCGACAGCGATCGGACATGTGCCGGCGCACGCTGCAGCGCCGCCGATCGGGAAACAGGCGCCCGGGTACTACCGGTACAAGATCGGCAGCTACGAGGTGACCGTTGTGTTGGATGGTGCCCGGAGCTGGCCGCTCGACATGGTGCGCGATGTCACGAAGGAGGATGTCAGCGCGACGCTTGCCGCCGCTTATCTCGACAAGGACAAGATGACCTTTCCCTACGTGCCGATCGTGGTCAACACGGGCGCCAAGCTCGTCGTCATCGATCCGGGGCTCGGGCCTCATCTCTACGAGCAGACGAAGGGCGCGGTCGGACAGTTTCACACCAATCTCGCCGCCGCCGGGGTCGACCGCAACGCAGTCGACACGGTGATCATCTCCCATTTCCATGGCGACCACGTGAACGGCCTGCTTACCGCCGACAGCAAGGCCGCCTTCCCTAATGCGGAAATCCTGGTACCTGCACCCGAATGGGGGTTCTGGTTTGACGAAGCCAATATGAGCCGGGCGCCGGCCGGAAGCCTGCTCGAGACCAACTTCAAGAATAACCGACGCGTTTTCGGCGCGCTCGGCAACAAGGTGACGCATTACGAGCCCGGGAAGGAACTGTTGCCCGGCATCAGCTCGGTCCCGACTCCTGGGCATACGCCGGGCCACACCGCGCACGTCATCGCCTCCGGCTCCGACAAGGTGTTCGTACAGGCTGACGTGACTCTGTTGCCCGCACTCTTCGTGCGCAATCCGGATTGGCGCCCGATGTTCGACTACGATGCGGAGCTGGCCGTGCAGACCCGACGCAAGGTCTACGACATGCTTGCAGCCGAGAAGATGCTCGTGCAAGGCTTCCACTATCCATTCCCGGGCATCGCGTACATCGAGAAGAGTGGGACGGGCTATCGGGAGATCCCGGTGCCATGGAATCCGACGATGTGAGCGGTGGCGACAGGCTGGCCCGTACCTCTCTCCGGGTTCACCCCGGGCCAGCCTGATCAAACCTGGCGTCAGGGAGGGTGGCTGAACCCCCAGTCGCCTTCCCACTCTCATCCAATCGTCATCTGAATTTCGCCTGCTGGCGGTACATGAGCGCCGGCTGGACGTGCTACCCCTTTCGCCAGCCGGTTGACGAAATCGATATCATGCCCGGTGCCCAAGGGGGGCGACTCCAGGCTGACCGGCCGCCGGTCGTGTTGATGCGTCTGTGAACAACCTGGATTCGTTTTAACAGATGGTTAACGCGGCGGGCGTAAAAGTCGCGCCTCGTTGTGATGCTAGGAGTGAACCTGATGAACACTCGGACACTTGCTGCAGCACTCGCAGGAGCGACTCTGTTCGGCCTTACCGCGCAGGCCGCGCCGAAGGCCAACCCCAATTCGAAGCCACCAGTCACAGTGACGGTGACGAACTCGCGTAAAGCGGATCTGGTCCAGCTGGAGGCGGCCCAATCCGGCTCTGCAGACTGGAAAAAAGTGGTCGGCCCGGTGAAGTCCGGCAAGCAAGCGTCGGCTAAACTGCCGCAGGCCAGCGGTTGCCGCTTCGATCTGCGCGGGACGTTCGTCGACGGCGAGTCGATGGATGCGTCCGGCGTCGACGTCTGCGCCGATAAAACGCTCAACCTGACTGATTGACGCGGGCCCCTTTCGCGCTGGCCGGAATGAGTTCGGCGGAGTTGGCCGAAGGCCTAACCCCGCTCCACGATTGTTGCCATGCGCCGTTACTTCGCGGATGCGGGGAACGCCGGCAATTTTTCGACGTCGCGTGCATCGTGCTGGATGATGACCTTCGCCTTCAAATTCGCCGCGATCTGCTTGATGCGCTCGATCGACGCCACAGTCTGCGCGCGGTCGTAGTTGAACGCGGGGACGCCGTCGGAGTCGTAGTTCTCGCGGAAGTGGACTGCATCGCCGACGAGGATCACGGGGCCTGTCTCAGGTAGCTTCACCAGCAGGCTTGAATGGCCTGGCGTGTGCCCGGGCGTCCGCAGCACGATCACGCTGCCATCCTCGAACACG
>DATFWO010000297.1:0-15008 GCA_035259205.1 Burkholderiales bacterium | reverse complement strand
GATGTACAGCGCGAGCGGCGGCAGCACCGCGAACCGCGGCGAGCGACGAGCGGTAAGCGGCAAGCGGATTTCGGCCGAGCCTGCCTTCAGCGTCTGTCCCTCATCCCTCATCCTTCATCCCTCATCCTTCATCCCTCATCCTTCATCCCTCATCCTTCGAGCTCGCGCAGCTTGCTCACAAGCTGTGCGAGCGCTTTGCCCCTGTGGCTGATCGCGTTCTTTTCGCCCGGCGTCAGCTCGGCCGCGGTCCGGCCGAGTCGCGGAAGCAGAAAGTGGGAATCGTAGCCGAACCCGTTGGTGCCGCGGGCTGCGGCGATCACTTCCCCGTGCCATCGGCCTTCCGCGATGAGCGGCTCGGGGTCGGCCGCGGCGCGCACCAGCACGATGACGCAGTAGTAATGCGCGCTGCGGTCGGCCGCGTCGGCGAGTGCCGCAACGAGTTTCCGGTTGTTGCGTCGGTCCTGATCTGCACGTGCGCCGGCCGGCCCGGCGAGCGCCTCGCCAGCGTAGCGGGCTGATTGCACGCCAGGAGCCCCGCCCAGCGCTTTTACGCAGATGCCGGAATCGTCGGCGAACGCGGGCAGCCCGGAGCGGGCGCTGGCGTGGCGGGCCTTCGCAAGCGCGTTTTCAATGAAGCTCGCGTGCGGTTCAGCGGCATCCGAAATACCGAGCTCGGACTGCGCCAGCACCTCCATGCCGAGCGGCGCAAGCATCTCGCGGAACTCGCGGAGCTTGCCGGGATTGCTGCTCGCCAGGACCAGTTTTTCCATTCAGGCAGAAATTCTAGGCCGTCAACGCCGCGCGCTGCGCGGCGATCAGCTCGCGGATGCCCTTGTCCGCCAGCGCAAGCATGGCGTCGAGCTCCCCTCGCGAGAACGGCGCGCCTTCCGCCGTACCCTGCACCTCAACCATCCCGCCGCTTCCGGTCATTACGACGTTCATGTCCGTCGCGCAGGCGGAATCCTCCGCATAGTCGAGATCGAGCACCGGCGTGCCTTCGAATACGCCCACCGACACCGCCGCCACGAAATCGCGGATCGGCGACGAATCGATCGTCTCCCGCCGCAGCAGGAAATTCACCGCGTCGTGCAGCGCCACGAACGCGCCGGTGATGCCGGCGGTGCGTGTTCCCCCGTCGGCCTGGAGCACGTCGCAATCGAGGTGCACCGTGCGCTCGCCGAGCTTCTGCAGGTCGACAACCGATCGCAGGGCGCGGCCAATCAGCCGCTGGATCTCCTGCGTGCGACCCGATTGCTTCCCGCGCGCCGCCTCGCGGTCCGTGCGCGTATTAGTGGAACGCGGGAGCATCCCGTATTCCGCGGTGACCCAGCCCTGCGACCTGCCCTGGAGATGCGGTGGGACGCGCTCCAGCACGCTCGCTGTGCACAACACCCGGGTATCACCGCACTCGATCAGGACCGAGCCCTCGGCATGCCGTGTATACCCGCGCGCAATGCGGACACCGCGCAACTGATCGGGTCTTCTTCCACTGGGCCGCATGTAACTCTCTGAGTAGTATGTTATCTTTGCAACACTCGTGAATGGTAAATGGTTGTCGGTGAACGGTAAATCGTGAACCGGTCGGCCATGCCGTTCATTGTTCACCATCTACTGTCCACCGGGTTTCGATGATCTACAGCATGACAGGCTACGCCGCGGCGGCGCGCGAATTCGCGAGCGGCGTGCTCAATCTCGAGCTGCGCTCGGTCAACCACCGCTATCTCGACATTCAGTTCCGGCTCCCGGACGAGCTGCGGAGCATAGAGCCTCAGCTGCGCGAACAGGTGGCAGCGCGGATCTCGCGCGGCAAGGTGGAATGCCGCGTGACATTCGTGGCCGGCGCCGGCGCGCAAAAAGCGCTGCAATTGAACGACGCTTTGCTGCGGCAACTCATCTCTTTGGGCAAGAAGGTGCGCGATGCGCTGCCCGAGGCGCAAGGCCTGGGCACGGCCGATGTTCTGCGGTGGCCCGGCATGCTCGGGGCGGAAGCCGTTCCCGTAGAGGAGCTCAGGGAACCCTGCCGCGAGCTGCTGGCTGCGGTCCTCGGGGAATTCGCCTCTGCGCGCAGCCGCGAGGGCGAGCGCCTCAAGACGATACTGCTCGAGCGGGTCGCCAGCATCGAGAGCCGTCTTGCCGCGATCGGCCCTCGCATCCCGCACGCCGTCGCAGCATTCCAGGAGAAGCTCACCGTGCGCCTCAAGGAGGCATTGGCCGGCGGGGACGACGAGCGAATCCGCCAGGAAGTCACGGTCTTCGCCACCAAGATCGACGTGGACGAGGAGCTGTCGCGGCTTGCGACCCATGTCGCGGAGCTGAAACGCATCCTGCTCGAGGGCGGTGCGGTCGGCAAGCGGCTGGATTTCCTGATACAGGAGCTCAATCGGGAAACGAACACGGTGGGTTCGAAGTCGGTGGACCTTGCCGTGACCCAGTCCGCGCTCGAGCTCAAGGTGCTGATCGAGCAGATGCGCGAGCAGATCCAGAACATCGAGTGACCGGAAACCAGGGGACAGGGGTGAAAAAATGCGAAGGATTCCCTTGGCGATACGAGTTCCCAGTCTCTAGTCTCCAGGCTCGACGACAATGATCGGCACCCTCTTCATCGTGAGCGCGCCTTCCGGCGGGGGCAAGACCAGCCTCGTGCGCGCCGTCCTCGAGGTCGAGCCGGGAGTAGCGCTATCGATATCGCATACGACCCGTCCGCCCCGGCCGGGCGAAGTCGATGGCAAGCATTACTACTTCGTGCCGCTGGCGCAATTCGAGCGCATGCTGCAGGCAGGAGAATTCCTGGAGCACGCCGAGATCTACGGTCACCGCTACGGTACCTGGCGAACGGGAGTCGAGCAGGAGCTCGATACTGGGCGCGACGTGCTGCTCGAAATCGACTGGCAGGGTGCGCAGCAGGTGCGCAAGCTGATGCCGGACGTGGTGAGTATTTTTATCCGCCCCCCATCGCTCGAAGTGCTCCAGGCCCGCCTCATGAACCGCGGTCAGGACAGCGCCGATGTCATCTCGCGCAGACTCGCGGCGGCGGAGGCCGAAATCGGTCACGCGGGCGAGTATAACTATGTTATTATTAACGAAGATTTCAATCGGGCGGCGTTGGATTTGCGCAGCATTATCCGGGCCGAACGGCTCAAGTTTCCCCGTCAGCCGGCCCGTCACCGCAGCCCGATCAACTGAACCGAGACAGAGGTAGCTTCGATGGCACGCATCACTGTTGACGATTGCTTGAAAATCATTCCAAACCGCTTCGAGATGTCGCTTGCGGCGACCTACCGCGCGCGTCAGATCACCAACGGCGCGCAGCCGATGCTCGAAGCCAACCGTGACAAGCCAACGGTGATCGCCCTGCGCGAGCTCGCGGGCAGCAAGTACGGCGCGGAAATACTGAACAAGGGACTAACATAGCTTTGAGGCGGACGATGGCGGAAGGATGAAGGAAGCCTCAAGATCCCGCCCAGATCCGCTCCTTCCGCCAACTGCCTTCATCCTGCATGCAAACGGCGCCCGCTACCGCGCTGCTCAAGGAATGGTCCGGCTATCTGAAGCCGGAGGACATTTTGCAGCTCGAGTCCGCGTATCACTTCAGCGAAGCCGCGCACGAAGGACAGTTCCGCAAGTCCGGCGAGCCCTACATCTCGCATCCGCTGGCGGTCGCGAACATCCTCGCGCAGTGGCATCTCGACCCGCAGGCGCTTACGGCGGCGCTGCTGCACGACGTGATGGAGGACACGTCGGTCACCAAGACGGAGATTTCCAAGAATTTCGGCAAGCCGGTCGCGGAGCTGGTGGACGGTGTCTCCAAGCTCGACAAGATCGAATTCGAGACGCACGAGGAAGCGCAAGCGGAGAACTTCCGCAAGATGCTGCTCGCCATGGCGCGCGACGTGCGCGTCATCCTGATCAAGCTCGCCGACCGGCTGCACAACATGCGCACCCTGCAGGCGGTCGAGCCGGAGCAGCGGCGCCGCGTGGCGCGCGAGACGCTCGAGATTTACGCTCCGATCGCCAACCGGCTGGGCCTGAACAGCATCTACCAGGAGCTCGAAGACCTGTCCTTCTCTCACCTGTTTCCGGGCCGCTACCGCGTGCTGTCGAAGGCGGTACGGGGAGCGCGCGGCAACCGCCGGGAAGTGGTCGGCAAGGTGATGGACGCGATCAAGCGCAAGCTCAAGGCAAGCGGCGTCGAAGCCCAGGTGCAGGGCCGCGAGAAGCACCTCTACTCCATCTATCGCAAGATGCGGGAGAAGCATCTGACGTTCGCCAAGGTGCTCGACGTATTCGGCTTCCGTATCGTCGTGAACGACGTGTCCGCCTGTTACCTCGCCCTGGGGGCCCTGCACAGCCTGTACAAGCCGATCCCGGGCAAATTCAAGGACTACGTCGCGATTCACAAGGCGAACGGCTACCAGTCGCTGCATACCACGCTGTTCGGGCCGTTCGGCACCCCGCTCGAAATCCAGATCCGCACCCACGAGATGCACAAGATTGCCGAAGCGGGCGTCGCTTCACACTGGCTCTACAAGAGCTCGGACACCTCGCTCTCCGAGCTGCAGAAGAAGACGCACCAGTGGTTGCAAAGCCTGCTCGAGCTGCAGTCGCAGTCGGGCGACTCGGTCGAATTCCTGGAGCACCTCAAGGTCGACCTCTTTCCCGACGAGGTCTACTTGTTCACTCCCAAGGGAAAGATCATGTCGCTGCCGCGCGGGGCGACTGCGGTGGACTTTGCGTATGCCGTGCACACCGACATCGGGAACCGTTGCGTGGCCGTGAAGATCAACCAGGAGCTGATGCCGCTGCGCACCGAGCTGAAGAACGGCGACCGGGTCGAGATCATCACCGCCGCGCACGCGAAGCCCAACCCGGTATGGCTCAACTTCGTGGTGACCGCCAAGGCGCGTTCGCGCATCCGGCACTTCCTCAAGACGATGCACTTCCAGGAGTCCGCGCAGCTCGGAGAGCGGCTCCTCAACCAGTCGCTCAGCGCGCTCGGCTCCGGTGTAGCCGGGATCAAGGACGCACAGTGGGACAAGCTGCTGCGTGACGTCGGATTGAAGTCGCGGCAGGAAATCCTGGCCGACATCGGACTCGGGAAGCGCCTCGCGGCAGTGGTGGCGCGGCAGTTATTGTCGCTCGGGGAAGCCGGCCCGGTCGAAACTCCTCCGACCGGGTCGGTCATCATCCGCGGATCGGAGGGCATGGCAGTGCAGTTCGCGCACTGTTGCAAGCCCATCCCCGGGGATCCGATCATCGGCGTGATCAGCAAGGGGCAGGGCATGGTGATCCACACCCACGACTGCCCGGTGATCGCAAAAGCGCGCCACGACCCCGACCGCGTGCTCGACGTGGCGTGGGACCCGGAGACCCGCAAGCCGTTCGACGTCAGCATCAAGCTGGTAGTTGCGAATCAGCGCGGCGTGCTGGCGAAGGTTGCGGCGGAGATCGCGGAATCGGGATCGAACATCCAGAACGTCTCCGTCGACCCGGAGGACGGCAGCGACTACACCAACATGCTGTTCACGCTGCAGGTCTACAATCGCCTGCACCTCGCCCAGATCGTGCGCAACCTGAGGCGCATTCCCGAGGTCGTTCGGAGCACCAGGATCAAGGGCTAGCGGCGTTTATCGCTTGCATACGCTGTAGCCGTCGTTCCATCCCATGGTGTAGTCGGGCTCGTTCTTGTAGCGGGTCTCGTTGCGGTGCTGTTCGCGCTCGCGCCCGCTCGCGCAGCCATCGGCGTAGCCCTGCTTGAACGCGACCGAGAACCCGCTCAGGTTGAGATTCGCCGATCGCGGTGGCTGCGCCTTGGACAGAGGGTCCGTCGGGGCGGGCCGCGTGACCGGGGATGGCGTGCCCGCGCAGCCCGCGAGGCCGATCGCCAGCAGCGCCGCGATTCCCCCCCGGCGCAAGCGTGTCATCCCTGTTCCCGCGAGCCTGTTGACGACTTGGGAAGATTGACCACGCGCGCCGGCTCGGGCGCCGTGGCTTCCCGCGGCTCGTCCAGATACTTCATCAGTACAGTGTAGGTCGGGTAGCGCTGCCCGGTACGCTGGCTATATTCGGTCATCATCAGGTTGAGAGCCTTGAGCGCGAGCCGCACCAGCCGCGTGTCGGCCTCGATCCGGGTGCGCGCGACCTCGTCCAGCCGTAGCATGACTTCCAGTATGTCGATCTCGACCGCTTCGTCGCCCCGAAACTCGGCGTGAAAGCGCTTCACCCGCCCGTGACTTGACGTATTCACCATCCTCCTCCCTTTTGAAAAGCGCGCCGGGTGCGCCGGCTGGCATGCCCGACGGAGAAGGTTGGCAGGCTTGCTGTCCACTCCGAGCCCATCCATCCGCCGATCTCTCCCGGGCCGCCCATGCTCAATGCCTGCCGTGGCCAGCCCCCGAGCCGTGGCCGTTCGATGGCCCGCCCGCGACCGCCGTTGCCGTGCCGTTCCCGTTCACGATGCCGGGAGACCGCACGGGGCCGCCTCCAGCGGGCGCAACCGCACCGCGCTGACCGGCGCTTGGTCCCTGCTGCTTGATACCGGTCGTGGCAGGTGGCGTGCCCAGAGCGGTGACGATGCCCCGCCCGCTCACGTGCGTGCTCAGCGGGGTGACGGCGCCGGGCCGCATTCCGGATCTGAAGTCGGTATGCGGCGCCCCGGCGCGGACGTTCTCGCCCCGCTCGCGCACCTCGATGCGCCGCTCCAACCCGTGACCGGGGCCCGCTTCGACTCGCTCGCGCAACTCCTCGCGCCGCTCGACGCGATGTTCCGCACGTTCGCGACCTTCGAATTCCCGCTCGCGTATCCGGTGCTCCTCACGCACTCGAATCCGCTCGCCGGCGGCGTTCACGATGACGCCGCGCCGGGCGGCGAGCATCTGGTGCTCTGCGTGTCTGGCGTTGCTCACGACTTCTCCCAGCTTCAAACCCTGCGATCTTGCAATCTGGCCCCAACCCTGGCCCTGGCTGCGCTGCTCCAACACGCCGGGAAAGCTGGTGGTCCTTGCCGTCGCGCCGCTGCCGGTCGTAATAGTGCCGCCGGTGAGTGCCACCTTGATCTGATCCGGCGTGGGATTCGTGATCCCGGCATTCGCGAGCTCTTGCCTCGCAAGCGACAAGCCGATAAAGACGTTGCCATTTCCCATCGGCCTGGTCGGCGGGTCGAAAGTGGTGGTGGTAGGGGGTTGTCCCGGGGCACCGGGCGCAGTCAACGTGACCGGCTGGCCCGTACGCAACCCGGTAACGAGGCTGCGCGAGTTGGCGTCGGAGCCGGCAAAGACGCTGAAGTCGGACACGAGGCGTTCCTGGGCTCTCGCCGGACCATGGAAACCGGCGTGTGTCTCCGGCGTGTCTCTCTCGGCCTGCGGGACAGCCCATGCGGCGGCACAGCACATGTTCATCCCGATGACAGCCAGCCACCTGCCGGTGTAACCGCTCGATTTCATGACGTCACTCCTTTGCCATTGCGCATACCTGCATACACGCGAGGTTTACTTCATGGCGCCCGCTCAACTGCCGAGCGCCTTCTCCGTCTGCAGCACGATCTCCGTAGCGGTCGCACTGTCGTGGAACATCCCGTTCTTCGCCACGGCACGCATCCGTGTCGAGTTTGGCGTCAGCGGCTCGAGCTCGACCTCGATTTCGCGATTAGGCAGCTTCGCCGTAATCACTTCGTTGCCCTCGAGCTTGCTCGAGGAGGCACCCTTGATACCCATGCGCTGGAACGCGATCATGGTGGCGCTCTTGACCTTCGGCATCGGGACGCTGAAGGTGCGGTAGGTAATCCCGCTCAGCGTGTGTGTAACGCCGGCGGAAGCCCCAACGCCAACGGCGGTAGCCCCGACCACCGCGCAGCCGCCTGCGAGCATCGCCACGACCGTCGCGACCACGACACGCCACCGGCACCCGGTCGATCGCACCGAGCTCTCCCGCTTCTATCCGGCGGCCGTCAGGCCCTGATCGGTTACCCGTACCTTCTGGCCGACGGCATAGCCCGGCGGCGATTTCTCGTAGTACGTGCGCAACGTCCCATCGTCCATGCGCACGCGCACCCGATACTGGACCGACTGTCGCGCCTGTTTTTCGATCTCGTTCCCGGCATAGGCCCCGGCGCCGGCGCCTACTACCGTCGCAGCGGTGCGGCCGCCGCCGTGGCCGATCTGATGGCCGAGCAGACCGCCCACCACGGCGCCCCCGGCGGCACCGAGCCAGCTGCTTTGGCCTTTCACCTCGATGGCGCGGATCGACTCGATCACTCCGCAGTTCCTGCAATTCGCGGCAACAGTCGGACGGCCCGGTGTGCGCGAGTCGCCGGGCAGCGCCTTCGTAGCAGGAACATTCGCAGCGGGAGCGCCCCCAGAGTGCGGTGCGCCGCCGCCAGCCGTCGCGGCCGGAGCGCTGCCGGACATGGCGCTCGGCATCCAGCCCAGCATCGTGGCGAGGCCGATGGCGCAAAAGACTGTCACAGCGATCGCCGCGATAACGAGCAGGGGATAGAGCAGCCCGCCTCTCTTTGCGATATTGTCGAGCGCTTGAGTCGGTCCCATTGTTCTCTCCTAACTCCTGACGATCAGGCTGTTCCTGACGCTGGTAACGCCGCCGGTACCGGCGGCAAGCTGGGCTGCCCGACGCGCTTGCTGCTCGCTGTTCACGATTCCGGAGAGGAGCACGGCGCCGTCGTGAGTGGTAACGCTCACCCCGAGCCCGCTTACCAGCGGGTCCTTCAGCAATGCGGCTTTGACCTTGGCAGTGATCACGCTGTCGTCAACGAAGCGCGCCGCACGGAGCCGTTCCTGGATGGCCTGCGACTTGGCGAATTCGTCCGGATCGAGCCGGCCATCGCGATTCTCATCGGCCTCGTCGAATGCCCTGCCAAAATCGCGAATGCGCCTTGCCTCCTCCCGGCTGATGTAGCCGTCGCGGTTGACGTCGAGCTTCGTGAATTCCGGATTTCCCGCCTGCGAGGTCCACTCAGGTGCACCAGGGGCCGGCTGCGCCGGGATGGCAGCGCCACCGGCGAAGGCCGCACCCATCGCTGCAATGCGCAACGCAAATCGGCGGTGCACGGCGAATTGCGCGCTCTTCATTGCTTTTCCTCGCTGTGGTCCGCGTTACGGACTTTGAATTTTCCGGCTGTAAAATCGTCGCAATGTCCATGCCAAGAGCATTGGGCATTGATAATCAGCGTCTTATGCAATGGCGGCGCGCACGCGAGCGTCGGCGCTGTCGCCTGACGGCAACAGTGTGGCCTCGCAGCACCTTACGTACTTGAGTCGTTAAGAATTTTGCTGTCGCCGACAGGCGACAATACGGGCGGTGCGGCAAAACCTGTGCCAGCCCGCCCGGTCAGGATTTGAATAATTTCGGCTCGAGCTGGTGCCGTTGCAGCAGCTTGTAGAATTCGGTGCGATTTCGCTTGGCCAGCCGCGCCGCCTGCGTCACGTTGCCTTCGGTGATCTTGAGGAGGCGAGTGAGATACTCGCGCTCGAACTTCTTGCGCGCGTCCTCGAACGAAGCGAGCTCCGTCTGCTGGTTCTGGATCGCCGTTTGCGCGAGCGTCAGGGGAATCAATGGCGTCGTCGCCAGTGCGACCGCCTGTTCCACCACGTTGTAGAGCTGCCGCACGTTGCCCGGCCATGCCGCCGACACGAGCAGCTCCATGGCCTCGGGCGCAAATCCGTTTATTTTTTTCCTGTACTTTCCGGCGAGCAACGTGAGGAAGTGGTTGGCGAGCAACGGAATGTCCTCGCGGCGCTCGCTGAGTGGCGGCAGGTTGAGCGCCACCACGTTGAGTCGATAAAACAGATCCTCGCGGAAATTGCCTTCCGCCATCTCGGCTTCGATGTTGCGGTGTGTGGCCGAGATCACCCTGACGTCCGCTTCGTAGCTCTGAGTCGAGCCGACCGGGCGCACGGTCTTCTCCTGCAGGACACGCAGCAGCTTCACCTGCAGCGACACCGGCATGTCGCCGATCTCGTCGAGCAGCAGCGTACCCTTGTCCGCAGTCTGAAACAGGCCCTTGTGGTCGCGCGTGGCGCCCGTGAAGGAGCCTTTCACATGACCGAACAGCTCCGACTCGAGCAACTGCTCGGGAATAGCGCCGCAATTGATGGCAACGAAGGGGCTTTCCCGCCGCGGACTTGCGCGGTGTATCGCGCGCGCCAGCATCTCCTTGCCGGAGCCCGATTCGCCGTAGATGAAGACGCTGACGTCGCTCTCGGCGATCAGGCGCGCCTTCGCGAGGACGTCTTCCATCACCGGATTGCGGGTGATGATCTCGCTCCGCCACTCGTCGTCGGTGCCGCCGTCGGGCCCGGGAGCCGGTCCGCCGGCAAGCGTGAGCGCGCGTTCCACCTCGCTCAGCAGCTCCCTGGCGTCGAACGGCTTGGTCAGATAGCCGAACACGCCTCGCTTCACCGCGGCTACCGCATCGGGTATCGTGCCGTGCGCGGTCAGTATGATCACGGGCAGTGCGGGGTTCTGCGCGCGCGCTGCCTCGAACAATGCCATGCCGTCCATTCCAGTCATACGCAAGTCGGTCACGACCAGCCGCGGCCGCGCGACGCTCATTTTCCCCAGCGCCTGCTCCGCATTCGCTGCCGTGGTGACCGTGTAGCCCGCCGCGGAGAGGCGGATCTCGATCAACCGCAGCAAGTCGGGATCGTCGTCAACCACCAGGATGCTGTTGCGCGTGGTCTTGTTCATGTCTGCGGGTCCAAAAGGGTTGCCGGGCGCAGCTATCGCTTGCGCTCTATGAGGCTCCGCTCCAGCGATTTCAACGCGTCGAGCTTCTGCTGCAGCGCCTGTGTGTTGGCATCCAGGCGTTTGCGCTCCTGGATCTGCGATACGAGCAGGGCCGCCAGTCCGGAGAGCTGTGAGTCCAAATTCCGCGCGAGAGGTTCCAGCAGGTCGAGTGCCCGGTAATCGTCATAGAACGGCGTATTGGGCAAGGTCACGACCATCGCCAGCCGTACCCGATTGAATTCCGACCGCCCGCTGCTGAATGCCTGGCGCGCGGAGTCGTGCTCCCGGGCAAGCTCGGAACCGGAGAGCTTCCGCAGCTGCGAAAAATACGAGAGCAGACTTTCGGCGTCGGAAACCTGCCGCGCAGGCTTGGGTGGAACCGGCGTTGAAGCCGACATTTCCGGTGCGACGTCCGGTTCCCGTTCGGAGACTTCGACGCTTTCCATGGTGGTGCAAGCGGTCAGCAGCATGCAGGCGGCGAGCGTGGCAGCCCACAGGCCGGACGCGCGGTCTGGCTTTCCGCCGCTCACGTCGCCGCCTCCGTCACGTCTCCCCAGGCATCCGGCACCACGTGTCGGCAGCCATGCGCCGCTCGCGGGTCGCATCCCCCGAGGGGCCCCTGCTCCGCCGCTCACGTCGCCGCCTCCATTGCCATCTTCGTACCTCGACCACCACGCTGTCGGCAGCCATGCGCCGCTCGCGGGTCGCATCCCCTGAGGGGCCCCTGCTCCGCCGCTCACGTCGCTACCTCCGTCGTGCTCGCCAACGGCAGCTTCAGACGAAAGTACGCGCCGTTGGTCGATTCGAGCACTTCGACGCTGCCGCCGTGCGCCGTCATGTATTCCTTCACCACCGAGAGCCCGATACCGGTACCGCGCACCGCGCCCGACTCGGCGCCGGCCTGGCTGCCCTGATAGAACGGCTCGAATACACGCTCGCGCTCCTCGGGCCGAATTCCGGGCCCTTCGTCCACGACGTCGAGCGCGACCTGGCTTCCGTTGCGCGCGGCCAGTATGCGTATGGTGCCGCCCGCCGGCGAGAACTTGATCGCATTCGACACCAGATTGTCGAGCGCCACTCTGACCATGTCGAAATCGGCGGTGATCAGCACCTCCTGGGCCGATACATCGAGCTTCAGGTTCCGCGACCTCAGGGCGAGCCGCTGATCCCCGGCAACCCGGCTGATGACCCGTTGCACGCTCACCGGCTTCAATGCCACGGTAACCCGGCGAAACTGGCTCGCCCCGTAGTTCAGCAGATCCTCGATTTGTTTCTGCAATTCCATGCTGTTGTGGCGCAGGATTTCGGCAACCTCCCGCTGCTGCGGCGTAAGCTTGCCTACGACCTCTTCGGACAACAATTCTGCCCCCTCCCGCACCGCTGTGAGCGGCGTTTTCAGCTCATGGGACATCTGGCGCAGGAATCGGTTCTTCTGCTGCTCGAGATCGAGCAGCTTCTGGCGCAGCCACTCGAGGCGCTCCCCCAGGTACTCCAGGTCCTGGGGACCATTGACCACCACTGGGGTATTGAACTTGCCGCCGCCCAGGCTGCGGATCGCCGAATCGATCTGCCGGATCGGCCGCGCAATCAGGATGGTAAACCCGACCACCAGCAGCGCCACTACCGGTATCAGGGCCAGCAGCTGCCAGAGCGTCGTGCGCTGCGCCTGATCGGCGGTGGCGCGCATCGCCTCCACCTCCCGGTCGATCAGCTCGCTCGAATGCGCCGTGATGACCTGGGCGCGGTCGGCGAGCCCGGGAAAGCGCGTGACTGCCGCGGCGAGCTGTTCCTCCTTCGAAGCTTCGTCGGAGAGAACGGCGAATATTCCCTTCTCTTCCTGCACGATCTCGTCGAGCGCGCGCTTCTGCTCGGCATCGAGCGGCAGCAATGCGAGCTCGCCCACGGTCTGCTCAAGCCGTTTCCGGTTGGCCTGGTATGCGTCGAACAAGGAGCGGTCGGCCAGAATGACGATCTGCCGCGCCGTGCGCTCGAGCGCGGTGATGAGCTCCGCGAGGCGCCGGCTGCTCTGCGTCGCTTGAGCAGCCTGGTACACTGCGTTTTGACTGCGGTTGGCGAGCCGGTCTATTGAAATCGCATTGGTGACGAGCGCGACCAGGAGCGGCAGCGCGATCAGCGTGAGCCCGGCACCCAGCAATGCGGGAAACGAGCGCGGATAGTACAGCCGCATTGAGTGTCCTGCGCAGCCAGTTCGCTGAACAAAAGATGCCGACGCCCGGCCAAGTCCGTCCAGGCAGGCGGCCGGCAATCAACTATAGCATGCGGCCCGATTGCGTACCGCCGGTCAAACACCCTGGAATCGCCGCCGCACGGCCCCCGGGGCGGCAAGTCCGTTGAGACTCATCCTTCGGCGGTCTTCTGATTCTTCGCCTCTATGGTCTTGATCAGCCCGTCGATACCGGAGCGCGTGATCTCCGACTGGAACGAGCTTCGATAGCTGGTGACCAGGCTCAGATTCTCCACGATGACGTCATAAACCTTCCATCCCCCGGACGTCTTCGCCATGCGATAGTCGATCTGCACCGGCTGGTTGCCGGGCTCCTTTGCGACCGTCCTTACCACCGTTTCGTCGCCATCGGCCCTGGTGGGTTTCACGTCCACTTTCGTATCCCCGCTGCTGCGCACCAGGGCGGCGGTGTAGGTGCGCACCAACAGCGTACGGAATGCCCGCTCGAGCGCGTCCTGCTGCGCCGCACTCGCCTGCGACCACGCGCGCCCGACCGCGAGCTGCGTCATCTGCTTGAAATCGAAATGCTGGATTACTTTCTGTTCCGCAACCTCGATCAGCTTGCGCTGGTCCTTGGTCTGCTTGATGGCCGCCAACACCTCGTCCACCGTTTTCTTGACCAGCGCATCGGGCGCTTCCTGGGCATGCGCCCCGAGCGCGAAAACCATCACAGACAATGCTGCAGCACGTGCGATCAGCCTCACCATGTTCTTTCCCTTAGCAAAGAATCCTGCGGTTGTACACCACCCATTGGGGTGAGTCCGGAGCAGGCACGGCCTGCCCTCGCCAAGCTTAGTTCCACTTTTGCGAAGGTCGTTCCATCCGCACCGTACGGACGGTCTCGCGGCTGGGCAGTTTTGCGAAAAATCAGCAACTTGTAAAATTGCGTCTGCGGCAGGCCGGCTCGCGGTCAGTAGGTCCAGCACCCCGACGTCATGTGCGGTTTCGCACTTTCCACGATCTCGCCTGATACGATTCGGTCGCAACGGAAGAGCAGAGCGCGGTGAATCGCAGACCGGAGTTCTTGAACCGACGGAGGAAGCGAGAATGAGGATGCCAGACTACACGGTCAGCGGTGACGGCAAAGTCACCGTCTTTCTTCTGCACGGGATCTACGGTTCCAAGGAATACTGGCGCCCGCAGACGGAGCGCCTGGTCGCGCGCGGCTATCGCGTCGTGGCGTGGGACGCGCCCGGATACGGGCTCTCGTCCCTGCCGGATTCTTTTTCCTTCGATCTCGTAGCCGAAGCCGGCGCGCAATTGATCGGGGCCCTTGGCGGCGAGCGCAACGTTTTTCACGGCCACAGCATGGGCGGCCAGATCACACCGCGCATCCGGCTGAAAGTGCCCGACCGCGTGCACGGCATCGTGATCTCCTCGACCATAGGCTATTTTGCCAACCGCACGAAGGAGGAGCAGGAGGAATTCGTCCGCAAGCGTACGGCGCCGCCGCCGCCCGGCACCGATCCCGTCGCGGCGAACCTGATCGTGGTGAACGGAATGCTCGGGCCCGCATCGAGCGGCTCAGAGGTCGACCTGGTGCGCCACTGGGCTGCGCGGACTCCGCCGGAAACCGTGAAGGCGGCGGTGAAAGCCGTGCAGACGATGCCCGAAGCCGATGCGGTTGCGGGATTCAAGGCGATCGACGTCCCCGCCCTGCTGGTGGCAGGCGAGGTGGACCAGGTCGGCCATCCCGCCGGGATGAAGCGCGTCGCGGACATGATCAAGGGCTGCGAGTTCGGCGTTGTGTCTGGCTCGGGACATTATCCGTGGGCGGAAAACCCGGAGGAGTTCAACCGTTATTTCTTCGGTTTTCTGGCGAAGCACTTCCCTTCCAAAGGGTGAAAAGCTTCGACGCAAAGCCGCAAAGGAAGGCGCAACGGCTTAGAACCTATCTCAACAATAGGCACGTGTGCGACGGAGGCGATGTGGGATGCAGGTCGAGGAGGAGAGCCCGAAGCAATATGTCGATATTGCGAGGGCTCCCGACAAAGAGATGCGCCCAGAGCGCCCCGTCCCCTCCGGG
>DATFWO010000296.1:0-3247 GCA_035259205.1 Burkholderiales bacterium | reverse complement strand
CGGTCTTCTGGTGCAGGTGATCGAGCAGTCGCCCGGGAGTCGCCACCAGGATCTCCACTCCCGCGTGCAACGCCTTCATCTGCGGATCGATATCCACACCGCCATACACGACCGCGGTGCGCAGCGGAAGGTACTTGCTGTATATGCGCACGCTTTCCTCCACCTGCGCGGCGAGCTCGCGCGTCGGCGTGAGTATCAGCACGCGTATTGGATGGCGCGCCGGCGACAGGCTGGTATTGGCCTGGGGCGCGAGGAACTGCAGCAGCGGCAGCGTGAACCCGGCGGTTTTGCCGGTCCCCGTCTGCGCGGCGCCCATTACGTCGCGCCGCTGCAGGATGACCGGGATCGCTTTGACCTGAATCGGAGTCGGTTGCGTGTAACCTTGATCGGCGATCGCGCGCAGCAGCTCTGGAATCAATCCGAGCCCGGCGAACGGCGAGGCGGAGGCAACGGCGAGATCGGGAGCGTCAGGCGCGTCGCGGTTTGTGCTCACGGCTACCCGCAACGAAGTAAGGCTGGTCGTTCATATCTACGGCACGCCATTATACTCCGCATATTTGCGCCGCACCATTTACCGTTCACGGCGCGCTTGCGAGCGCATGGCCTCCAAAACTGGCATAAATTCAGAAATCTGGTAGATTGTTGCAGGTCGCCGGCGTAATACCCTGTCGCGTCGGCCCACGAGTGATAGGACCACCGTTCACGTTATGCCGTTTGCCAGTGCCAGACATGCCGGATTACGCGGCGCCTACCCCTTGATTTTGACCTTGGATACCCACGGTATTCCCCACCGCTGGATCTCCTGGCAGCACGCCTGTTACTACTACGCCAAGGACCAGGTCGCATGGTCGATGGGGGCGAATGCCTTTACCGTCTACGGCGGCATGAACCGCGTCACGGGCCGGCGTTCGAGCATCACGGCGCACAGCATTATTGCGATCAAGGGCAAGGCGATGGCCATGAAGGCGTTCAGCCAGATCCCGCCACTCAACAACCGCGAACTGTTTCACCGCGACCGCCAGGTTTGTGGCTATTGCGGCGACATGTTTCCGATTTCCCGGCTCACCCGGGACCACGTGACGCCGTTTTCGCGCGGCGGCAAGGACACCTGGATGAATTCGGTAACCGCATGCCGCGTCTGCAACGAAAAAAAGGGCAATTGCACGCCGGAACAGGCCGGCATGGAACTCATCTACCTGCCCTATGTGCCCAATCGCGCGGAATATCTGATACTCACGAACCGGCGAATACTCGCGGACCAAATGGAGTTCCTGACCCAGCACGTGCCGGCGCAAAGCCGCCTGCGCCAGTTTCCTGGCTGAAGGATCGCTGCAAACTCCGATCGGAACTCGCGGGAGCGACCGTCGACTTTCGCCGCCTGCGACGGGCAGGTCCGTGAGCCGCGTGGCCTCATTTCCTTCTGCTGCGTAGCTCCTGAGCGAGTGCGCGCGCTTCCTCGGGCGTAAGCGCGACGGATGCGCGAGGTTTCAATATGAGCCAGGCAATCGCGGAGTTCACCAGGATGAAAATTGCCTCGATATAGAGCAGCGTCGTGACGATAGTGTGATTAGGGCGCCGGTCGAAGACAAAGTAAAAACCCTCGAAGGTGGGTATTGCGGCGTTGGTCAGAGCAAAAATCGACTCGAACGGCGGAAACAACAGAATGACCACCAGGTTGATTGCCGCGAAAATGAGAACGGCGTTCTGGTAGCCGATGCGCTGCCCGGACCGCGGCGGGTGCGGCTTGTCCTGCAGCAGCAGCCAGCCGATACCGGCATTGATCAGTACGACAATAGCTTCGAGCAGCCACATCGCGCTGTTGATCACTCCGTATTGAGGGGGCGCAGGCAGGAAATAGAAGCCCGCGAATATGGGTACCCTGGAGTTGGCGACCGAGTACTGGTCGAACGGGGGAAATAGCAGGATGAGCGCAAGACTGGATGCGGCGATCCCCAGTACGGTCTTCTGGTTGTTGCTCATTCCCGCCCCGTGTCTTGGGGCAAATTATAGCGGTATGTCGGGCTAATTCCGGCACACGGCCAGCACGAGCGACTGCAGCGCTTCCCCGGAATTTTCGTCCTGAACAAATGCGGCAACATGCAGGTCCGATTTCTTCCACGTTCGATCGAGGCGGAAACTGTGGGCGAGGCGGACGGCTCCGCTCGTGTCGAACCGGAAGGGCCCGGCCAACTCCCGGACTACGAAGTCATGCTCCAGCCGCCGGCCCCGGTTTTCGCCCGCGAAAACCTGGCTGGCAAGGCGATTTTCGTAGAGCGCGAGATAGGCGAGCGCAGCCGGTCGGTGCGCCCTTTGCTGGACGAGCGCTTCGCCGCCCGCGGTAATGGAACCGTCTACGCCGTCGGCAACCGAGAGGCGAATGGAAGCTGAGGGCTGTTCCCGGTTGGCTGCAGCGAGACGCGCATCCAGGTCGTCGCGTAGCGACCCCCGCCGATAATCCTTGCCGTCGAGCAGCAGTTGTGGGGTATAGACGAACCGCCCTCCGTTGCGGTGGCTTGCGACCTGCTGACGTGCGCTGTACTCCGGCCTCGCATACGGATCAGGCCACCCGAGGTGGTTCCAGTAGTCGACATGGAAGGCGAGGGTGACGACCTGCTTCGGTGTGAGCCCACGTGCGGATAAACTGCTGACCCAGCGGTCCGCTGGTGGACAACTGTCACAGCCCTCGGAGGTGTATAGCTCGAGCAGTGGCACACGCTGGGTGCCGCTCGTGGCGGAACACTCGGCGGCTACTGCGAGCAGGGGAGAGACCAGCATGCTGATGACGAGGAATAGTCTTATCGGAGCGGCCATGACTTCACCATAAAGGAATCGGCACTACCTCTGATACGGACCGTCCAAATACGCGGATGCGCCAACGGCTACGGTTACTGATATGATGCGCGGACTTGTGCACTACACTGATTTTTAAATTGTTTTCGCCTTGCGCTACGACCTGCACAGTCACTCCACCCAGTCCGACGGCCTGCTGCGCCCGGCAGAGCTCGTCGCCCGTGCCGCCGCGTGCGGGGTAGACGCTCTCGCGCTTACCGATCATGACGAGACGAGCGGTCTTGCCGCCGCGCGGCTCGAGGCAGCGCAATCCGGCGTTAGGTTCATCGATGGCGTGGAGATTTCGGTCACGTGGCACGGGTGCACGCTACATGTGGTGGGCCTGCACATCGATGCGGAGCATCCCGCGCTCGCGGGGGGGCTCGCCGCACTGCGCAAAGGGCGCGATCAGCGTGCG
>DATFWO010000295.1:0-33493 GCA_035259205.1 Burkholderiales bacterium | reverse complement strand
CCGTACTACGCCACACCGTCGTGGGATCAGACTTTGCCGGCAAACACACGGTTCATCGTGCTTTCGAACTTCAACAGCGAGGCGGTGCTCGACAGGGAAACAGGGTTGGTGTGGCACCGGAGCCCCGGCATCGCAAAGTTTTTGAGCGAAGCGAGCGCGATTTGTAAGCGCAGTACAACTGGAAATCGTTTCGGCTGGCGATTGCCGACGCTCAATGAACTCGCGAGTCTATTCGACCCGTCCGCCACTGCCGCCCCAGGACTCCCACTGGGCCATCCATTTACTGGCCTCGGCGCCCTCCAGGAAGATTTTTGGAGTTCTACACCGACTTTTTCTTCGGGGGGCTCCATTCAAAGCTTCGCGGGCGTGTCCTACGAAACAAACCCAAGTACGGGTGTCTTCCAGATCGTAATGAATGTCTTCCTCCCGAATAGCATCAACGTATCAGCTAGACCCTGGTGTGTCCGCGGCGGCCTTTCGGCTGCTGAACAATGATTGGCGGTGCTAGATTCCTAGCGGAAGTTGACGAATTGGCCCGCCGCGCGCGGGCCTTTTCAATTCTCGGATCGTATGCCGAAATCGCGAATCCCCTTTTCTGCGGGATTCGTCATTCCTGGTAGCCTGTCGAATGACCGGTTGTGGCCGACTGCAGCCTGAAGCACCTGGATCTCAGATCGCCCGAAAGCCGCCATTCATCAGCCACAGCTTCTTGATCGGTACAGGGCCTGCTCGAAAACCTTTTGCCTTCGATTACGCCATCACCCGCGCCAATACTTTGGCGGCGCGGGCTTGGCGTCCGGACGTGTATCCGCCGCATCTCAGCCAGCGATACTGCTGCTACCCGAGAGCGGTCGCTGCACGCAACGTCCACCACGTGACACGCGTACGGACGGTGCGCGTTGTTCAGTAAGGGCTTCGTCGCGAAGAGGAAGTCAAAAAGGAATGCAGAGTTGAATTTGAAAGGAGCTTTCAAACTGCGCGTTGCCAGCGGATTCGGGAAACGTTAGTCGAGACAACGGCATGGAACATTTTGGATGTTCCAGCGCACCGGCAAAACTTTCAAACTCGGAATCGCCGGGAAATGTGTCGTAACTGCTTGAATGTTCTGGTCGGGGCGGTGAGATTTGAACTCACGACCACCGGCACCCCATGCCGGTACGCTACCAGGCTGCGCTACGCCCCGAGGGGACGCATTATAAAGGGTCCCGGATGATACGTCCCAGGTGAAACGTCCCAGATAATGCGTCCCAGATAATATGTCTCAGATAGTGCGTCCAAGATGATACGTCTCAGATAGTCCGTCCCGGATAATACCTCGCAGATGGAGCGTCGCAGATAAAGCGAGGCCGGCAAAAGGCGCTCCACTTGAGACGCGGTATCTGAGACGTCCTATCTGAGACGTCCTATCTGAGACGAGGTTATCCGAGACGGGCTATCGCTTCACGCCCGCAAGCGCCGCATCGATCGCAACGGCGAGCGTATCCGCGATCTGAGCGACGTGGCTCTCGTCGATGATGAACGGCGGCGCGAGCAGCACGAGGTCGCCACGCTGGCCGTCGATCGGGCCGCCCATCGGGTAGACCAGCAGCCCGCGCGCCATCGCTTCGCGTTTTACGGCCTGGTGAACCTTTAGGGCCGGGCTGAACGGCTCCTTGGTGCCGCGGTCGGCGACGAACTCGACTCCGATGAATAGCCCGCGCCCGCGTATGTCCCCTACGTGCGGATGGCTCGCCAGGCGCGCGTCGAGCGCAGCCCTCAGCGCCCGGCCCTGCTTTGCCACGTTGTCGAGCAGCTTTTCGTCCCGTATCGCGCGCTGCACGGCGAGCGCTGCGGCACATGCGATCGGGTGCCCCAGATAGGTGTGGCCGTGCTGAAAAAAGCCGCTCCCGCCGCGTATGGCATCGTAGATCTTGCCCGATACCAGGGTCGCCCCGATGGGCTGGTAGCCGCCTCCCAGCCCTTTCGCGATCACGACCATGTCGGGCAGCACGCCTTCATCGCTGTAGGCGAACAGGGAACCCGTCCGGCCCATGCCGCACATGACCTCGTCGAGTATCAGCAGCACGCCGTAGCGAGTGCAGATCTCCCGGATGCGGCGGAAATACCCCGGCACGGCGGGAACGGCCCCCAGAGTCGCGCCGGCGACCGTCTCGGCGACGAACGCGATCACGCGGCCGGGACCGGCCTTGAGGATCGCCTGCTCGAGCTCATCCGCCACGCGTATCCCGTATTGCTCCTCGCTCTCGCCTTCCTTGCGATCGCGATACGCATAGCACGGCGCGATGTGCCCGGCGCCGATCAGCAGCGGCCTGAATTGGGCGCGGCGCCAGGCGTTGCCGCCAACCGCGAGCGCGCCGAGCGTATTGCCGTGATAGCTCTGGCGGCGCCCGATGAAATGCGAACGGTCCCGCTGTCCGATCTCCAGGTAATACTGCCGCGCGAGCTTTAGGGCGGCCTCGATGCCTTCCGAGCCGCCGGATACGAAGTAAACGCGCTCGTACGCACCTCCGGCAGCCTCGATCAGCCAGTCGGCGAGCGCCTCGGCCGGCTCGCTGGTAAAGAATGAAGTGTGCGCGTACGCGAGTCTGTCGGCCTGTTCCTTGAGGGCCGCGATCGCAGCGGGATGGCCGTGCCCCAGGCACGATACCGCCGCGCCGCCGGATGCGTCGAGGTAGCGCTTGCCCATCCGGTCGATCAGGTGCGGGCCCGCGCCACCGACCGCGACGGGGTACTCGCTGCGCAGGTTACGATGAAAGACGTGGCTCATTGGGAATCCCGAACTTTGACTACGCGTGCGCTACGCCATTCGATTCCCGGGATGGTATTCCAAGTAAGGATTCCGGCGGACCGGGGTCCGGCAGAAATCCTAGTTCCGGAGGAACTCGAGCACGCTCTTCAGCTCCTTGCGCAGGGACGCGAGGTTCGCGCGCGGCGCGCGCATGGCCTTTCCGGGCTCGGAAACGAGCTCGTCGAGGCGGTTGCGGGCGCCGCTGATGGTGAAGCCCTGATCGTAGAGGAGCTCGCGGATACGCCGGATGAGCAGCACTTCGTGGTGCTGGTAGTAGCGCCGGTTGCCGCGGCGCTTGACCGGTTTCAGCTGCGTGAACTCCTGCTCCCAGTAGCGCAGCACGTGCGGCTTCACGCCGCACAACTCGCTTACTTCACCGATCGTGAAGTACCGCTTCGCCGGGATCGGCGGCAGCTGCGTCTTAGGACTTTGACTTGCTTCCATGGTAGTTCTGTTCCACCATCGCCTTCAATTTCTGCGATGCATGGAACGTCACGACGCGGCGCGCCGTGATCGGGATTTCTTCGCCTGTCTTCGGGTTTCTGCCGGGACGCTGGGGTTTGTCGCGCAACTGGAAATTGCCGAAGCCGGAAAGCTTTACGCCGTGCCCGTTCTCGAGCGCGAGCCGGACCTCTTCGAAGAACGATTCCACCATGTCCTTCGCTTCACGCTTGTTGAACCCGACCTTCTCGAATAGAAGATCGGCGAGTTCCGCCTTCGTCAATGTCATGTCTTCCCCTTTCAACGAAGTTTCGCGTTGAATCGCTGCCTCAGCACTGCGCGCAGCTGCGCTATTGCGGATTCGACTTCTGCGTCCGTCAGAGTCTTGCGAGTATCCTGTAATAACACCCTGAATGCAAGACTCTTTTTTCCATTTTCTACACCGGTACCGCGGTAGATGTCAAACACGCCGATTTCGGTCACGATCGGCGGCGGATCGCGCCGGAGCTCGTCCAGTAGCGCCTGGTAAGCGATCCCCTCATCTACCTCGGCGGCGATATCGCGCCGCACCAGCGGGAATTTGGAGATCTCGTTATAGGCCGGTAGTCCCCGGCCGGTTGTTGTTTCGTATTCGAGTTCGAACAGAACTGGGGCTGCCGGAAGATCATACTTCTGTTGCCAGCGGG
This sequence comes from Burkholderiales bacterium, assembly GCA_035259205.1. Taxonomy (GTDB): domain Bacteria; phylum Pseudomonadota; class Gammaproteobacteria; order Burkholderiales; family SG8-41; genus SG8-41. The sequence goes on along the minus strand of DATFWO010000295.1, from coordinate 29,578 downwards.
GATGCAATTCCCCTATCCAGCCGGCATACTGGCCGTCGCACTCGATATGTGCGCTCTTCCCGGGATGCAGCGCGGGGTGGTTATGCGGGCGGAATAGCGCCCGCCGCGGCGCAAACAGGGCTTCCACGTCGCCTTTCACGTCGTAGAAGTCCGCGCTGCGCTTTGGGCTTTCCCATTGCTCAGGCAGCGCCAGGCCATAGGCGATGCCCCCCAGGCGAACCGGCTGACGGTACTGCCCCCCCGCCGCCGGCAGGAAACAGCGTCCGATCTCGAACAGCCGCACGCGCGTCTGTTTGCGGCCGACATTATAGGCAAGCGCGTTGACCAGGCCGCCGGCGAGGCTGGAGCGCATCACGCTCATGTGGCTTGCGATGGGATTCGCCAGGGCGACCGGCGCTTCGTTGCCGCACAGATCCCGCTCCCACCCGGCATCCACGAAGCTGTAGCTCACGACCTCCTGGTAATCCCGGCAAACCAGGATGCTGCGCACCGCGGCTGCGCCGCGCCGCGCTTCCTCGACAGGCAGCATGGCGGGCGCCGAAGCCGGCCTCGCCGGCGGAATCCTGTCATAGCCGTGAATCCGCGCGAGTTCTTCGATCAGGTCTTCTTCGAGGGCGACGTCGAAGCGGTAGCTGGGCGGCGTCACCCGGAACTCGCCTTCCGCGGCCGAGAACTCGAAGCGCAGCCGCCGCAGTATCTCGCTCACCTCTCCCCGTTCGAGCTTGATGCCCAGAAGCCGCTCGGCACGCTTCAATCTGAGCCGCACCGGGTCGCGTGCAGGAAGTTGGGCGCGCGCCTCGCTCAACTGCCCGGCCGCACCGCCGCAAATCTCGATGACGAGCTGGGTCGCGCGCTCGAGTGCGACCGTCGTTCCGCCGAAATCCACGCCGCGCTCGAAGCGGTAGGCGGCGTCGGATCCGAATCCCAGCACGCGAGACTTGCCCGCAATCGCTTCCGGCGCGAAAAACGCGCTTTCGAGGAACACGTCGCGGGTGGTCTCGACCACCGCCGTATCCAATCCCCCCATGATCCCGGCCAGAGCGACCGCCTTGCGCTCGTCAGCGATGACGAGAACGTCGCCGCCGAGCTCGAGCACCGAGCCGTTGAGCAGCGTGATCTTCTCGCCGCTTCTGCCGAAGCGCACGCGGATCCCACCCTCCAGCTTCGCGAAGTCGAAGGCATGCAGGGGCTGCCCGAGCTCGAGCATCACGTAGTTGGTGATGTCGACGAGCGCGCTGATCGGGCGCAGGCCGCTGCGCGTGAGCCGCCGCACCATCCATTCCGGCGTGGGCGCGCGCGCGTTGACGCCGCGAACCAGGCGGCCGCAGTACCGTGGACAGGCCTGCGACGCATCCAGCGCAACCGGAAACTTGTCTTTCACCGCAACCCGGGCCGGCCTGAATTCCGGCATTCTCAGCAACACGCCGCACACCGCGCCGACCTCACGCGCGACGCCCAGCACGCTCAGGCAATCTCCCCGATTCGGCGTCGGCTTGAGCGTCAGCAACTGGTCGTCGAGGTCGAGCACCTCGCGCACGCTGCGGCCCACCGGCGCGTCTTCCGGCAGCAGCAGCAATCCATCGGCCTCTTCGGCCAATCCCAGATCCCTCGCCGAGCACAGCATGCCTTGCGATTCGACCCCGCGCACGCTCGCAACCGCGATCGTCTTGCCTGAAAGTCGCGCGCCGGGCAGTGCGGCAGGCACTTTGATGCCGACCTTCACGTTCGCTGCACCGCACACCACGGAGAGCGCTGCGGATCCGATACTGACCTGGCACACGGTAAGGCGCTCACTGTCCGGATGTCGTTTTACCTCCAGCACCTTGCCCACGACGACATTGTCGAAGGGGGGCGCCGCCGGCTCGATGGCCTCGACCTCCAGTCCCGACATCGTGATCGCGTGAGCGAGGTCGCGGGTCGAGAGCGGAGGATTGACGAAGGTGCGCAGCCAGTTCTCTGAGAGCTTCATGGCCTAGAACCTATCCATGGCGGCCTTGGCGGTTCAATCGAATTGCTTCAGGAATCGCAAGTCATTTTCGAAGAACAGCCGCAGGTCGTTCACCCCGTAACGCAGCATGGTCAGGCGGTCCGGCCCGAGGCCGAAAGCAAAACCCTGGTACTTTTCGCTGTCGATGTGGACGTTCTTGAGCACGTTGGGGTGCACCATTCCGGCGCCGCCCATTTCCAGCCAGCCCTTGCCGAAGCTCATGTCGATCTCGGCGGACGGCTCGGTAAACGGGAAGAACGAAGGGCGAAAACGTACTTCCAGATCGTCCCGCTCGAAGAATCGCTTCAGAAAATCGATCAGCACCCCCTTGAGATCCGCGAAGGTGATGCTCTCGTCCACCCACAGCCCTTCGATCTGGTGAAACATCGGTGAATGCGTCGCGTCCGAATCCACGCGGTAGACTCGTCCCGGCGCGATAATCTTGATCGGCGGCCGGTGCTGCTCCATGTAACGGATCTGTATCGGCGAAGTGTGGGTGCGGAGGAGGTGCACGCCGTCCGCCAGATAGAAGGTGTCGTGCATCGAGCGCGCGGGGTGGTTCTCCGGCTGGTTGAGCGCGGTGAAATTGTAGTAGTCGGTCTCGATCTCGGGCCCATCGACCACCGTGAATCCCACCGAGCGGAAAAGCTGCTCGATGCGATCGAGGGTGCGCGTCACCGGATGCAGGCCACCCATCGCGACACCGCGACCCGGCAGCGTTACATCGAGCGCTTCCTCCTTGAGCCGCACCTCGAGCTTGCGGGACTGTATCCGCTCGCGCCGCTCGCGCAGCGCCGTCTCGAGCTGATCCTTCGCCGCGTTGAGCCGGCTGCCGAACGTGGGGCGCTCGGCTGCCGGCAGCTGGCCCAGGCTCCTTTCCGCAGCCCGCAGCGCACCGGTCCGGCCCAGATAGCGCGCCTTGGCCTGCTCGAGCTCGTCAGCATCCTCGATGCGCCCGAAAACCGCGAGCGCCTCGTTTACAATGGCGTCAAGATCCTGCATGGACAGAGGCCAGAGACGGGTGACCAGGATCGGGACTAAAGAGCAGAACCAGAGAAAAGAGGTCGCGAAACCCCTTTGATAGCGACGGTATACAGGCGGGAGGTGTTGACCAACCCCTGGTCTCTAGTCCCTGCCTCTCAGGCGCCGAGGCTGGCTTTGGCCTTTTCGACGAACTTGGAAAATGCCGGCTTGTCGAGCACCGCAATGTCGGCGAGCACCTTGCGGTCCACCAGGATGGAAGCCTTTTTCAGGCCGTTCATGAAGCGGCTGTAGGTCATGCCGTGCTCGCGCGCCGCGGCGTTGATCCGCGTGATCCACAGGGCCCGGAAATCACGCTTGCGGTTGCGGCGGTCGCGATAGGCGTATTGCCCGGCCCGCATGACCGCTTCGTTGGCGATGCGGAATACGTTCTTGCGCCGACCGCGGAAACCCTTCGCCCGCTGCAGTACCTTCTTGTGAGCGGCGCGGGCGGTGACGCCGCGTTTGACTCTTGGCATGGCTTTCTCCTAGCGGCCTGCTGGATCGCTGCCGACAGCACGACCGGTTGAAGTCGTGAATGAAAACCCATACTCGCGCCTGGTGCGACGAGAGGAATGGGGATGACGATTGCGCATGTAGCTCACGCTCATTTGAGGTGTCGCTGACGCCGGCCGGCATTCGGGAATTTGCCGGTCGGCAAATTCCTAGTACGGCAGCATCACGCGCACGGCGCGCTTGTCCGCCTGGGAGACGCCGGTGCTGCCGCGCAGGTGACGCTTGCGCTTGGTGTTCTTCTTCGTAAGGATGTGGCGCAGAAACGCCTGGTTACGCTTGATCCCGCCGCCGGCGCGCTTCTTGAAGCGCTTGGCGGCGCCGCGTTTGGTCTTCAACTTCGGCATGTGCTTCCTCTTCCGGAGCTGCCGGGTGCCTCCGGGCGGAGGACTTGGAAACCCGGACCGCTACTTTTTCGCTGCATCCGCCGCGGCTTCGGCCACGGCTTTCGGCGCGGCACGCTTCGCCGGCACGTCGGTCTTTTTCGCCGCCGGCTTCGCGGCCTTTTGCGGGGCCTTCCCGCCTTTTCTCGGCGCCAGCACCATGATCAGCTGGCGCCCTTCCATTTTCGGATACTGCTCGACCGTGCTGTATGGCTCAAGGTCGGTCTTTACCCGTTCAATCAGGCGCGAGCCCAGCTCCTGGTGCGCCATCTCGCGGCCGCGGTAACGCAGAGTGATCTTCGCCTTGTCGCCTTCCTCAAGAAAACGCACCAGGTTGCGCAGCTTGATCTTGTAGTCGCCCTCATCGGTGCCGGGACGGAACTTGATCTCCTTGACGACGATTTGCTTCTGCTTGAGCTTCGCCTCGTGCCGCTTCTTGGCTTCCCGGTACTTGAACTTCCCGTAATCCATGATGCGGCACACGGGCGGCGCGGCGGTCGGTGCGATCTCCACGAGGTCAAGCTCCGCCTCCTCCGCCGCCTTGTTGGCCGCCGCAATACTCAAGATACCGACCTGCTCGCCGTTGGCGCCTATGACCCGAACTTCGGGCGCGGTAATCTCGCCGTTGATCCGCGGTTCCTTTTCCTGAGCGATGTAGAGCCCCTTTCTTTTCCGTCCCTGTTACGCCGCACGCCCCAACTGAGCCGATTCGGCTTTGAGCCTAGAGATGAAATCGGCCAGACTCAGCTGGCCGAGATCCTCGCCCTTGCGGGTGCGCACGGCAACCTTTTGAGCTGCCACTTCCTTGTCACCAACGATGATCTGGTAGGGCAGCTTCTGCAAACTATGTTCTCGAATCTTATAGGAAATTTTCTCGTTCCTCAAGTCCGCCTCGGCGCGCAATCCCGCGCGCTTCAGCTCGACGGCGACCTGCCCGGCGTAAGTGGATTGATTCCCGGTGATGTTCATGACCACGACCTGCACCGGCGCCAGCCACGCCGGCATGGCCCCCGCGTAGTGCTCGATGAGAATACCGATGAAGCGCTCGAAGGAGCCGAGGATTGCCCGGTGCAGCATGACCGGCGTGCGGCGCGAGTTGTCTTCCGCAACGTACTCCGCCCCCAGTCTTCCGGGCATGGAAAAGTCGAGCTGCATGGTGCCGCACTGCCATACCCGGCCGATGCTGTCCTTGAGCGAAAACTCGATCTTCGGGCCGTAAAACGCACCCTCGCCGGGCTGCAGGTCGTAATGCAGGCCCTTGTGATCGAGCGCGGTCTTCAGCGCCGCTTCCGCCCGATCCCATTGCTCGTCGGCTCCCACCCGCTTTGCCGGCCGCGTGGAGAGCTTGACCAGGATCTCTTCGAAACCAAAGTCGGCGTAAACGCGCTGCAGCAGGTCGATGAACCGTATCACCTCGGGCTCGACTTGTTCCTCGGTGCAGAAGATATGCGCGTCGTCCTGCGTGAAGGCGCGTACCCGCATGAGCCCGTGCAACGCGCCCGAAGGCTCGTTGCGGTGGCAGGCGCCAAATTCGGCCAGCCGCAACGGCAGGTCGCGATAGCTTCTGAGCCCCTGATTGAAAATCTGCACGTGACCCGGACAGTTCATGGGCTTCACGGCGTAATTCCGCGACTCGGATTCCGTGAAAAACATGTTTTCGCGGAAGTTGTCCCAATGCCCTGAGCGCTTCCACAAGGAGACGTCGAGCACGCTCGGCGCCCTGACTTCGAGATATCCGTTTTCCCCCTGGATCCCGCGCATGTATTGCTCGACCTGCTGCCAGATCGTCCATCCCTTGGGGTGCCAGAACACCATGCCCGGCGCCTCGTCCTGGGTGTGGAACAGGTCAAGACTCCGTCCCAGCTTGCGGTGGTCGCGGCGGTCGGCTTCCTCAAGCCGGAGCAGGTAAGCATCCTGGTCCTCCTTCCTGGTCCACGCCGTGCCGTAGATCCGCTGCAGCATCTCGTTTTTGGAGTCGCCGCGCCAGTACGCACCCGCGACCTTCATCAGCTTGAAGACCTTGAGCTTGCCGGTAGCCGGCACGTGCGGGCCGCGGCAGAGATCGACGAAGCCGTTCTGGCGGTAAAGTGAAATCTCCTCGCCCTCGGGAATGGCAGCGATGATTTCCGCCTTGTAGTGCTCGCCCAGGTCCTTGAAGAACTTCACCGCCGCGTCGCGCGGCATCACCTGTCTCTCGACTTTGATATCGCGCCTGGCGATCTCCTGCATGCGCTTCTCGATGGCCGCAAGATCCTCGGGCGTGAAGGCGCGCTGGAATGCAAAATCGTAGTAGAAGCCGTCCTCTACCACGGGCCCGATCGTGACCTGGGCCTCCGGGAACAGCTCCTTCACCGCATGGGCGAGCAGGTGCGCGGTGGAATGCCTGATGATCTCGAGGCCCGCCGCATCTTTATCGGTGACGATCGCCACGTCCGCGTCTGTCCCGATGCAATACGACGTATCGACCAGCTTGCCATTGACTCTGCCGGCCAGCGCTGCCTTGGCCAGCCCGGGGCCTATGGACTGCGCCACTTCGGCCACCGACACTGGCTTGTCAAAAGGACGGATCGAACCGTCCGGAAGCTTCACGTTCATGATCGGGCTGTCTTTCCAAGCGCGACAAAATAAAAAAAGTGCGGACCTGCCGCACTTTTCTCGATTTCGGGAAGATTTACGGCTAGGGACAGGAATGCAAAACGGTTCGCGTTCGCAAGGTCATGACCTGTTTTCCCGTAACTGGACCGTCACCGATAGCCGTGTATGCCGGATGCGTAACGCAGCTCGCAAATCCCCGGCCGGAGAGGAATAATATCATGATTGTTCGACGATTATGTATGGCGGGGGGCGCGGCTGGCGGCCGATGCTTCCGGCTGGACGATCAATGCGATGCCTCTCGAAACATCATTATGGACGCGCTGTCTCACTCAGATGCCGCAACAGCCAAGTATGATGTTGCAGTCTCCGAAGAGTGCACGAACGTCGCAACAAAAGAACGTGAGTTCAACAGGTTATTGCTCTTTATCCACCCACCTACCGCCAACGCCCGATGAAGACGATCACACCTGACAGAGACAGAGACGCCCTTGCTCCGGCACGGCAGGAGCAGCGCGGACGGTTCAGCGACTACGACGCGTATTTGTTCAAGCAGGGCTCGCATACGCGGCTTCACGAAAGGCTGGGAGCGCATCTGACGCGGGCCGGCGACAGTCGCGGCGCGCAGTTCAGCGTCTGGGCACCCAATGCCGCGGCGGTGTCGGTGATCGGCGACTTCAACGACTGGCACGCCGAGGCGAACTTCCTGCGTCCGCGCGAAGACGCGTCGGGGATCTGGGAAGGGTACATAGCCGGGGCGGCCGAGGGTGATTGCTACAAATATCGCATCGTCTCGCGCCACGGCGGCTACCAGGTCGACAAGAGCGATCCCTACGCGTTTTGTTGCGAAGCGCCGCCACGGACCGCCTCACGGCTGTGGCGGCTCGATTACGACTGGCACGACGGCGAGTGGATGCGAACGCGCCGCGGCGCGAATGCGCTAGGGTCGCCGATTTCCGTCTACGAAGTTCACCTCGGCTCCTGGCGCCGCGATCCCGAGCGCCCCCGTGAGATGCTCAATTACCGCGAGCTCGCTCACGCCCTGGCCGACTACGTGCAGGAGACGGGATTCACGCACGTCGAGCTGATGCCGGTCGCCGAACACCCGTTCTACGGATCATGGGGTTATCAGAGCACGGCATACTTCGCGCCCACCGCACGCTACGGCTCGCCGCAGGACTTCATGTACTTCGTCGATCACCTGCATCAGCGCGGCATCGGCGTGATACTCGACTGGGTACCTTCGCACTTTCCCGGCGACGAGCATGGTCTCGCCTATTTCGACGGCACGCACCTCTACGAGCACGCCGATACGCGGCAGGGCTTTCATCCCGAGTGGAACAGCTACATCTTCAACTACGGGCGGCACGAGGTGCGCTCGTTTCTCGCCAGCAGCGCGCTGTTCTGGCTCGAGACCTACCACGTCGACGGCCTGCGGGTCGATGCCGTCGCCTCGATGCTCTATCTGGATTACGCGCGCCGTCCCGGCGAGTGGATACCCAACACCTACGGCGGCAACGAGAATCTCGAGGCCGTGGCGCTTCTGCGCCATCTCAACGAGGCCGTGTACCGGGACTTTCCCGACGCGCAGACGATTGCCGAAGAATCGACCGCCTGGCCGGCCGTCTCGCGGCCGGTCTATGTGGGCGGCCTGGGGTTCGGCATGAAGTGGAACATGGGCTGGATGCACGACACGCTCGACTACTTTTCCACGGACGCGCTGTTCCGCAAGTACCATCATGACCGGTTGACGTTCAGCGCGTGGTACGCTTTCTCGGAGAATTTCGTGCTGCCGCTCTCCCACGACGAAGTGGTGCACGGCAAGGGCTCCATGATCGGCAAGATGCCGGGCGACAACTGGCAGCAGTTCGCCAATCTGCGCTGCTTGTACGGCTACATGTGGGGCCACCCCGGCAAGAAGCTGCTCTTCATGGGCGGCGAATTCGGCCAGCGACGCGAGTGGCAGCACGAGGACAGCCTGGAATGGCACGTGCTGCAGTACGCCGATCACCGGGGCGTGCGCGATTGGATACGCGATCTCAACCGCTACTACCGGGCCACACGCGCTCTGCACGAGCAGGATTTCGAGCCGGGTGGATTCGAGTGGGTCGACTTTCGCGACGGCGATAACAGCGTAGTGAGCTTCCTGCGCAAGGCGCGAAGCGACGCCTCCATGGTCCTGGTGATCTGCAATTTCACGCCCATTCCGCGACCAAGCTACGTAGTCGGCGTTCCATACGCCGGCTACTGGCGTGAGGCGCTGAACAGCGACGCAAGAGACTACGGCGGAAGCGGGATGGGAAATCTTGGCGGTGCGCACGCCGTGCCCGCGACTGCGCACGGCCGCCCCTACTCGCTCACCCTCACGCTGCCGCCGCTGTCGGTTCTGCTGCTCGAAAATCCCGGTTGATCCTGTGGCCAGAAGCGCGGGTGCCGACGGCCGTCAGCGGGCCGTAATCGAGAGCGTGGCTCCGATCGTCGATCGCGGCCGGTTTCCGATCAAGCGCTGCGCCGGCGATATCATCACCGTGGAAGCCGACGCCTTTGCGGACGGTCACGATCAGCTGCGCTGCGTGCTGCTGCATCGGCGGCGCGGCGACCGCACCTGGAATGAAGTCGAGATGGCCCCCCTTGGCAACGACCGCTGGCGCGGACACTTCACGGCTCCCGAGGTCGGCGTCTGCGAATACACGATCGCAACATGGGTGGACCACTACCTGTCTTGGCGCCACGACCTGCAGCGATGGTCCGCGCCGGAAGACATCGCCGTCGCACTCGCGGTCGGCGCACAGATCATCGCCGCTGCAGCGGCGCGCGCGAAGGGCGTCGACGGGAAAAGGCTCGGCGCGTGGGCGAAAGAGCTTGCCGGCGCTGCGCCCGTGGATGTGCGCCGGGAGCGGGCCCTGGATGCGGAGCTCGACGAAATCATCGCGCGCTACCCGGACCGCAGCCTTGAAATCATCTACCAGCCCGCGCTGGCCGTGACGGTGGATCCTCCCCGCGCGCGCTTCAGCGCCTGGTACGAGATGTTTCCGCGCGCCAGCGCAGGCCCGCGGCACGGCACGTTCAGGGATTGCGAAGCGCGGCTCGCCTACGTCGCGGAGCTGGGTTTCGACGTGCTGTACTTTCCGCCCATCCATCCGATCGGCGTCACGCGGCGCAAGGGCCCGAACAACGCCACGACGTCGCGTCCCGGCGACCCCGGCAGCCCGTGGGCGATCGGCGCCAAGGAAGGCGGCCACAAGGCCATAGCCCCGGAGCTCGGAACGACAGAGGATTTTCGCAGGCTCGTGCGTACCGCCCGCAGCCGCGGAATCGAAATCGCGCTCGACATCGCGTTTCAGTGCTCCCCCGACCATCCGTACGTGAGCGAGCACCCCGAGTGGTTCCGTCACCGCCCCGACGGGAGCGTGCAGTACGCCGAGAACCCGCCCAAGAAATACCAGGACATCTATCCGTTCAATTTCGAGACCCCGGCGTGGCGCGAGCTGTGGGAGGAGCTGAAAAGCATCTTCGACCACTGGATAGGGGAAGGCGTGCGGATCTTCCGCGTCGACAACCCGCACACCAAGCCGTTCGCGATGTGGGAATGGATGATCGGCGAGATCAAGAATGCCCACCCCGACGTCATCTTTCTGTCCGAGGCCTTCACCCGGCCCAGGATCATGCACCGCCTGGCGAAGCTCGGCTTTACCCAGTCCTACACCTACTTCACCTGGCGCAATACGAAAGCCGAGCTGACCGAATACTTCACCGAGCTCTCGCGCTCATGGTCGCGCGAGTACTTCCGGCCCAACGCGTGGCCGAACACGCCGGACATCCTGCACGCCTATCTGCAGGGCGGCGGGCGGCCCGCCTTCATGGCGCGGCTCACGCTCGCGGCAACGCTCGCGGCAAACTACGGCATCTACGGGCCCACCTTCGAGCTGATGGAGCACGAGCCGCGCGAGGCGGGAAGCGAGGAGTACCTCAATTCGGAGAAATACGAGATCCGCAACTGGAATCTCGACCGGGCCGACAGTCTCAGGGACTTCATAGCGCGCGTGAACCGCATCCGCCGCGCGAACCCGGCCCTGCATGCCGACTGGCGCCTCGCCTTTCATCGGACCGACAATGACCAGATTATCTGCTATTCGAAGTCGACACCGGACCTGTCCAACGTGATACTGGTGGTGGTGAATCTGGATCCTGTATACCGGCAGTCGGGGTGGGTCGATCTTACGCTGGAGGAGCTCGGCGTCGCGGCGGGACATGCTTATCCAGCGCACGACCTGCTCACCGATTCGAGATTCACCTGGCACGGATCGCGCAACTACGTCGAGCTCGATCCGCAGCGCGTTCCCGCTCACATACTCCACATCACCCCGGGGCACCCATGAACGTGCGGCTCGGCGAAGAGCAGATGCTCGAGAGCTCTCCCGAGGGCGAAGCCGCGCGCCCGCCGGATCCGCTGTGGTACAAGGACGCGATCATCTATCAACTTCACGTCAAGGCGTTCTACGACAGCAACGGCGACGGCATCGGCGACTTCCGCGGCCTGACCGAAAAGCTCGATTACATCAAGGACCTTGGAGTCAATACGATCTGGCTCCTGCCGTTCTATCCCTCGCCGCTGCGCGACGACGGCTACGATATCTCCGACTACCACGGCATCCATCCGGACTACGGGACCCGGGCCGACTTCCGCCAATTCGTGCGCGAGGCGCACCGGCGCGGCCTCAAGATCGTCACCGAGCTCGTGATCAACCACACTTCCGACCGGCATCCGTGGTTTCAGGCCGCGCGGCAGGCACCGCCGAACTCCCGCAAGCGCAACTACTACGTGTGGAACGACACGGACCAGAAATGGCTCGAGACGCGCATCATTTTCACGGATACCGAGAAATCCAACTGGACCTGGGACCCGGTTGCGAAAGCGTACTACTGGCATCGCTTTTTCTCGCACCAGCCCGATCTCAATTTCAACAATCCGCACGTCGTGAGAACGGTGATTCGCGTCATGCGCTACTGGTTCGACCAGGGCGTGGACGGGATGCGGCTCGATGCTATCCCCTACCTGTGCGAGCGCGACGGCACCACCAACGAGAACCTGCCCGAGACCCACGCGGTGCTGAAGACGATGCGTGCCGCGCTCGACAAGCAGTATCGCGACCGGTTCTTCCTGGCCGAGGCAAACCAGTGGCCCGAAGACGTCGCGGAGTACTTCGGAACCGGCGACGAATGCCACATGGCCTTCCACTTCCCCCTGATGCCGCGGATCTACATGGCGATCGCGCAGGAGGACCGCCACCCCGTCGTGGACATCATGCAGCAGACCCCCGACATACCCGAGACCTGCCAGTGGGCGATTTTCCTGCGCAACCACGATGAGCTCACGCTCGAGATGGTGACAAGCCGCGAGCGCGACTACATGTACCAGATGTACGCGGTCGACGCGCGTGCCCGCATCAATCTGGGCATCCGCCGGCGGCTCGCTCCGCTCATGCAGAACGATCCCGACCGGATCAAGCTGATGAACAGCCTGCTGCTGTCGATGCCGGGCTCGCCGATCATCTACTACGGCGACGAGATCGGCATGGGCGACAATATCTACCTCGGTGACCGCAACGGGGTACGCACTCCCATGCAGTGGAGCCCCGACCGCAACGCGGGGTTTTCCAAGAGCGATCCGCAGGGGCTCTATCTCCCGCCGATCATGGATTCGATCTACGGCTACGAGGCGGTCAACGTGGAGGCGCAGACGCGCGACCTCTCCTCGCTGCTCAACTGGATGAAGCGCGTGCTTGCGGTGCGCCGGACCAGCAAGGCGTTCGGACGCGGCCGGATCTCCTTCCTCAGGGCTGGTAACCGCAAGATCCTCGCCTATGTTCGCGAGTACGGGGAGGAAGCCGTGCTGTGCGTGGCGAACCTCGCCCGCGCGGCGCAGCCGGTGGAGCTCGATCTCGCGCGCTTTCGCGGTCGCGTGCCGGTCGAGATGCTCGGCCGCGCGGCATTTCCCCCGGTAGGCGAGCTGCCGTATCTGCTGACGCTGCCCGCGTACGGGTTCTACTGGTTCCGGCTGGCGGTGGATGCGGAGGTGCCGCGCTGGCACGAGGAGCGGCTCATACGGGAAGATCTCCCCATCCTGGTCCTGTTCGACGGCTGGAACAGCCTGTTCCGGGATCGCGTCGTGCCCTGGCGCATCGCGATGGCGGAGCGCGTGCGCACGCAATTCGAGCGGGACGTACTGCCGAGTTACTTCGAGCCGCAGCGCTGGTATTCGGCCAAGGGAGAGACGCCCAAGCGCGTGCGGCTCGTCGACCATGCCCTGTGGAACGTCGGAGCGCAGAGCTGGATGATCGCCCTCTTCGACGTAGAAGGCGCCGCGGAGCAGGTCTCCTACTTCTTGCCGCTCGCGCTGGTGTGGGAAGACGCCGACGACGAGCGCAAGCGCGTGCTGGCCCCGGCGACGATTGCAAGAGTGCGCCAGCAGGCGCAGGTGGGCGTGCTTGCCGATGCCTTCGCCGACGAGGCGTTCTGCCGCGCGCTGGTTCAGGCGGTCGGAGCGGGGAAGGATGTCGCCACCGCGAGCGGGAGCTTGCATTTCACAGCGACCGGTGCGTTTTCGCAGATCGCGGGCGACGGAATCGGCGCCCTGCCCGTTAGACGCCATCAGGCGCACAGCAGCAATTCCGTCGTCACTCTCGGCAGCCGCCTCTTCCTCAAGGTCTACCGTCAGCTGCGACCGGGAACCAGCGTAGAGCTGGAAATTGGCCGCTACCTGACCGAAGTAGCGCGCTTCCCGCACTGCGTGCCCGTCGCCGGTGCGCTGGAGTACACCGGCTCCAACGGGGTGGCGCTGACGCTCGCGCTGCTTCAGGGCTACGTGGAGAACCAGGGAGACGGCTGGGCATACAGCGTGGGATACCTGGAGCGCTTCCTCGACCAGCGGCGCGCTGCGTCCGATCCGGTGCCCATCGACGCGCACGGAGCTTACCTGGCAATCACCCGCACGCTCGGCACGCGAACGGCCGAGCTGCATCTGGCGCTGGCCCGCAGCTCGGGCAACCCGGCCTTCGATCCGGAGCCGGTTACCGCCCAGGACATCGCCGCCTGGAAAAAGCGCGCGCACGAGGAGGCCACGCAGACCCTCAAGCTCCTCGAGCGCGGAAGCGACCGCCTGCCTTCCCCTGCGCGCGAGGAGGCGCAAGGACTACTCGCGCAACAGCAGCATCTGCTGTCGCGGATCGACGCCCTGGCGTTGCCGACCGGCAAGGCGCTGAAAATACGCTGCCACGGCGACTACCACCTTGCGCAGGTGCTCATCGCGCAGAACGACTTCCGGATCATCGATTTCGAGGGCGAACCGTCGCGGCCCCTGGCAGAGCGCAGACAGAAGCAATCGCCTCTGCGCGACGTCGCGGGCATGCTCCGCTCCTTCAACTATGCGCGCTGGACCGCCCTTGCGAGCGCGGCCCATGCGCCCGACGATCTCGCGCGGCTCGCGCCGCTCGCCGAAGTGTGGGAAGCCGAGGTGCGCCGCGCGTTTCTCGAGAGCTACGACGCAGCGGTCTCAGCCTCGAACGCGGGCCTGTATTCGTCGCTCGCTGAGATGCGCCCGCTGATCGAGTTGTTCGAGCTGGAGAAAGCGCTGTACGAACTGCGCTACGAGGTCGGGAGCCGCCCCGCCTGGGTTCGCGTTCCTTTGCAGGGGATCCAGGCGCTGATTGGCACTTCCCGGAGCGGTTGACGATCGGCCGGCACACACTGCGTAGGAGGCTGCGATGGAAAGAGTCGATATCCTGCTCGAACCGGTGCGGGCGTTCCTCGCGCAGGTCGGCGCGTTCCTTCCCCGGCTGGCGCTTGCCGTCGCCGTGCTTCTCGCCGGCTGGCTGGTCGCCCGTATGGTGCGATTCGCGGTCGTAAAGGGACTGCGGGCGATCAATTTCAACGTCCTCACCGAGCGCGCGGGTACGGACGGTTTCCTGCAGCAGGGCGGGATCCGCAGCGATACCACCGACATCTTCGGCGCCCTGGTCTACTGGCTGGTGATCCTCGCCGCGCTGGTGATCGCCTTCAATAGCCTCGGGCTCACCTACATCACCGACCTGCTCGGCAAAGTCGTATTGTTCCTGCCGCGACTGATCATCGCGCTGCTGATACTTGTGTTCGGCGCCTATTTCGCACGCTTCGTCGGCAACGCGGCCGCCGCGTACTGCAGGCATGTCGGGGTTCAGGACGCCGAGCTGATCGGCAAGCTCGCACAGTACGCGATACTCGCGTTCGTGGTCCTGATCGCGCTGGAAGAGGCGGACGTCGGCGGGGCCATCGTCCGCCACAGCTTTCTGATCATACTGGCCGGCGTCGTGCTGGCACTCGCGCTCGCGTTCGGCCTGGGCGGACAGCGCTGGGCGGCGGATCTGCTCGAGCGCTGGTGGCCGAAGCATCGCAAAGACGACCGGAAATAGCGAATCGGGAGCGCCGTCGGGCCGCGCGGTTGCTGCTCGCTCGCCCCGACAGGAGCCTCGAAATCAAGCGCAAGATGCACGGGTGCCGTTCCCGCGGCTGCTCGCGGGCGCGGATGTGGAGGGAGGAGACCGGAAGCATGAAAGCAAGAACGTACGCCGTCACACCGACCAGGACCGTTTGGCGCGGCCGCCACTACCCGCTCGGCGCGACCTGGGACGGCGAAGGCGTGAATTTCGCGCTGTATTCGCGTTATGCCGATAAAGTCGAGCTGTGCCTGTTCGACCCCAACGGCCGGCGCCAGATCGAAAGCCTGGAGCTGCGCGAGCGCACCGATTTCGTCTGGCACAGCTACCTGCCCGATGCGCGCCCCGGGCTGTTATACGGCTACCGGGTGCATGGTCCCTATGCGCCCGAGCACGGGCATCGTTTCAATCCGCACAAGCTCCTGCTTGATCCCTACGCGCGCATGATCGTCGGACAGCTCCGCTGGAGCGATGCCCACTACGGATACCGCGTCGGCGGGCGGCGGGAAGACCTGTCCTTCGACACCCGCGACAACGCCACCGGCATGCCCAAGTGCCAGGTTATCGACCCCGCATTCACGTGGGGCGAGGACCGCCGTCCGGACGTCCCGCGGCGCGACACCGTGATCTACGAGCTGCATACCAAGGGCTATACGCGGCTGCACCCGGAGGTGCCGCCGCAGCTGCGCGGCACCTATGCGGGGCTCGCGACCGCGCCGGTCATCGAGTATCTGAAGCGGCTCGGCATCACGGCCATCGAGCTGCTGCCGATCCACACGTTCATCGACGACAAGCGCCTGGTGGAGCTCGGGCTGCACAACTACTGGGGCTACAACAGCATCGGCTTTTTCGCGCCCGACATGCGCTACTGCGCGACCGGCACCCTGGGCGAGTTCAAGATGATGGTGAAGACGCTGCACTCGGCCGGCATCGAAGTCATACTCGACGTGGTCTACAACCACACCGGCGAAGGCAACGAGCTCGGCCCGACGCTCTCGTTTCGCGGCATCGACAACCGCACTTACTACCGGCTCAAGTCCGACGAGCCGCGCTATTACGTCGACTACACGGGGACGGGGAATACGCTGAACACGGCGCACCCCGTGGTGCTGCAGCTGATCATGGACAGCCTGCGCTACTGGGTCACGGAGATGCACGTCGACGGCTTCCGTTTTGACCTGGCGGCGACGCTCGCGCGCGAGGAGCATGCCGTCGACGCCTTCAGCACCTTCTTCGGCATCATCCAGCAGGACCCCGTGATCAAGCAGGTCAAGTTGATCGCCGAGCCGTGGGACCTCGGCGAAGGCGGCTACCAGGTGGGCAATTTCCCTCCCGGCTGGCAGGAGTGGAACGGCAAGTACCGCGATGCGATCCGCTCCTACTGGAAGGGCGACGGCGGGTTGATGGGCGAAGTCGCGTGCCGGCTGTCCGGCTCGAGCGATCTCTTCGAGCACAACGGACGCGGGCCGAGCGCGAGCGTCAACTTCATCACCGCGCACGACGGTTTCACGCTGCACGACCTGGTGAGCTACAACGAGAAGCACAACGAGGCGAACGGCGAGCACAACCGGGACGGCGAATCCCACAGCCAAAGCTGGAATTCCGGGGCCGAAGGACCGACGAACGATCCGGCGATCAAGGCGCTGCGCGAGTGGCGGAAGCGAGCTTTTATTGCGACCCTCTTTTTCTCCCAGGGCGTGCCGATGCTGATAGCGGGCGACGAGATGGGGCGCACGCAGCACGGCAACAACAATGCATACTGCCACGACAGCGAATTGAGCTGGGTCGACTGGAATGTATCGCCGGAAGGCGAGCGGTTGCGTGCGTTCACGCAACGCATCATCGCGTTGCGCAACGCCCATCCCCTGTTCCGGCGGCGCGTCTTCTTCCGCGGCCGCGCGGTGCGCGATCCCGAAGTGAAGGACGTGATCTGGCTCACGCCCGGCGGCAAGGAGATGACCGACGAGGAATGGAACCAGTCCTTCGCGCGCTGCTTGGGTGTCTTTCTGGACGGACGTGGCATGATCGAACGCGACAGGCGCGGCCATCCGGTCGAGGACGACGATCTCGTTGTTCTGTTCAACGCCCACCATGAAAAGATCGACTTTTCGCTGCCGGGCGACGCGCCGGTGCGATGGCACGCGGTGGTGGACACGAGCGCCGAGGGCGGGATGCCGCCGCAGGAGTTCTTCCAAGCCGGGACGGCCTACCCCCTCCAGGGCCGCTCGGTAGTCCTGCTCGTCTTCAAGAGGCCGAGCGCATGACCGTGAGGCGGCGCCACGTGATGCCGTTCGGTGCGGCCGTCACCGGTCACGAACAGGTCACATTCAGGCTGTGGGCCCCGGCGGCCAGCACGATCGAGCTGTGCCTGGAAGCGCGCGATGGCGAGCACATGCTGCCGATGGCGGCGCAAACCGACGGCTGGTTCGAGCTGGAGCACAATGGCGCCGCGCCGCCGGTCCGTTACCGCTACCGCATCGACGGCAAGCTGCGGGTACCCGATCCCGCGTCGCGCTACAACCCGTTGGACGTGCATGGCGCCAGCGAAGTCGTCGATCCCCTGGCGTTCGAATGGACCGATGCGGACTGGCGCGGCCGTCCGTGGAGCGAAGCGGTGATTTACGAGCTGCACGTGGGAACGTTTACCGACGAAGGCACGTTTCGGGGCGTCGAGTCCAGGCTCGATTACCTCGCGGAACTCGGCGTGACCGCAGTCGAGCTGATGCCGGTCGCCGATTTTCCGGGACGCTATGGCTGGGGCTACGATGGAGTGCTTGCGTTCGCCCCGGAGGCGGCATACGGCCCTCCGGAAGATCTCAAGCGGCTCGTCCAGGCCGCGCACGGCCGCGGGCTGATGGTGCTGCTCGACGTGGTTTACAACCATTTCGGCCCCGAGGGAAACTACCTCCACACCTACGCACCGCAATTCTTCACCGGACGTCATCACACGCCGTGGGGCGCGGCCATCAACTTCGACGGCCCGCAAAGTCGTGCCGTGCGCGATTTCTTCATCCACAATGCGCTCTACTGGCTGGAGGAATTCCACCTGGACGGTTTGCGCCTGGATGCGGTGCACGCGATCTGCGACGAGTCGGTTCCGGACATACTCACCGAGCTCGCCGAGGCGGTGCGCCGCGGTCCCGGCCGCAGCCGCCACGTGCATCTGGTGCTGGAAAACGATCTCAACCACGCACGGCGTCTCGAGCGTAATGACGACGGCAGCCCGCGGCACTACGATGCCCAATGGAACGACGACATTCATCACGCCTTCCACGTCCTGCTGACCGGCGAGACGGACGGCTACTATTCCGACTACTGCCGCGATCCCGTCTCGCTCGCCGGCCGCTGCCTCGTCGAAGGCTATGCCTACCAAGGCGAGGCATCGGCATTTCGCCAGGGCAAGCTGCGCGGGGAGCCGAGCACGAGCCTGCCTGCGACGGCATTCGTGTCGTTTCTGCAGAATCACGACCAGATCGGCAACCGTGCTTTCGGCGAACGGCTGATGCAGCTTGCGACCTCCGAGGCGCTGGCCGCGGCCGCGGCCGTGATACTCCTGGCACCGTCGCCGCCGCTCATCTTCATGGGCGAAGAGTTTGGCGCCGCGACTCCGTTCCTGTTCTTTTCCGATCTGGGCCCCGAGCTGAACGCAGCAGTGAGCGAGGGCAGGCGCCGGGAATTCGCGCGTTTTGCCCGGTTCGGCGATCCAGCCGTTGTTGCGGCCATGCCCGATCCCTGCGCGGCCGAAACATTCAGCCGTTCCAAGCTGGCCTGGAGCGCGGCTGGCGATCCGCCGCACCTAAAGTGGCTCACCTACTACCGCCGGCTCCTGGGTCTGCGCCACCGCGATATCGTCCCGCTGCTGGACGATCTGCACGGCCGCGGCCATTCGTATCGGAAGACCGGGGAACGGAGCCTTTGCGTTCGCTGGCGCGTGGGCGATGCTGGAGAGCTCGTGCTCCTCGCGAATTTCGGGGATCGCCCCGGGGACGTGCGAAGCGATGCACCGCGCGCGTTGAATGGCCGCCTGATATTCGCCACTGAAGGGGCGCTGGATGCAGTGATGGCGGCAGGCATGTTGCCGCCGTGGTCCGTCGTCTGGCGCTTTCGGCCGGCGAGCAGCGAGCAGTGAGCCGTCAGCGGAATGCCGGCGCTTTGGTTGCCACCGCTTACTGCTTACCGCTTACTGCTTGCTACGTACCACTTAGCGCGTGAAGCGTCATGAGTCCCGACAATCAAGACTTGGAACGCTTGTGCGCAAAATGCGGCGTCGAGATCGAATATTTCGATCTCTGGGGCCAGCGCCGCCGCGCTCCGGAGTCGACCAAAATCCGGCTGCTGCAGGCTATGGGCGTTGCCATCCACGATGCGCGAGGCGCCGCTGCGGCGCTGGCTGAGATCGAGAACGGCGCCTGGCGCAACGTCCTGCCACCGGTCAAGGTCGTGCGCGAGGGCGAAGCGCCTCCCCGCATCGTGGTGACATTGCCTGCCACGCGCTCCGCTGACGCATTCAACTGGTTTCTCAAACTGGAAAGCGGCGAGCGCTCTGCGGGTACTCTCCGCGCCGAAGCGCTGATTGCGCTCGATTCCCGCGAAATCGCCGGCGTCACGTACGCCCAGCGCTCCTTCGACTTGCCCGCTGTGCCCGCGCCCGGGTACCACTCGTTCAGTCTGGTCGAGCCCGGCTCCGGTACGCTCATTGCGACCATGCGCTTGATCGTCTGTCCCGCGCTCTGCTTCCAGCCGCAGAGCCTGGCGGACGGCGCGAGGATATGGGGGCCGGCGATACAGCTCTACGCACTGCGCTCGGCGCGCAACTGGGGCGTCGGAGATCTCGCCGACTTGAGGAATCTTGTGGATTTCGCAGCCAGTGCGCGCGCGGGCATTGTCGGCATGAATCCGCTGCATGCCCTGTTTCCGGACCGGCCCACCGAGGCCAGCCCTTACCGCCCCTCGAACCGGACGCATCTCAACGTGCTCTACCTGGACGTTGAATCGATCGCCGATTTCGAGGAATGCCCGGCAGCGCGCCGGCGCGCAAGCACCCCGGAATTCCAGACGCGGCTGGCGGCGTTGCGCGCTGCCGAATTCGTGGACTACGCAGGCGCCGGTGCCGTCAAATTCGAGGTGCTCGAGTTGCTGTACCGGCATTTCCGCAGCCGGCATCTTGCCGAGATGACTAGGCGCGGGCGCGAGTTTCGCGATTTTCAGGCAGCCGGCGGCGAGCCGTTGCGCCTGCATGCGCTGTTCGAGGCGCTGCAGGAGAAGTTTTTCGGCGAGGATCCTTCCGTCTGGGGCTGGCCCGCGTGGCCCGCCGAGTATCGCGACCCGGCGTCGGAGGCAGTCTCCGACTTCTCACGGGAGCACGTCGAACGAGTGGAGTATTTCGAGTACCTGCAGTGGCAGGTCGATGCGCAGCTCGGAGCCGCGGCCCGGCGCGCACGTGCACTGGGCCTGCCCATCGGTCTCTATCTGGATCTTGCAGTCGGCGTGCATCCAGGTGGGGCGGAAACCTGGATGCTTCCGGGACTGCATGCCCTTACTGCGCGCATCGGTGCGCCGCCCGACGACTTCAACCTGAGGGGGCAGGAATGGGGGCTGCCCCCCTGGATACCGCAGCGCCTGACCGATTCCGGCTATGCCCCGTTCATCGCAACGTTACGGAGCTCGATGCGCCACGCCGGAGCGCTGCGCATCGACCACGTGATGGGATTGTTGCGCCTGTTCTGGGTGCCGGAGGGCGCTGGTCCGGAAGACGGAACCTACGTCACCTACCCGTTCAGCGATCTCCTGGGGATATTGGCGCTCGAAAGCCGGCGCAACCGCTGCCTGGTCGTGGGCGAAGACCTGGGCACCGTGCCGGACGCCGTGCGCACGGCAATGGCAGGGCTTGGCGTCCTGTCGTACCGGCCGATGTATTTCGAACGGACCGGCGACGGCGGATTCAAGCCGCCCGAGGACTATCCGCGCGAGGCGGTGGTCGCCGTCAGCACGCACGACTTGCCGACCCTTGCCGGCTACTGGCGGGGCGCGGATCTCGCGGCGCGCACCGAGCTGAAGCTGTTCCCCAGCGATGACACTCGCGAGCAGCAAGTTGCGGCGCGCGCGCTCGATCGTATGCGCCTGCTTGCCGCCGTGGAGCGCGCGGGGCTCCTGCCCGCTGGGGCGGCAGCGGATGCCGGCGCCTCTCGCGATATGGACAGTACGCTCGCGCGCGCGGTGCACGCATTTGTCGGACGTACGCCTGCGAAGATATTGACGGTGCAACTCGAGGACGTGCTCGGCCAGGTCGAGCAGGTCAACCTGCCGGGGACGACCGACGACCGCTATCCCAACTGGCGCCGCAAGCTGCCTCTGAATCTGGAGGACTGGCCGCGCGATCCACGCTTGAGTGCAGTGGCGGCGCTATTGGGCGAGGAACGGGGGATCAAGGCGCCCACCCAGGCGCGCGCGGGCGGGCAGGAAAAAGGCGGCCGCCGGCCCGCCATGTCCGTGCCGCGCGCAACTTACCGGCTGCAGTTCAATCGCGACTTCACCTTCGCGCACGCCACCCGGCTCGTCCCCTATCTCGCCACGCTCGGCGTCAGCCACGTCTACGCGTCGCCCTACCTCAAGGCCAGGCCGGGCAGCCTGCACGGCTACGACATCACGGATCACAACGCGCTCAATCCCGAGATCGGCAGCGACGAGGACTTCGAGCGCTTCGCCGCCGCTCTCGAGCAGCACCGCATGGGTCAGCTCGTCGACCTGGTGCCGAACCACATGGCAGTGATGGGCGCCGACAACGCCTGGTGGCTCGATGTGCTCGAAAACGGTCCCGCTTCACCTTACGCCGGCTATTTCGACATCGACTGGGAGACTCTCAGCGAGGAGCTGCGCGGCAAAGTACTGGTGCCAGCCCTGGGCAAGCCATACAGCGTCGTGCTCGAAGACGGCGAGCTCGAGCTTGCCTTCGACGCCGCAGCGGGCGCCCTCTCCGTCCTTTACGACAAGCATCGATTCCCGGTAGATCCTCGGGAATACACCCGCGTTCTCGCCGCGGCCGGCGAGCGTCTCGAAACCACGCTCGGGGCGGATCATCCGGATTGCCGCGAGTTTCGAGGCGCAGTCGATGCATTGAGCCGGTTGCCCCCGCGGGACGAGCTCTCGCCGGAGCGGCGTGCCGAGCGCGCCCGCGACAAGGACTGCTGCAAACGAGCCCTGGCGGCGCTATGCGCGCGCTCGCCTGAGGTCGCTCGCCACGTTTCGGAGAGCGTCCGGGCGATCAACGGCAGGCCCGGCGAACCCGCAAGCTTCGACCGCCTGCACGAGTTGATCGAGGCCCAGGCCTACCGCCTTACTCACTGGCGCGTCGCATCCGACGACATCAACTACCGGCGGTTCTTCGACATCAATGACCTCGCCGCCCTGCGCATGGAAAGCCCCGACGTGTTCGAGGATACGCACCGCCTCGTATTCAAGCTGCTGGCGGAGGGAAAGATCAGCGCGCTCCGCATCGATCACCCCGACGGCCTGTACGACCCGCCGCAGTATTTTGAGAGGCTGCAGAACCGGGCGCGGGCTGAAATCCCCTGCTCGAACGGGGACACTCTGCCCAGCGTTCCGCGGTGTATCTATATCGCCCTGGAAAAAGTGCTCGCCGAGCACGAGCGCCTGCCCGAGCATTGGACGGTGCACGGCACGACCGGCTATCGCTATCTCAACGTCGTGAACGGCCTGTTCGTAGACCACCGGGCAGAAATGCGCATGGACAGGACCTACGCCGCTTTCATCGGCGGGCATATCAACTACGAAGAGCTGCTGCAGCGTACGAAGATAATGATCATGACCACGGCGCTCGCCAGCGAGCTCAACGTGCTGGTGAATACCCTGAACCGCATCGCCAAGGCCGACCGCCGCAATCGCGACTTCACCCTGAACAGCCTGCGCCGGGCGCTGGTCGAGATCGTCGCCGCCTTTCCAGTCTACCGGACCTACGCAACGGTCGAAGGCATGCGCGCCGAGGACCGCCGCTATCTCGACTGGGCGAACGGGTTGGCAAAGAAGCGCAGCCCCATAGCGCAGACCGGCATATTCGATTTCATGCGCTCCGTGCTGACCGGCGCGTACGCGGGCACTGACGCGGCCTGGCGGGACCGTGCGGCAACTTTCATCGGCCGGTTCCAGCAATTCACGGCTCCGGTCATGGCGAAGGCGGTGGAGGACACCTCGTTCTACATCTACAACCGGCTCGTATCGTTGAACGAGGTGGGCGGCGATCCGCGCACGTTCGGTATGTCGCTCAACGCCTTTCACGCCGCTTCGCAGGACCGCGCTCGAACCTGGCCTCACACCATGCTGGCAACCTCCACGCACGACAACAAGCGCTCGGAGGACGTGCGCGCCCGGATCAACGTGCTCTCGGAAATGCCTGCGGCGTGGCGCCTGGCACTGCGGCGATGGAGGCGCATGAACCGCCGCAACAAGATGCGTATCGCCGGGGAGCCTGCGCCCTCGGCCAACGACGAGTACCTGCTCTATCAGACGCTGCTCGGCGCCTGGCCCCTGGGACCCCTCGACCAGAGCGCGCTCGACGAGTTTCGCGAACGCATCCAGCAGTACATGCGCAAGGCCGTGCGCGAAGCCAAGGTGCGCACGAGCTGGGTCAATCCCGACGAAGAGTACGAACGGGCGCTCTCCGGGTTCATCGAGGCCCTGCTGAAATCCACCGAGCGCAATCCCTTTCTGAGCGATTTCCTGCCGGCGCAGGCACGCATCGCGCGCTACGGCATGCTCAACAGCGTATCGCAGGCGGTCATCAAGTTCACGTCACCCGGCGTGCCGGACCTCTATCAGGGTAACGAGCTCTGGGATTTCAGCCTCGTGGATCCTGACAACCGCCGGCCGGTCGACTATGCCAGGCGCGAGGCCATGTTGCGCGAGCTCGAGGCACGCTTCGCTGGGGCCGGTGGCGCAACGCGGTCGCGCGCACGCAGCCTCGTCGGCGCGATGGACGATGGCCGCATCAAGCTGTACGTCACCTGGAAAACCCTCTCGTTACGCGCTCGCCAGCCGGACCTCTTCGAGCAGGGCGGCTACCTGCCGCTCGCGGTGGCCGGTAAACGCGCGGAGCACGTTTGCGCATTCGCGCGCAGGCACGCAGAGCGCGCGGTCATTACGGTCGCGCCACGGCTATATTACTCTTTGACCGACGGGGAAGACCGTCTGCCATTGGGAACGGAGGTATGGGGCGATACGCGGGTAGCGCTGCCGGAAGCCATGGCGGAGTGCCGGGAGGAATTTACCGAGGCACGGCTGACCACGGAACAGCCGGGAAACACACTTCGGCTCGCCGATATACTCTCGGATTTTCCGGTTGCGGTCCTGACGGCGGCAACCGGTGAACAGTAGTTTACTGTTCCCCGTTCACGTCAGATCCAGAGCATCAAGCCCAGCTCGAACGGATGGGTCAGCAACTCGTGCCGGGGATAGAGCCGGATGCGATAGTCCAGCCTGCCGCACAACTCGGGCCTCAACGCGAGCACGAACCGGTGCTCGTTCGTTTCGTCCATCGCCCCCGCCGCAGTCAACTCGTGGCGACTCTGTCTTTCGACCGGCTCGTTCAACCCCCGCACCAGCAGCAGCTCGACGAGGATGTCGCCGGGCTGCAGGCCGTTCAATTTGACTGCGATTTCAACGGGGATGCTCTCGCCGAACTCGATGCGGCGCCGCGGAACGTCCAGCCGCCGCGCCGTAACGCCGGGCCATGCAGCCCGTACGCGCGTCTTCCAGCTCGCGACCTTTTTTGCGCCTTCGAAATTGCGTTCGGCATGGCGCCGTCCCTGCACCAGGGCCGGGACGTAGAACTTCGTGACGTACTCGTTCAGCATGCGCACCGTGTTGAACCGTGGCAGGAGCGACGCCATCGAACGCTTGGCCATGGCGAGCCACTCGTGGGAATACCCCGCATCCCCGCGCTTGTAGTAAAGCGGAATCATCTGGTCGCGCATGATGTCGTAGAGCGTTCGCGCCTCCTCGCGCTCGCGCCGCTCGGGATCCAGCACCGAGGATGCCGGCTTGATCGCCCACCCGTTGTCGCGCTGAAAGCCTTCGTCCCACCACCCGTCGAGCACCGACAGATTGATGACGCCGTTCATGGCGGCCTTCATGCCCGAGGTGCCCGAGGCCTCCATTGGATACACCGGGTTGTTCAGCCAGACGTCCACGCCGGAGACGAGCCGGCGCGCGAAGTGCAGGTCGTAGCCCTCCACCAGCAGAATTTTTCCTTCGAACTCGGGCATGCGCGACATGCGTATGATGGTCCGGATCACCGTCTGTCCCGGCTCGTCGGCCGGATGCGCCTTGCCGGAAAAAATGAAAAGCAGTGGGCGCTGCGGGTCACCGACGATCCGCTGCAGCATGTCCAGATCGTTGAAGAGCAGTGTCGCGCGCTTGTAGGTTGCGAAGCGCCGCCCGAAACCGATCGTCAGCACGTTGGGATTCGCAGGATCGGCATAGCGCAGCAACCGATCGAGGTGCGACTCGCTGCCGCGGTTGCGGAAGTGCTGCTGCCGGATGCGATGCCGCACCATGTGCAGCAGCTGCGCCTTGAGATACTGACGCACGCTCCAGAAAATGTGGTCCGGAATATCGGCGATCTGCGCCCAGGTAGCCGCGTCGCCCAGCCGCCGCAACCAGCCTATTCCCAGAAAGCGGTCGAAAACATCCCCCCATTCGGGAGCGAGAAAAGTCGGGATATGCACACCGTTCGTGACGTACTGGACCGGGTTTTCATCGGCCGGAACCTCCGGCCAGAGATCCTTCAACATGCGCGAGGTCACGCCGCCATGTATGCGCGATACCCCGTTGTGGAAGCGCGAGCCACGGATGGCGAGGGTCGTCATGTTGAAATCCGCGCCTGCCGGCGGCCGCGCGAGCGCCGCCACCTTCTCGACATCGATCCCGAGCCCGTCGCAGTAGCTCTCTAGGTAGGGCGCTATCGTCTTCGGCGGGAACTGATCGTGACCCGCGGGGACCGCGGTATGGGTGGTAAACACGGTACTCGCCGCGACCGCCTCGAGAGCAGCGTCGAAATCCGGCCCGCTGCTCATCAGGTTCCTGATGCGTTCCAGTATCAGGAACGCGGCGTGTCCTTCGTTGATGTGCCATACCGTCGGCCGTATGCCCAAGGCGGTCAAAGCGCGCACGCCGCCCACTCCGAGAACGATCTCCTGCTCGATCCGGGTCCTCATGTCGCCGCCGTAAAGGCGGTGCGCGATGTCGCGGTCGAGCTCGCTGTTTTCCGCCAGATCGGTATCGAGCAGAAAGAGGCCGAC
This sequence comes from Burkholderiales bacterium, assembly GCA_035259205.1. Taxonomy (GTDB): domain Bacteria; phylum Pseudomonadota; class Gammaproteobacteria; order Burkholderiales; family SG8-41; genus SG8-41. The sequence continues at coordinate 3,300 of DATFWO010000295.1, read as the reverse complement.
ATGCCCGATGCGGGCCTGCCACACCTTGGCCCGGACCGGGCGGCCAGGCAGCGTGACCTCGACATAGAGCTCCGACCCATCCTCGCGCTGAACCGGCGTGATCGGCAGGTCTTCGAACTCCGAGTCGAAGTACTCGGCCCGCTGATTGCCTTCGCTGTCGATGGTCTGCACGAAGTAGCCTTGCCGGTACAGCAAGCCGACCGCCACGAACGGGAGCTGGCTGTCGCTCGCCGCCTTGCAATGGTCCCCGGCGAGTATGCCCAGTCCTCCCGAATAGATCGGCAGACTTTCGTGGAAGCCGAACTCCGCGCAGAAGTATGCGATCAGGTCGCCCTGCGCGAAGAGCGTGGGATTCTGTTTCGGCAGGGGCTCCGACAGGTAGGTATCGAACGCCGAGAGAACCCGGTTGAAACTGTCCAGGAAGACCGGATCGGCCGCCGCCGCCGTCAGCCGGTCCTCGTCGAGCCGCTTCAGCATCGCTTTCGGGCTGTGTCCCACGGCATCCCACAGCGCAGGATGCAGACGCGCAAACAGTGCGCGCGTAGCGCGGTCCCAGCTGTACCACAGGTTGCCCGCCAGCTGCTCGAGCCGGAGCAGGCGCCGCGGCACTCTGGGGTTGACCTCGAGCGAATACGAAGTAGGTTGCGCCATGATTTACGTCACGCTACGTCGATCGTGCAGGAAACTCGGACCGAAAAAGCTCATGCGGACTGATAACGAGTTCCGCGACATCCGTGCTCCGCGGCGATTGATTGCTCGAGCCGCCCGTATGCCGCACGGGGGCATAAAAAACACTGCGTGTTGAACGGTGCCTTGCATCCGTTCCAACACGCAGAGTTAAAGCGGCGCATCGTGTCCGCTTTTAACAATTGGTAGGCGCGATTGGAGTCGAACCAACGACCTCATCCATGTCAAGGATGCGCTCTAGCCAGCTGAGCTACGCGCCTGCGGGAAGATTGTAGCGGAAGCACATGGGCCATACAAACGACGCCTCGGCTTTTCCCCGACGCACTCAACGGCAGCGGTGCCGCCGGCAGGTGCGCCCTGTCGCACGCAGCGGGCTCGCCCGTTCGCCGGGTGGCGATGCGCTATGATGGGGCGCATGCGTCGACGCCGCTCTGCATCGTCCATCACGCTCGTTCTGATCGGTAGCGCCGCCTTGTATGGTTGCGGAGAGGACACGGTACGGCACGATGTCTACCGCAGCCGCTCTGATTGCCTGCAGGACTGGGGCAACGACTCGAGCAAGTGCGAGCAAGTCCGCTCCGGGCCCCATACAGGTTACTACTATGGGCCATCGTACCGAGGCAGCAGCAGCTCCCAGGCGGATGGCACCGGCATGCCGCGTTCCGGAAGCCGCGCGGTTGCAACGGCGAACGTTACGCGCGGAGGGTTCGGTTCGAGCGCCTCGGCGCACAGCACCGGCAGCTGAAGACAGGTCCATGGAACGCATGCGCATGACCCCGCGCACCGATTGGCGGCGGCAATTCGAGGAACTGGGCTTCGGTTTTCACAGTCTCGACGATCTTTACTGGGACGAATCCGCGTGCTACCGCTTCTCGGCCGCCGAGATAGACATGCTGGAAGCGGTCACCGCGGAGCTATACGAGCTGAGCCTCAAAGCCGCGGAACATATCATGGAGAAGCGGCAATTCGAGCGCTTCGCGATCCCCGACTGGTTTGCCGATTACATGGTGAATTCATGGCTCGCCGGGCAAGCCTCGCTCTATGGCAGGTTCGACCTATGTTACGACGGCGTGCATCCGCCCAAGCTCCTCGAATTCAACGCGGACACTCCCACCTCGCTCATCGAAGCCGCTATCGCGCAGTGGAACTGGCAGCAACAGGTATTCCCGGCCTGCGATCAGTTCAACTCCCTGCACGAGAAGCTGATTGCGCGCTGGACCGAAATCCGGAATGGACTCGGCGGCCCGCTGCACTTCGCCTGCGTGAAAAACAGCGAAGAGGATCTCGGCAACGTGGAGTATCTTCGCGACACCGCGCTGCAGGCCGGCATCGACGCGCGGCACATATTCGTCGAAGACATCGGCTGGTCCGGACGCGACCGGAGCTTCGTCGACGAGGACGGACATCCTATCCGCGCACTGTTCAAACTCTACCCGTGGGAATGGATGATGCGGGAAGAGTTCGGCCCGCGGCTGCCGGAGGCCACCCTCGTGGTGATCGAGCCGCCGTGGAAGCTGCTGTTGAGCTGCAAGGCGATACTGGCCGTGCTGTGGGAGCTCTATCCCGGCCATCCCAACCTCCTGCCGTGCTACTTCGACGAGCGCAGGCTTCCGGAGCGCTTCGTGCGCAAGCCGCTCTACTCGCGCGAGGGCGCCAACGTCGAAATCCACGGGCCGCGAGGCGTCTATGCCCGGCAGGGAAGCTATGGCGCCGAAGGCTATATTTGCCAGGGGTACGCCCCGCTCCCCGGCTTCGACGGCAATTACGCGGTGATCGGAAGCTGGATCATCGGCAACGAACCCGGCGGAATCGGCATCCGCGAGGACAAGAACCCCATCACCAACAACCTGAGCCGCTTCGTGCCGCACTACTTCGACTGAAAATCATCTTCTCGAAACTGCCGGAAGGGATGTCATGGACATACTCAAGTTCTCGATTGCGGGCCTCCCGTGGTTCGCGCTGTATCTTGCGGCGACTTTGGTGCTGTTCCTCGTGTTCCTGGTCATCTATCTCCGGATTACGCCATATCGCGAAATCGCACTGATCCGGGAAGGCAACAGCGCCGCGGCAGCAAGCATCAGCGGAGCCATGCTCGGGTTCGTGATTCCGCTCGCAAACGCCGTGGTGCAGAGTGCGAATATCGCGGATATGGTCCTGTGGGGCGTGATCGCGCTGATCGTGCAATTGCTCGTCTACTCGGTCGTTACCCGCATCATTCCGGATATCGGCCGCGGTATACCTGAAGGCAAGGTTGCGGAGGGTGTGTTCCTGGGGGCGCTGTCGGTCGCAATCGGCATCCTCAATGCCGCGTGCATCACCTATTGACGGTTGGTGACGAGTGATGAGTGATCGCTGCTACCGCCATGGCGGCTAGAACCTATCTCAATAATAGGCACGTGTGCGACGGAGGCGATGTGGGATGCAGGTCGAGGAGGAGAGCCCGAAGCAATATGTCGATATTGCGAGGGTTCTCGACAAAGAGATGCGCCCAGAGCGCCCCGTCCCCTCCGGGGTTGCGGCCAGGGCACGCGGACGGCGGAGCAGTGCCTGCGCGTACACGCGTAGGTGCGACCCGGGAGCGGGCCACAGCGCCGCACTTGAACGCGTGCTTGC
>DATFWO010000294.1:0-2107 GCA_035259205.1 Burkholderiales bacterium | reverse complement strand
CAGCTTGGCCGCCATCCCGTTGGTCTCGGGTCTCATCGACCTGGGTATGAGTCCAGCTACGGGTCTCGCCTTCATGTTGGCGACCAGTGCGACCGGGTTCCCCGCGATGGTGGCGCTCTGGGCATTGGTGAAGCCCCGAGCTTTCGTCCTTTACCTTGTGTTCGCGATCACTGGGGCGATGATCGCCGGATACATCTACGCGGCCACCCTCGCGCTGCTGAGCAGTTAGCGGATCGGGACATGTGGTTGCTTTCTCGCCGAGAGCCGGGCAGCCGTAGTTTCGTCAGCCCGAGTGTCAGCAGCGCCGAAAAGTAATCCCCCGCGCGCACTGCCGTAGCGGTGGGACCGCGGCTCGAGCCCGATCGTTCGGTGCTCCGCTCACAACGAGCGCGGCCTTGCGCGCACCCAGGCGAAATTCCTGAGCCTGTCGTCGACGGCGGGGCTGTCGGTGGTGCCTCCCCGGGCGTGCAGGAGAAGATCGCGCCTCCGGACGGCCCGACGCTGCGCGGGTCGGTCACAGCATTCCATGTACGCGATCAGCTGCTCAGCGCTCGCGAAGCGGATTACGAGATGACGGGACTAGAACGCGACTTTGAGTCCCCCGCCAAGTTGACGCCTGGCGCTTATGAGTCGAGGGTTCAAATCGCGAGCTCGCAACCACCTGCCGACGAACAGGCTGTTGGAATTCCGCGTCGAGGTCACACGGTCGGCGCAGGGTGCGGCGACGCGCTCGTCATCCCCCACGTCGGAGAACCTACTTGACGGGAGTGACGTTCGCCGACCAGCTGTTGAAGTAGGCTCATGTCCGTGATTGGCACCGGAGGCGCCGAAGGGGCCGATGCACAACCAGCGAGCAGAATCGTGATCAGCACGATGAGGACAGCAACATTGGTCGATCGTGATAGGTCCATGCGGTTGAACCCTCACGGGCAAGAGGAATTGAAGCCGATGCCGCCAGCTTTCCGCCTGCACGTTGAGCCGCAGGCCCAGCGCACATGACGGGTCTCCGGGCGCGCTGCCCGCCCAAGCTTGGTTGAGCCGCATGCTATGCCCGTATCCCACTGCCGTCAACCGACCCAGCCAGGCAAGATCAGCATGGATGACGTGTCGTGGCTCCGCAGCCTTCTTGAAACGCCGCTTCCTCACGGGGAGCGGTGTTCTACGAGACGGCTGTGCGAAGGTCTATCTAGTTGAGCTGGGCCCATGCGGTGTCTGACCAGCCAATTTCGTCAAGGACCGCAGCGCTTGTCCGCTCTATGCGCTCAGGACGCCGGTGAACAACGGAACTGTTCGGGGCCAGCTGCCACCGCCGGGAGCTGCGGCAAAATGTAGGTCGCGATTGTCATACCGTCGGCACCCGGCACAACGAACGCGGCCTCCAGAGGATGAAACTCCGCAGCCAGCTGCGGCGCGTCGCGGTGCAACTCCTCGAAGACTTCGCCGCTGGCGATGATGGTGCCCGGCGATGCGTGCTTGAGCAGGCGGGCGCCAATGTTCACGCTGGGACCGACGAGGGTCATGCCGCGTCGCATCGCTGATCCCACCTCGCCCGCGACGACATCGCCGGCCGTGACGCTTATGCGGGCCGCTATTCCGGGCCCGCCCCCACACGCGACATCGCATCGACCATCGGCCAGCCGTCGCTGGATCGCCAGCGCCGCCCGAACCGCGTTCTTCGTCGAGGCGAAGTACAGAAGCGCGCCGTCTCCCTCGAAGTCTTTGACGGTGCCTGCGTGGGCCGATGCGACCTGAGTCACGAGGGTCATGAAGCCTTGAACGACGCCTAGCACGACCTCGGGTGGATGATGGACAAGCAGGCTTGTAGACCCGGCGATATCAACGAAGAGCGTCGCCAGGCGACGGCGCACTGGCGGTCTGCCCCCCCATCGGGGGCGGTGTGAGGAGAGGGCGCGCCGATCCCGACTCGCTCATGAATGGTTAACGCGGCAAGAGGCGTGCCACGTGAGGGATGCCGCCCGACAGCATGAAGTGGGCTGCATCAACGAGCAGTTGACCGACCGCCGAATGGGTGACAGAAAGCCAATCAATAGCCGTCGGCGCCGGAAATGAGGCGGGCGTACCCCAGGTGCGGCATCGTCGCCACGAG
>DATFWO010000293.1:0-39864 GCA_035259205.1 Burkholderiales bacterium | reverse complement strand
CTACCGACACAGATCCCGATGGCGCGCTCTACGCGCTCGCCCGCGAGGCCGCGGGGGCGGGATATCCGGTTGTCGCGACGGTGGACCTGCACGCCAACATCTCGCAGCGCATGGTGGACAGCGCGGACGTCATCATTTCCTACCGCACCAATCCACACGTCGACCAGCGGGAACGCGGCGCCGAGGCCGGCCGGTTGCTGCGGCGGCTGCTCGCCGGCGAGCGCTTCGGGAAGAGCTTCATTCGCATGCCGATCGCCGCCCCCACCGTGACCCTGCTCACTGCGCGTGGCGCCTACGCCGACATGATCGTCGAGGGCCAGAAGCACATCGCCACGGATCTTCCGGTCGTATCGGTGCTGGGCGGATTCGCTTTCGCCGATGCGCCCGAAGCGGGCATTTCCATCCTCACCTACGGCTCGGGCGCCAAGCCCGCGAAGCTCGCCCGGCAACTCGCCGAGTTCGCGTGGACCGAGCGCGATCGGTTTAAGGTCCGCCTGACACCGCTCGCCGCGGCGATCGAGCACGCCGTCGCCGCAGGACGCAGCGGGCGCCGGGCCCTCGTGTGCCTCGCGGACGTCGCGGACAACCCCGGGGGCGGCGGGCGCGGCAACACGACCGATATCCTCGAGGGGCTCCTCGCCGCACGAGCCGAGCGCGCCCTGCTCGGCCTCTTCGTGGATCCCGCTGCGGCGGCCCGCTGCCACGCGACCGGCGTCGGCGCAAAGGTGCGCCTGGTGCTCAACCAGGGACGGGCCGACGCCCACGCCCGAGAGATACCGGTGGAGGTCGAGGTCCGCGCGCTCTCGGACGGCGTCGTCGTCGGACGGCGCGGCATCTACAGGGGGCGCACGGCGCACCTCGGCCCGAGCGCCGCAGTCCGCATCGGCGGGCTGACCGTGCTCGTGAGCTCGCGCCGCGTGCAGTGCGCGGAGCCCGCTTTCTTCGAGTCGCATGGGCTCGACGTGGGCTCGTTCGCTTCGCTCACGGTGAAGTCGCGCGGTCACTTCCGCGCGGGCTTCGACGAATGGTACGGGGATGACAAGATACTCGAAGTGGACGGCGCCGGTCTGACTTCGCCGCTCCTCGAGCGCTTCCCGTGGAAGGGACTGCGACGCCCGGTGTGGCCGCTCGATGCCGGCACGCAGTGGAGCTTTGGGGACTCGTGACGCCGGCCGCGGACGCTTCAGAACTCCAACCGGTACAGCCCGACCCAAAGCTCCGCCTCCTGGCTGCCGGGCTTGCGCAAATCGAACCGGCCGTTGCCGTCGGTGCCGGTCAGCGGCACCATGCGCCACAACGACGGCCGCAGCAGCAGTTGCTGGCGAAAGTCCTCGGTCGCCCAGACCTGCCCGGGATCGACCACCGGCTCGACGCGCGCCGCGTGCAGGATTGCCTCGCCGCCCACGACAACCGGCCCGAGGTCGGTTTCGCGCTGCCGGGTGCGCACCGGACCGTAGTGCAGCGCGACGCGCAGCCGGGGCTGCCCTGGCGCTTGATAAACGTCGTCGATCAGATGGCGCGCGGTCTGCGCGAGTGCGATCGGGTCGTCGGCGACGATCAACACTGAGTCGCCGGCACGGTTTTCGCCGATCGCACCGGTCGGCGTCCAGCGCCGCACCGCGTCGGCGAGCGCTTTGCGCACCGGCTCGTCGGTGCCGGCGCGCATCATCGCTGCAAATCCCTGCACATCGGCCTTCAGCACGGCCCACGGCCGCTCGTCGGCCGCCGGATCGACGCCGACTGCGCCGCCGAAGTTATCGTGCCACGGCCGGTCGTAGCCCACGGCCGGGCAGCAGTCCACCCGCTGCAGGTAAGCCGGGTTGAGCCGGCCGATCACATCCGACAGTACCGGGTGAACGAGGTAATGTGATGCCTGCGGCAGCGCGCCGTCGGGCCCGAGCAGCGCTTCGCCCGGTCGCAGGAAGCGCTGGCGCCGTTCGCCATGCGCGCGGTCGTGCTGCACCCAGCCGAGGAGGCCGACGCGGTACAGCGCGCACGGCATGCGGGGGCCGATCACGGCCACCTCGCCACCGTCGAGGGCGTCGACCTCGGCGCGCGTCAGGATCGGGCCGGGCAGCCGTTGCAGCAACCCTTCGAGGTCGATGTCACCGAGGAATGGGCCGACCTCGGCCAGGTACTCCTGCGCGATCTCGGCCGCGGCGCGGTGCACGGCATCCTTCAGCCGGTGCTCATGGCGGCGCTCGTCGGGGCGCAGCGCCGCGAGCCGCTCGCCCATCGTCATCAGGTCGCGCGGGCGCAGCAGCGTGTGCCGGCAGAGGAACTCGAATGCGTCCTCCTCCTCGTGGGTGAACGGGTCGGTGACGGTGCTGCGGCCAAGGAAGGCCTCGAGAGGATGGTCCTTCACCCGCGCGGAGCGCACCATCCGGTCGGCCTTCACCAACTGCACGTTGTTGACGAAGATCTCGCGCAGGCTTTCGGGCGAGTAAACGATGTCGACCGCGCTGCCGCGGTACTGCTGCGCCATCGCGGTGCGTCGGGGCAGGCTCGCGTACGCCTCCTTGCGGATCGCGGCGTAGACCTTCAGGTGATGGTTGATTCGCCGCAGCTGGTACGCCACTTCGACCAGCCCGAGCTGGGCGAAGTGCCAGACCTGCGGCGACAGCTCGCCCGTGACGCTGGGGTGCTCGGGCAAGGCCTCGACATGCTTGCTGAAGTACTCGTCGACGCCATCGATGAACAGTGTCACCGGCGACTTCAGCGTCCGCAGCCGTGGCACGAGATGGCCATCGGTGTCGGCGGCCACGCGCTGCAGATCGCCCGGCGACAAGTCGAGCAGGCGGACGAAGTGGTCGATCACACCGTGCAGCTGCTCGTCGCGCAGCAGGCCGGCCAGCCGTGCATTGACCCTCAGCCCGTCGGCGGCGCCGCTGTGCTTGAGCACCGCGAGCGCGATCGCCGCGAGCCAGACCTTGCTCCACGGCAGCGGCGACGCGGCGAAGAATCCGATCGTCTCGCGGCCGAAAATCTTGTCGCCGATCGGCTTGTCGAGCAGGCTGCCATGGGGCAGGCAGACCGCACCGCCGTCGCGCTGCACCAGCACCCGCTTGGCCTTGAGCAGCAGCGTCTTGCCAAAGCCCTTGGTGCCGATGACGATGAACTTGTCATCGCGGTCAGCGGCCAGAAAGCTGTCGATTTCGGGCGTGCGGTGCAGCAGCGCCTCGTCGAAATCCTCGGCGACGCGGATGTCGTCGGCGTCAACGGTCCAGGCGCGCATGGCTTGATTTCTCGGCGATCAATAGTACGCCCACCGAGGTAACGGATTCTAGTCCCGGTTCTCCGGTAGAGTCAGCCGCACCAGCTCATCCACCGTCGGCGCTTTCTCCAAGCCGGTGACCGCCGCCACGAACCGCTCGTATTGCGCGGGCGGAATCGGCAGCACGGACACGAAGCGCTTCAACTCTTTCGCGCCCCGCGCGAAGTCCCACATGAGCTCGTGCCCGTTGTATTCCTTTGCGACGCGGCTCCCGTTCCTGAGCGTGACGGTAATGCGCGGGGCGAAGCACTCCCGGCCAACCACGCCGATCACTTCGACCCGCTTCTGGAGCGCCGCCACTTTCGCCGCAAGCTCGCGGTCCGCCGCCGTGCCGCTTTCGCGCGCATCGTAGCGTTCCAGAACCGGGTAATCCCCCGCGGCCAGCGTGTAGGCCACCATGTATGGGGTGCGGCCGAAGGTGCTGCCGTCCGCGGCGGGCGGCCGCGGAAAGCGCGGCGACGGGTAGAGGGTCTCGAGGTAGTTCACCTCGAGCGCGATGCGCTCGATCTCGTCCGCGGGAAAGCGATGCTCCACGGCCATCTCGTGCGCGAGCCACACGACCGGCTGGTTGAAGCCCGGCGTGGGATAGATCTTGAACTTGACGTCGAGCAGCTCCCAGTGCTGCCCGAGGTTCGCAACGATGTCCCCGAGGTCGGCCTTGGGCGGGCCGGTGAACGTGTACGAGAGCCGGCCCGTGTTGCTGCCCGTGAACGCGTTGTAGAAGCCACCTTCTCCCTCGAGGGCGGTGGTCGCGCCTTCGAAGCCCTGCGCTGCGAGAGTGGCCGCCCACATTCCGCTCCGCGCAGCCTGCGACTCGGAGAAGTCCGCGTCGCGCGCGCCCGTGCGCTGCCCCTCGATGAGGCTCCCCGCGAAGCTCGCGGCGAGGGCGATGGCGTGCACGGTCCGTGCCGCGTCGAGTCCCAGCAGCTTCGCCGTGGTGGCGGCGCAGCCGAGTATGCCGTAGACCGGGCTCGCGCGAAAACCGTGCGCCGGAGTGGACGGGATGAAATCCCGGCCGCAACGGCACTGGACCTCGTAGCCCGCGGCGAGAGCCGTCAGGAACTCCTGCCCGGTCCTCCCTTCTCCTTCGGCCGTCGCGATCCCGGCCGGAACCATCAGCACGCCGGGGTGCGTCAGCATGCGGTAGGAATCGGCGCGGTTGTCCGCTGCGATGGCGACCCCGTTGGCGAAGACCGCGCCCACGCGGGTGGCGCGGGTACCGTCGACCCACAACGTCGCGCCCTGGCCGGCGCCGACCTTCTTCGTTCCGAGGCTCTCCTGCTGCAGCACGGCTTTGCGCGCCGCCACTGCGCGCGCCGAACCATGGCCCGACATGCTGATGGTGACGCCGTGATTGACGAAGGCCTTGACCTTGTCCGCGACGGCCGGCGGCAGATCCTCGAACCGAAGCCTTGCGACGAATTCTCCCAGCTGAACGGCGAGCGGTTTCCCGGACATACGCAGTGGCTCCTCGTGGTCGACGAAGTCAAGGCGACGATCGTGCCGGCCAGCATAGCCTCACCCGCCCGCTCCCGCCACGTGTCCTATCTTTCCGCTTTCGGGATGTAGTAATGTTGCAAGACCCGACTCCGCATGAAGCTACCGGACTTCGAATATGCTGCGCCAGCGACTTCCGCTGAAGTCGTGCAGCTGCTCGCCGGTCGCCGGGGCGAGGCCAAGGTGATCTCCGGCGGGCAGAGCCTGCTGCCCACGATGGCCTTCCGGCTCGCTCAACCGGCTCTGCTGATAGACCTGCGCAATCTTCAGGGACTCGATCACATCACGATCGAATCCAGCGGCGTTCGACTCGGAGCACGCACGCGCTGGCGCGACATCGAGGACGATGCACGGCTCAGGGCGGCGCATCCGCTGCTGGTCGAAGCCGTGAGCCACGTGGCGCATTACCAGGTGCGCAACCGCGGCACCGTCGGCGGGAGCCTCGCGCATGCCGATCCCGCTTCAGAGCTGCCGTGTGTTGCCGTCACCTGCGACGCCGAGCTCAAGCTGCTGGGGCCGCGCGGAGAGCGGCGCGTGAAGGCCGCGGAATTCTTCCGGGGACCGTTGACGACGGCGCTCGCGGACGACGAGATCATCCTGGAGCTCAGCCTGCCGCCGTGGCCGTGCGATCGCCGCTGGGCCTTCAGCGAGTTCGCCAGGCGGCGCGGCGACTTCGCCCTTGCCGGCGTCGCGGTGTGCTACGACCTCGACGAGCGTGAGCGTGCGTGCAACGTCCATATCGGTGTGCTGGGGGCCTGCCACTATCCCCGGCGCCTGCGTCGTGCAGAGCGCGCTCTGGAAGGAAGGCCCGTCGATCTCGAAACCGCGCGATCGGCGGGGGTGGCCGCATCCGAAGAAGTCGATCCCATCGGCGATTTTCACGCCGGCGCGGACTATCGCAAGGCGCTGGTCGGAACGCTGCTCGAGCGCGCGCTCCTCAAGAGCAATGCTCAAAGCATTGAAAATTGTTTTTGAATTGAATGGAAACACCGTAGAGGCGGACGTGCTGCCGCGCCTGACGCTCGCCGATTGCATCCGGCATCATTTCATGCAGACCGGCACCCACGTCGGCTGCGAGCACGGCGTGTGCGGCGCCTGCACCGTGATCGTGAACGGCGACGCCGTGCGCTCGTGCCTGATGCTGGCTGTCCAGGCGGGCGGCGCGAGAGTCACGACCGTCGAGGGCTTGACGCCGCCCGAGGGCCTATCGCCATTACAAGCATCGTTTCGCAGGCACCATGCGCTGCAATGCGGCTTCTGCACGCCCGGCTTCCTCACAACCGCCCACGCGCTGCTCACCCGGGAACCGGACGCAGACAAGGAGCGCATCCGCCACGTTCTGTCGGGCAATCTCTGCCGCTGCACCGGCTACATCAACATCGTCGAGGCGGTCTACGAGGCACGCTCGGCTTATGCTGCGAAGCCGCCGATGAACGCCACGGCTGAGCGCCCATGACAGCGCAAGACAAGTTCGTCGGCGCGGCGATCGAGCGCATCGAGGATCTGCGGCTGCTCACGGGCAACGGCCGCTATGTCGACGACATCCATCGCCCCGGCATGCTGCATGCGGTGATCGTGCGCAGTTCCGCAGCGCATGGCCTCATCAGGGGAATCGATACCGCGGCAGCGGCGGGGATGCCCGGCGTGCACGCGGTATACACCGGGCGCGACATCGCGGCCGAAGGAAATGGCAGGGTGCCCACCATTCCCCTGCGTCTCGCGCCGCTGCCGGAGCTCGAGGCGTTCGAGCAGAACGTGATCGCTCTCGACAAGGTCCGCTACGTCGGCGAGTGCCTGGCGGTCGTAGTGGCCGAAACGCAGGCGCAGGCGGAGGATGCCGCGGCGGAAGTCAACGTCGAGATCGAGGCGCTGCCCGCCGTGCCCGACTGCGAGGCCGCGGCGCGCGACAAGAGCCTGCTCTTTGCAGAGCACGGGACGAATGCCGTCATCACGTACGTGGCCCGCAAGGGCGACGCGCAGAAAGCCGTCGGGCCGTACGTCAGAAAAGAGACGTTCGGCGTCCAGCGCCACAGCGCCGTCACGATGGAGACGCGGGGGCTCGTCGCGGAGTGGGACGGCGAGCGGCTGACCGTGCTCGGGGCGGCGAAGGTCCCGTTCTCCACACGCGCCATGCTCGCGCCGATGCTCAACCTGCCGCCCGAGCGCATCGACATGATCGAATCGGACGTCGGCGGCGGCTTCGGAGTGCGGGGCGAGTTCTATCCCGAGAATTTCCTGGTGCCGTTCGCGGCCCGCAGGCTCAAGCGCCCGGTCAAGTGGGTCGAAGACCGGCGCGAGAACCTGCTCGGCTCCAATCACTCCCGCGAGATGCAATGCGAGCTGGAAATCGTCTGCGCGAGCGACGGCCGCGTGCTGGCGCTCCTCGGCGCTGTGTCCGTCGACTGCGGCGCCTACATGCGGGCGAACGCGGCGGTCCCTCCGCGCAACGTCGCGCAGTTCCTGTCGGGTCCCTACGACGTGCCGAACATCCACGTCGAGTCCACCGTGTATCTCACCAGCAAGGCCCCGATCGGCACCTACCGCGGCCCGGGCCGGTTCGAAGCCGATTTCTTCCGTGAGCGCCTCTTCGACATGGCCGCGCGCGACCTTGGCATCGACCCGGTGGAGTTTCGCCGGATCAACCTGGTGAAGGCCGGGCAGATGCCGTATCCGCTGGCGACCGTCGACCAGCCGGAAAAGAGGGAGGAACTGGACAGCGGCGACTACCGCGCCGCCCTGGAGCGCTGTCTGGCGGAGTTCGACTGGGACGCAAAGCGCGCGCTGCAGGGCCGCCTGGTCGACGGCAAGTATCACGGTATTGCGGTGGGTTGCTTCATCGAGGGCGGCGCGGCGGGCCCCAAGGAGACGGCGCGCATCGAGATCGAGGAGGATGGGTCGATCACGGTCTACGCCGGATCGACCAACGTCGGCCAGGGCGTGGTCACGGTCCTCACGCAGATTGCGGCGGATGCGCTGGACGTGCCCCTCGAGCGTATCCGCGTGCTGCACGGCTCCACGACCTATCTCAAGGAGGGCTACGGCTCCTATCACTCGCGCGCAACGGTGATGGGCGGTTCCGCCGTGCTCAATGCGGCGACCGCGCTCAAGGAGCGGATCAGAGAAGCCGCGGCGACGGAGCATCGGTGGGCCGCCGGCGAGGTGCAGATCGGACCCGGTCTGACGGCTTCCTTCCGCGGACAAATGCTGACGGCAGCACAGCTTGGACAAATGAAAGTACAGGCGGACGGTGAATTCGCGAACCATCACCACACCTACGCTTACGGCACAGCGGCCGCACACGTGACGGTCGATCCCGGCACCGGCAGGATCGAGCTCGTCGACTATTTCACGGTGGAGGATGTCGGGCGCGTCATCAATCCGCTCACCGCCCGCGGCCAGATCGTAGGGGCCGTGGTCCAGGGGCTGGGCGGCGCGTTGCTGGAGCATCTCGCGTACGACGGGGAGGGCCAGTTCCTCGCCGGCACGCTCGCGGATTACCTCATGCCGGCGGCGGATGATTTTCCCTGCATCCGGGCGCTCGTCCTCGGGAACTCTCCCTCCCCGCACAATCCGCTGGGTGCGAAGGGCGGCGGCGAAGGCGGGATCGTGCCCGTCGGCGGCGTTATCGCGAACGCAGTCGCGGCCGCGCTCGCGTCGCTGAAGGTCGAGCCGAAGACGCTGCCCCTGACGCCGCCCAGGATCTGGGCCCTGATCCATGGCTGAGGATCTTTTCGTGAGCGTCGAATAAGGTGATGCGGGTGGCCAGAGCATCCCTGCTTCTCCTGCTGGCGGGTATCTCCCTTGCGTGCGCGTGTGTCCCGGCCGCGGCGCCTGCCGCAGATTCCTATCCGGTCAAGCCGCTCCGGATCGTCGTGGGCTTTCCTTCGGGCGGTCCGGCCGACATCGCGGCACGTATCCTCGCCGGCGGGTTGCAGGACGCGCTCAAGCAGAACGTCATCGTGGACAATCGCACCGGTGCGGGCGGCAGCATCGCCGCGCAACTCGTCGCGAAATCCCCGGCCGACGGCTACACCCTGCTGGTCGCGACCGCCTCCCTCACGCTCAATCCAACGCTGTCCCCCAACGTCGGCTACGACGCGGTGAAGGATTTCATTCCGGTGGGCCTGCTCGCAACGCAGGCGAACGCGCTCGCCGTCACGGCCACGCTGCCCGTGAAGACGCTGAAGGAGCTGCAGGCGCTCGCGAAAAAGCACAAGATGACCTACGCCACCGCGGGGGTCGGGACGTCATCGCACTTGAGCGCGACCTATCTCATCAATGTCCTGTGGAAGACGGACGCCGCGCCGGTGCCCTACCGCGGCGCCGGCCCGGCGGGCATCGCGGTCGCGAGCGGCGAGACGCCGATCGCCTTCATGACCATTACCGGAGTGCTCCCGCTGCAGCAAAACGGCAAGGTGAGGATACTCGCGGTCGTGAGCGACAAGCGCCTGCCCGCGCTGCCCAACGTGCCGACGATGGAAGAGCTGGGCTACCCGCAGCTCAATCCCTCCTGGACCGCCGTCTTCGCTCCCGCCGACACGCCCGCCTCCGTCGCGCAGAAAATCCACGAGGCAGTCGCCCAGGTGATGAGCACGCCCGATTTCAAGGACCGGATCGCCCAGCAGGCGATGGTGCCTGGCGGGCCTGCCACGTTGAAGCAACTCGCGGATTACATCCGGTCGGAAGCGCAGGTGTGGGAGCGGATCGTCAGGACGACTGGCGCTAAAGCTGAGTAAGGGCGTCGCAGATACCGCGTCTCAGGTACTACGTCTCAGCTGAACCGTCTCAGATGAGGCGCTCCCATATCGTCACGCGGCAAAGGCCCGCAAGAACAATATCTGCGACGCCTTAGTCGAGACGCTCTATCTGCGACGCTCTATCTGAGACGTCGTACCTGAGACGTCGTATCTGGGACGCCGTCCTAAGTCAGGTGGGCGTCGCGGCGCTTGTATAACTCGTCGTCCGCATAGCCCATCGTTTCCGGGCGGGACTTGCCGAGCATCACCTGGAAGTAGACGGGCTCGAGGCTGTCGTTCACGTAACCGTGCACGACGCCGGGCGGGCAGGCAATGCATTCCCACGGCCCGAGCCGCAGGTCCAGCCGCTTCCCGGACTCGTCCTCCAGGAACACCGTCAGGAAGCCGCGCAGGACGAAGAACACTTCCTCCACCTCGTGGGTATGCGCGGCGTTGCCCTGCCCGGGCTCGACGTACATGATGCTGAGGGTAAAGCCGCGCGGCGGAATGAAGTTTCCCTCGCCATGCTTGCCCGAGCCGCCCGCGCCGATGAAGCGGTGCTGCGCGCGCTTGTAGCCTTCGATCTTCGCGTCCTCGAACGCGTTCCAGTCGGGCTTTCGGTCGCTGAACCGCGCTACGTAGCGCCGCGCGATTTCCTCGTTCGAAAGACCGGCGACCTCGGGCGGCTTCGGATGTCTGGCCTGGCTCATGGGAACCTCCGGGACTGGAGACTAGGGACTAGAGACTAGAACCCAACTGAAAAACAACGAAGGGCAATATAGCCGCCGATAAATGCCGATGTTTCCATGACAACACTTCAGGTCGATTGTCCAGCCATCTGCGTGTATCTGCGTTTATCTGCGGCTCGAATATCGTTTTTGAGACTGCTGATAGGGATTGGAACGAGTCACCCATCTCCAGTCTCTAGTCTCCAGTCTCTAGTCTCCAGTCTCTGGTCTCTGCCTGTGACGCAGCGTAACATACGGCGCGACCCGATCAACACCATCGCTCAGAACGATGTCCTCTTTGCAAATCAGCCTCGCTTGCTGCGACTACGACCGGACCCGGGCCGTCTTCGACGGACGCGCGCCCATCGAGGGCTGCGAGGTCTTCCCCGTCGCGATCGAGCCGGAGGAGGCGTTTCACCGCGCGTTCTCGGCGCAGGAATTCGACGTGTCCGAGATCTCGATCAGCAGCCACACGCTGCTGACCTCGCGCGGCGAGAACCACTACGTGGGCATCCCTGCCTTCGTTTCGCGCCTGTTCCGCCATTCCGGCATCTATATCCGCACCGACCGCGGCATCGACCGGCCGCTGGCGCTCGCCGGGAAGACGATCGGGCTCCCCGAGTACCAGATCACGGCCAACGTATGGATACGCGGCATCCTGCAGGACGATTTCGGGTTGAAGCCCGAGTCGGTGCGCTGGCGGCGCGGCGGCCTCGAAAGCGCAGGCCGGGGCGAGCGCGCGCCGCTCAAGCTGCCGGTGAGCATCGACCTGCAGCAGGTAGCCGAGGGCAAGACGCTGTCCGGCATGCTCGAAGCCGGCGAGCTCGACGCCGTGATGAGCGCGCGTGCGCCGTCGTGCTTCGACCGGGGCGCGCCGAACGTTGCGCGCCTCTTCCCCGATTACCGGCGCGTCGAGGAAGAATATTTCAGGCGCACGAAGATCTTCCCGACCATGCACATCATCGGCGTTCGCAAGTCGCTCGCCGAGCGCCATCCGTGGCTCCCGGTCAGCGTGCTGAAAGCGTTCGTCCGCGCCAAGAACCTGACGACTTACGAGCTGGGGCAGATCGGTCATCTCTTCGTGAGCCTGCCCTGGGGCGTCTCGGAGTTCGAGCGGGCGCGCGCCCTCATGGGCGACGACTACTGGAGCTACGGCTACGAGCCGAACCGGCACGTGCTCGAAACGTTCACGCGCTATCATCACGAGCAGGGGCTGTCGGCGCGCAGGGTCGCGCCGGAGGAGCTCTTCGCGCGATCGACGCTCGATCTCACCAAGATTTGACCATTGCAAGCTCATGAGGTCACCGCAATGAACGACGCACCCACACTCATTAACGGCGTGTGCGACCCGCGCTTCGCCGCCGTGCGCGAGGCGTTCGAGCGCAATTTCGCGAGCCGCGGCGAGATCGGGGCGGCGGTGTGCGTGTATCGGGATGGCCGGAAGGTGGTCGACCTGTGGGGCGGTCACAAGGATCTGGAACGGATCGTCCCGTGGGCCGAGGACACCATCGTCATCATGAATTCGGTGGCGAAGAGCATGTGCGCCCTGTGCATGCACATCCTCATCGATCGCGGACTGGTCGATTTCGACGCGCCGGTCTCGCGCTACTGGCCCGAGTTCGGCGCCGCGGGCAAGGACGGCGTGCTGGTGCGCCACGTCCTTTCGCACACCTGCGGCGTCATCTACTGCGATCACGCCCCGCCCGGCTCGTGGTTCGACTGGAAAACGCACATCCGCGCCCTCGAGCAGCAGGCCCCCGCGTGGAAGCCCGGAACGAAGGGCGCTTACAACTCGATCAACATCGGCTACATCCTCGGCGAGATCGTGCGCCGCGTGACGGGGAGGAGCGTGGGCACCTTCCTGCGCGAGGAAGTCGCGGAAAGGCTCGGGGCGGACTATCACATCGGCCTGCGGCCCGACGAGATCGCGCGCGTGTCCGACATGCATCGCAACCCGAAGAACACCTTCTTCAAGATCGCGTTCGACGACTCCACGCCGCTGGGCCGCGCGTTCCGCTCCGCGCCGAAGATGGGATACTTCCAGAACTGCCGCGAGATACGCGAGCTCGAGGTGGCTTCCTTCGGCGGCCACGGCAATGCGCGGGCGATGGCCCGTATCTACGCGATGCTCGCCGGAAACGGCGCCATCGACGGCGTGCGCCTCCTCAGCCCCGGCGCGGTCGAGCGCGCCTCCCGGCTTGTCTGGGAGGACGACTGCATCATGACGCAGCGCCGGATACGGATGGGCTACGGTTTCATGCACAACGAGCCCGACACCGTTCCGATGGGCGAGAACATGAAGGCGTTCGGGCATACCGGCACCGGCGGCGCGTTCGCGTGGTGCGACCGCGAGCGCAACCTGGCGTTCGCCTACTGCACCAACTTCCAGCGCGAGGGCCCCGGCATCGGCCCGCGCGGCGCTGCGCTCGCGGTGGCCGCGGGCGGAGGCAGGCGGCCCCACTGGCTGGAGCCGGTTTCCACGACAGGCGCATGATGCGCCTGCGGCGGATACCGGCTATTCCGTCTTGATATTCGCGTCCCTGATGACGCGCGCCCAGCGCGTGAGCTCTTCGTCGATCAACGCGCGAAAGCGATCTGGGGACTGCGGCACGGGCTCGAGTGCGGTCGCCGCGAGGCGTTCCCGGACGTCGGGCAGCGCGATCGCCCGGCCCGTTTCATCGTAGAGCCGCTGCATCACGGGCTTTGCGGTGCCTGCCGGCGCGACGATACCGTACCAGTTGGTCACGACGATATCGCTGAAGCCGGACTCGACGAAAGTCGGAACATCCGGCAGCGCGGGATTGCGCCTGGCGGACGCGACGACCAGCGCTTTGAGCCGGCCGGCCTTGATAAACGGCACCGCGCCCGGTGCGGTGGCGAACGTGGCCTGTATCTGTCCCGCCACGACATCGGCGGTCGAAGGTCCCGATCCCTTGTACGGTATGTGATTCAGATCGACGCCTGCCTTGAGCTTGAACAGCTCTCCCGTCAGGTGGCTGCCGCTGCCATTGCCCGCGGAGCCGACGTTGATCCTGCCGGGCTGGCTCTTGCCGAGCGCAATGAAGTCCTTGAGCGAGCTGGCTGGGACACCCGGGTGCACGACGAGGAGATACGGGGTGTCGGCGATCAAGGCGACCGGCACGAAGTGCTTGCGCACGTCGTAGTGCACCTGCTTCGTGTAATAGGAGCTGTTGATCGTAAACGAGGAGTCCGCAAGGAGCAGCGTGTAGCCGTCGGCGGGCGCGCCGGCAGCGATGTCAGCGCCGAGCATGCCCGCCGCGCCGGGACGGTTGTCGATGATGATGACCTGCCCGAGCGCCTCCGTCATCCGCTGGCCGGCGATGCGCGCGACGATGTCGGAGCCGCCGCCCGGCGCGTAAGGCACGATCATGCGTATCGGCTTCGCCGGATATTGCTGTGCGGTAACTGGCAGCGCAGCCCCAACGCATATCGCGCACAGCAATATCAATAGTCCCGTTCCGATGCTCCGAATGCGGAACCGCCCCTGCGGCTCGATGCTCACGCAATTCCTGCGTCTCTTGGCCCAGAATCGCGGAACGGGACTGGAACCTAAACCTGCGTCACGAACTTCGTTACGAGGTAGCCGTCGAACGTCTCCGCTCCGCCTTCGCTGCCTATTCCGCTCTCCTTTACGCCGCCGAACGGCGTCTCGGAAAGCGCCATGCCGAAGTGGTTGATATTGATCATCCCGGACTCGAGCGAGTTGGCCGCATACGTCGCGGTCTTGAGCGACTCCGTGAACACGTAAGCTGCCAGCCCGTAGGGCAGGCTGTTCGCGCGGCGGACCGCATCTTCAGGGTCGGTGAACGGCGTAAGCGGCGCGATCGGCCCGAACGGCTCCTCCGTCATGAGCTTCGCGTTGTCCGGCAGCCCGGTCACTATGGTCGGCGCGAAAAAGTTACCGGGGCTCTTCAGGCGCGCGCCTCCAAACACGATCTCGCCGCCGTGCGAACGGGCGTCGTCGACGAAGGCCTGCATCACGTCCATCCGCCGGGCGTGGGCAAGGGGGCCCATCTGCGTGGACTTCTCCAGGCCGTCGCCCACCTTGGTCGAGCTCATCGTTTCGACGAACTTCGCCGCAAAGCGATCGTAAATCCTGCTCTGCACGTAGAAGCGCGAAGGCGAGACGCACACCTGTCCCGCGTTGCGTATCTTCAGGCGTCCCAGGGTAATCGCAGCCTGGTCCACGTTCGCATCGTCGAAGACGAGAACCGGCGAATGGCCGCCGAGCTCCCAGGTGCCGCGCTTCATGTGAGCGCCCGCGAGCGCCGCGAGCTGCTTGCCGACCGGAATGGAACCGGTGAAAGACACCTTGCGCACGATCGGCGACTTGATGAGGTACTCGGAGACCTCGCCGGGCACCCCCCACACGACGTTGAGGCAACCGGCCGGCAGGCCGGCATCGTGAAAGAGCCGGGCCAGCGCGATGACGGCGCTGGGCGCCGTTTCCGGCCCCTTCAATATGAGCGTGCAGCCGCTGCCCAGCGCCGCCACCATCTTGCGTATCGCCTGGTTGAACGGGAAATTCCAGGGCGTGAACGCGGCGCATACTCCCACCGGCTCGCGCAGCACGAACTGGCGCACGTCGGAGCGGCGCGGAGGGATGACGCGGCCGTAGATGCGGCGGCATTCCTCGGCATGCCATTCGGCATGCTCGGCGCAGACATTCACCTCGCCGACGGATTCCGCCAGGGGCTTGCCCTGGTCGAGCGTGATGTTGCGGCCTATGGCATCGGCGCGCTGGCGTGCCAACTCAGCGACTTTGCGCAGAATGGCGGAGCGCTCCAGCGGCGAAGTCTTGCTCCATTTCGTGAACGCCCGCTGCGCGGCGGCCAGCGCGCGGTCGAGATCCTCGCGCGCGGCGTGCGGGAGCTGGGCGAGAACTTCCCCGGTGGCGGGGTTGAACACGGGCTCCGTCTTGCGCCCTTCCGCCGGTACGAAGGCTCCGTCGATATACAAGGCCAGGGTTTCGTACGCCTTGGTTTCCTTCGCTTCTGCAACTGCTGTTCCGCTCATGATTTCACCTCTGGATTAAATGACCGTGTCCGAGTGTCGAAATGGCCCTCACTCACGGCAGCAGGAGGGCAGGATCCCCTTGCCGAGAGATCGTTTGGCCTGCGATGCTGTCAATGATACGGTATTGGCGGCAGATCTTCCGCTTCGGCACAGGGTGACGTTGGTCGCCTCGCGGCAGTGCCGGCGGGCGCCGCAGTATGGAACGTGTGGGCGAGCCCCACTGAATGTCGTAAGCTGAGAATTTATCGAATCTATCTCGAAACCCATGATCCAACGCCCTCGAAACGAGTTCGCCAGCTATCACGCCCATGTCTACTTCGGCGAGAATTCCGTCGAGCAGGCGCGGGCTCTCTGCGAAGAGGCCGCAGCGCTCTTCGGTGTCACCATGGGCCGGGTGCATCAGAAACCGGTCGGCCCCCACCCGCACTGGAGCTGCCAGCTCGCGTTCGATGCAGCCCAGTTCGATGCCCTGATCCCGTGGCTCGACGCGCACCGCGCCGGGTTGAACATATTGGTACACGGGCGCACCGGTAACGGTCTCGTCGATCACACGGCGAACGCATCCTGGCTGGGAGAGACGAGCAAGCTCAACCTCTCGATTTTCGAGGGTTCATGAATCCGCATCCCGGCATGATCGCGGCTTTGCTCCCGCCGTCCGCGTTTGATTTTGCCGGCGTGAAGCCGGGCGTTAGGATCGACTGAATTCCCGCTGGCGTACGTGAGGTGCGCGAGCGTCCTCCGGCGCAGGCTCGTCCGGAAGCAGCAGCACGATGACTGCCTTGACGGCGGCCACGCCGGCCAGGATCCACAGCAGGACGGCAAAGCCCATGCCTTTCACCAATGGTCCCAGCAGCCACACCGCGAGCGAGCTGATGCCAAATGCGACGGTTAACCGCATCCCGGCCACCCGGGAACGCAGACGGTCATCGACGTAGCGCACGATCATGGCGTCGGTGAACGGGATCGAGCCGAAGATAAAAATCATCACCGCCAGCAACGCAGCGAACAGCCACCAGTCCTGCGTGTGCGCGGCGAGGATGAGCAGCGGCACCTGGATCACGGACATCCACAGCTGGAGCGGCTTGAAGGGCATGCGGTCGATCAAGCGCCCCACGACAATCTGCGCAAACGATGCGATCGTGTAGATCGCAGCGAGCAAGGCACCCAGGACGGCAGGATCTTCGATCACTCCCCGAAACGCCTCCGACAGGAGCTGGGAATTGCCGTTCGTGGTGAAGTTGAACAACAGGCTGCTCGCCACCGCCGCCGCCGTCATGACCGTGAACGCGCGGGCCAGCATCGCCGGCGTCATGGGCACTTGCGCCTTGCCTCCCTTGCGCTTGGACGGCGCTTCGGTCTCTTTCGGACATGCGATCGCAAAAACGATCCCGCATCCGATTGCCAGCATCCCCGGCACGACAAAGGCCGCCCGCCACCCGATCCACTTGACGAGAAAACCGGTCACGAGCGCTGCGACGGCGATGCCGAGATTGCCGGCGAGTCCGTTGACGCCGATCACGGTGCCTGGATTGGGCGCGTTCTGTACCAGCATCGGGATGCCCACCGGATGATAGATGGCGGCGAAGACGCCGATCAACGTCAACCCGGCCGCGAGCTGCCAGGCATTCTGCGTCAGCGCAGTAAGCAATGCGGCGATTCCCATGCCGATGAAGAAGATGATCATCATGATGCGGCGGCCCCAAAGGTCGCCCAGGCGGCCGGCAGGCAGTGCGCCCAGGCCGAACAAGGCAAAGGCGCCGACGCTGTACGGCATGAGATCGCCCCAGTTGGAGTAGCCGAACTCGACGGCAATGGTGCCGACGGCCGTGGCGAAAATCAGCAGGAACATGTGGTCGATGCCGTGGCCGATGTTCAGCAGCAGGCTGACCGTCCGGGACCATTCTTTCGGAAGCGAAGCAGTGGCAGAACCTGTCTGGGTCATAGGTTGTAGTGTCCTTCAGTTACAATAGTCTTGCTTTCGAGGTTTTACAGCCAACCCTCTCGAAATGGACAAACAGCGTAGAGCAGCTCCACGCGAGTCTCAGAATCTATCGACCGTCCCGGAGAGTCCCGTGATGGGCGAAAGCGGGCGCGCCATCGTGCCCCGGCGCACTACTTATCCCAAAGGCCATCACGAGAAGCCGCACTGGCACGCCCGCTCGCAGTTCGTTTTCGCGGTCGCGGGAACGATGCGGGTGCGCACACCCCGCCGCACTTGGATCGTCCCGCCGAGCCGTGCGCTGTGGGTGCCCTCCCGCACGGTGCACGAGATCCAGATGTACGGCGTGGTCGAGATGCGCAGCCTGTACGTGAACCATGAGGCCAGCGCAGGCATGCCCTCGACGTGCGTGGTGCTGAACGTCACTCCGCTGCTGCGGGAGCTGGTCGTGCGCGCCGTGGCGCTGCCCGTGCGCTACGACGAGGACGGCGACGATGGCCTGTTGATGCGCTTGCTCATGGCGGAGATCCGACGCCTGCCGCAGTGTGCGCTCGACCTGCCGTTGCCCGCGAGCCCGGACTTGACGCAGCTTTGCGAGCGCCTGCTCGCCGACTTGTCCACGCGACGGCCCTGCGGCCTCGACGCGAACGACATGAATACCAGCACTCGCACCTTGTACCGTCGTTTTCTGAGCGAGACCGGGATCACGTTCGCGCGCTGGAAGCAGCAGGCGCGGCTGCTCGAATCGATCCGGCGCCTGGCGGAAGGCATGCCGGTCACGACGGTCGCCATGGATCTGGGGTACGAAAGCCCGAGTGCTTTCTCCACCATGTTCCGGCGCTCGCTCGGGATCGCGCCGCGGGCCTTTATCGGCGCCTAAGTCCATTTTGAGCCGCCGATAAACGCGATCAACGCAGACAGCGTCAAACCATAGACACCCTGTCCACAATCGAATGCATGAGCGTATAACTGCGACACTGGGAGGAGAAAACCATGAGAGCCACTGCGGTTGGAATCGGCATGACCGGTCTATTCGCTTTTGCCTGTGCGGCCGCACAGGCGCAATCCTGGATGCCGCCTCCCGAGAGCCAGCGCTGTCCCTCGAAATGGGGTGCCGGCGACGAGCGCGGCTCGGGCAATCACATGAAGCCGGCGTCCGTGCTCAAGGCGGCGAAGCTGATCCGCACGGGGGAGGTCATCGAGCTCGGCCACGTGCTCCGCGCGGGCATACCGCTCCAGGCCACGCGACAATTCAATCTGCACACCAAGCGCACGTCCATGAATCCCGAGGCGAACCAGCGCGGCAGCAACGAGGAGCTCGTCACCACCGAGCTGGGCCAGGTCGGCACGCAGTTCGACGGCTTCGCCCACCAGACCCACGGCGACAGCTTCTATAACTGCTTCAAGGTGAGCGAGGTCGCGACGCGTACCGGATTCACCAAGCTCGGCGTGGAAAAAGTCGGCGCCCTGGTCACGCGCGGCGTGCTCATCGACGTTGCCGGATTGAAAGGCGTCGAGACGCTGCCCGACAGTTACGAAATCACGGCCGAGGACCTGCAGCAGGCCTTGCAGCGCCAGAACCTGCAACTGGAGCCAGGCGACGCCGTGATCATACATACCGGCTGGGGCAAGCTGTGGGGCAAGGAGAACGCGCGCTACATGAGGGCGAGCCCCGGCATCGGAGTCGGCGCCGGGGAATGGCTGGTGAAACAGGATCCGATGCTGCTTGGCGCCGACAACATTCCCGTCGAGGTGGCGCCGCCGAAGGATCCGAAGCTTTCCGGGCCGATACACCAGATGATGCTGGTAGTGCACGGCATCCACCTGCTCGAAAACATGAAGCTCGACGAGCTCGCGGCGAAGCGCGTGCACGAGTTCGCGTTCGTCATGCAGCCGCTCAAGCTGCAGGGCGCTACCGGATCGACGGTCGCGCCGATCGCGATACGCTGACAATCATGGTGACTCGTGACTGGTGATTCGTGACTGCCCATTCGATATTTGCCGGCGCCGCGGCGGTCGTTCTCGCTGCCGCGTGCGGCGTCGTCTTCGCGCAGCCTAAGAGCGATCCGGCCGCCGGCTACCCCAGCCGGCCGATCCGGCTGGTCGTGCCGGTTCCGCCGGGCGGCAGCAGCGACGGCGCCGCGCGCATCATCAGCCAGAAGCTCACCGACGCCTGGTCTCAGCAGGTACTGGTGGACAACCGTCCCGGTGCGGCCGAGATCATAGGGACGGAAATCGTCGTCAGGGCCAACCCGGACGGGTATACCCTGGTACTCGTCTCCTTGCGCCACTCGGTCAATCCCAGCCTGCTCAAGCTGCCGTACGACACGGAGAGCGATCTCGATCCGGTCACGATGACCGCCGCTGTCGGCAACGTGCTGGTGGTGAATGTGAAGTCCCCGGTGAGCTCGGTGAAGGAACTGATTGCGCTCGCCAGGCAGAAGCCCGGCGAGCTCACTTTTGCCTCCTCCGGAATCGGCGGCGCGCCGCACCTGGTCGGCGAGTTCTTCGCGCTGCAGACCGGCGTCAAGCTGAGGCATATCCCTTACAAGGGCGGCGGGCCCGCGATCACCGATCTCATCGGCGGCAACGTGTCGATGAGCTTTGCGTCCATGACTTCATCGCTGGCGTTCATCAAGGCCGGGCGGCTCCGGCCGCTGGCGGTGTCGTCCAGGGAGCGCTCGGCGCAGCTCCCCGACGTGCCGACGTTGGGCGAGGCCGGAGCACCGAACATCGAGGTGCGCGACTGGCAAGGCATACTCGCGCCGCGCGGGACGCCGAAACCGGTGGTGAACAAGCTCTACGCGGAGATTGCGCGCCTCCTCATGCAGCCCGATATCCGGGAGCGCTTCGCCGTGCTGGGCATGGAGATCATCGCCAGCGCCCCGCAAGAATTTCGCAAGGCGATCGCTTCCGAGGTCGTGCGCTGGGCAAAGGTGGTCAAAGACGCGAACATCAAAGTCGACTGAGCGTTGGGCCGCGCGGCCAATGGGAGCCTTCGCCTCGCATTCGCACGCGGCGCCCGTCGCAGGTTCTCACGCGGCACGGACACCCTTGCCGCGCAGTACACGAATGCCTGCGCAGGCCAATGTCAGAAGAGCAATCGTCCCCGGCTCGGGGACGCTCGCTGCGCAGCTTACTTCCTGCGGCGCGCCTGCAGCGCCCGGCCTCAGGCAGGTGATGCGCGCCGCCGCGACGGCGGTCCCCAGCATCTCGGGGTTTGTAGTGTCAGAACCGGCAACCTGTATCAAGATCTGGCCGCTGGCGTTCGGTGTGACGGCATTCCAGGTTATGAAATTGCCGTTCACCAGACCGTCCGTATGCACGTTGAAGTTGTCTCCGTTCGGCACTGAATCGCCAAAGCTGCCGAATATCGAAAAGTCGGCGGTAGCCTCCTGGGGAATGGAAAATTCCTGAGCCGCCAGCAGGTCGATGCGGTACACCAGATTGGTTGCAAGGCCCACGATATTGATCGTCCCGGGAGGACCCGTGAAGTTTTGTGTGAGATGATCCATGGCCGCATTGCCATCGATCCATGCCGTGTTTCCGTGAGACCAGAAACTGACCTGGATATCATCACTTATCCAGTTGCCGCTGAACGAGAGCGTGATGCCGGTGGTGGCCCCGGTCGCGTCGACAAGCTGGGTCGTGCCGGAGGTGTCCGGAATGGTGTTCCACGTACCGCCGAAACTCGGAGCCGGCGCCGCGTCGTTGAAATCGACAAGAACCGGAACGCCGTGAGCGATCGTCGGGCTCAACAGGAGAAGCATTCCCGCAACAATGTTCGCGAGGGGCGATCGCGTCGCAAAAGGGCTAATGCTTTTGGCATGTCTCATGGATGCTGTCCTCCTCTTCCAGATAAGTCACACCGACGGGTTCGTTTCGATAAGCACGCTGTCATGAAAAATGAGACATAAGTAGTTTCCTGCAACGCGCGGCAACAAATCAAGTATTCATCCGTGACCGGCACAGCCTCCAACGCATCGCGTCGTCACTGAATTACTACGATGTGCGTCACTGGATCACTACACTCGCGACAACGCGGTGAACCTTGCAGGGGAGCGTGGCCGGACAGGCCCGGTCCGGCAAGTGGCGCGAGCGACTGCATCGAGGACGCCAAGACACCACGAAGCGTCACACCTCACAGTTGCTTCTTGCTAAGCGGATGCGAGTAACGGTGCCTGGTCGAGCATTGTTTGGAGCATATACTGGCGTTTAGCACCGTTGGACACGATCATGAATCCGTCTATCTCATCCGGCTTCGATTCGGGCGCAGTCGAAACCATTTCTTGCAGTAATAACGGCTCCTGCGCTGATTTTGTGCTGCGCATCCGCAAAGACTCGCACTCGGACTTCCGGCAGTGGTTCCACTTCCGCCTGTCGGACGCGCGCGGGCTTGCTTGCGCTTTGCGCTTCGAGAACGCCGGCGCATGCACGTACCCATCGGGCTGGACCGACTACCGCGTCGTGGCGTCGTACGACCGCTCGCGCTGGTTTCGCGTGCCTACCCGCTACGACGGCGGGGCGATGACGGTGGAGCATACCCCGGAGCGGGATGCAGTTTGGTACGCGTACTTCGAGCCGTACTCACTGGAGCGCCACCAGGTGCTGATCGGGCGCGCGGGCGACTCCCCGCTCGCGAGAACGGAGCGGCTGGGGGCCTCGGTTGAAGGGCGGGACATGGACCTGATCACCGCAGGAACCGGCAATGGCGCGAAACGTACGATCTGGATCATCGCCCGGCAGCACCCCGGAGAAACGATGGCCGAGTGGTTCGTCGAAGGCATGCTCGAGCGCCTGCTCGACCGTTCCGACCCGGTTTCGCGACGCCTGCTCGAGCGCGCGACGTTCCATGTGGTACCGAACATGAACCCGGACGGCAGCGTGCGCGGCAATTTGCGCACGAACGCGGCCGGCGCCAATCTCAACCGGGAGTGGACGGATCCCGGCATGGCAACCAGTCCGGAAGTGTTCCTGGTACGCGAGCGGATGCAACGAACGGGCGTCGACGCCTTCCTCGACGTGCACGGCGACGAGGCCCTGCCCTACGTCTTCGTCGCCGGCGGCGAGATGCTGCCGGGCTTCACCCCGGAACGGGCGAAGTTGCAGGGCGATTTCATCGCGGACTTCAAGCGCGCGAGCCCGGAGTTCCAGGACGCACATGGGTACCCGGCCGGCAAGTACAACCAGGACGCGCTGAAGCTTGCATCGAAATGGATCGGCCACACCTACGGGTGCCTGTCGCTGACCCTGGAGATGCCATTCAAGGACAACGCCAACCTGCCCGATCCCCAAGTCGGCTGGAATGGCGAACGCAGCCGCAAGCTGGGGGCCGCGGTGCTCGAGCCGCTGCTCGCTACGCTCAACAATGCGTAAAGGAGTGACGACTGACGGGTGACGAACGAGGTCGGACTCCGTCGGTTCTACAGTGCCGCATCCCGCATCAAGGCCGCGGAAGCCACCGGCCCCCGACCCGATACCAACCGGGCCGAGCCTCCCGAGGCTGCCGAGATCGGTCAAGACCATGTTGCACTGTTGAAGGAGCCCCCGGCAGAAGAAGAACTTCCGAGGTAATACCAGACGGCGGCCCGTGTGCGCTCCGCGGAACTGAAATTTGATAGTGTTGACGCGGGATGCCTACTCCAGGCTCAGCCCGCCTTCTTCTCCTCGCCCGCCTTCACCGCCTCGCTCGCCTTCACCGGGGGCACGACCGGCGTGATGCCGTTCATCAGCGAGGCGGGAACGGTCTCGATCAACTCGTCGATCGTGAACATCCCGTCGCCGCCCTTGTGCAGCGACTTGTAGTCTTCACCGAAGTAATACGTGTTGATCCGGCCGCGCTCGACGTGGAATACCTGCCCGTTGATGTAGTCGGCCTCCTCCAGGCACAGGTATGCGACCAGAGGCGCGACGTACTCCGGCCCTCGGGGTATCAGGGTGCGCTCGTACTCCGCTTTCGTCATCAGGCCCGACTCGAACCGGCGCTTGCGATTCGCCTTGACGGCCTCGGTCAAGGTCATTCGCGTGTCGGCCGACGGGCACATCGCGTTCGCGGTGATTCCGTATCGTGCGGTCTCCTTCGCAATCGAGCGCGTCAGGCCGATGATGCCGGCCTTCGACGCGCTGTAGTTGCACTGCCCGACCGAGCCTTTGAAGGCGTCGGAGGAAAAGTTGATGATGCGGCCGAAGCCCGCCTGCCGCATGTACTTGATCGCGTGGTGGGCCATGTTCCAGTGTCCCTTAAGGTGCACGCCGACGACCGCGTCGAAATCGTCCTCGGACATGTTCCAGATCATGCGCTCGCGCAGGTTGCCGGCGCAGTTGACGAGAATGTCGATCGAGCCGAACGCGTCCACGCACTGCTTCACCATCAGGCCGGCCTTGAGATAGTCGGCGACGGAGTCGTAGTTGGCCAGGGCTTTCCCGCCGGCTTTCGAGATTTCCGCCACGACGTCGTCCGCCGGCCGTTCCGCTGTCTTTTCCCCGCCGCGTCCGACGCCCGGGTCGGCGACGACCACCCTCGCGCCTTCCTTCGCCAGCAGCAAGGCGACCTCCCGCCCGATTCCACGGCCGGCGCCCGTGACGACGGCGGCTTTTCCCTTGAGATGCATGGCTGTCCCCTTTACCTGTTGGTTCGGGACCCGATCTTACTGCGTTTTGGGCCGGCCTTCGGTCAGCAGCCGGAGCACGGCTCAAATACATCCGCGCTGCAGGCTACCTTCGATTGATGTTAGATTCCCTCGAACCAGCAAAAGCCCGGCTGGCAAAGAGGCTCATGGTCGCATCGCAAGCTATGAAGGAGGATGCATGAATCGCATCACGATCATCATCGCTGGATGGCTGTTCATGAGTATGGGCGGGGCTCTCCTGGGGCAGACCTATCCGGCGAAACCGATCCGCCTGATCGTTCCCTATCCGCCGGGGGGCACGACCGACATCGTCGGGCGCGAGGTGACGGGCAAGATTGCCGAGGCAATGGGAACCCAGATCATCGTCGACAACCGTCCCGGGGCCGGAACTTTCATCGGCCTGACGCTCGGCGCGAAGGCGCCGCCCGACGGTTACACGCTCACGTTCGGGACCTCGGCCGGGCTCGCCGTGAACCCCGCGCTGGGCGTGAAGATGCCGTTCGATCCGCAGAAAGATTTTGCGCCGATCGGCGTCATCACGTTCTCGCCCTTCTTCCTCGTGGTGCACCCCTCACTGCCGGTGCACGACATCAAGGACCTCGTGGCGCTCGCCAAGGCGCATCCCGGCAAGCTCAATTTCGCATCGCCGGGCGTCGGCACGCCCAATCACCTCGGCATCGAGCTCCTGCAGGTCATGGCCGGCGTCAAGTTCGTCCACGTGCCGTACAAGGGCGGCGCCCCCGCCCTGGTCGACCTGGTGGCGGGACAGGTGCAGCTTTTCTGGTCGAGCACGCCGCAGATCGTATCGTTCCTCAAGTCGGGCCGCCTGCGCATCATCGCTGCGGGAACGCAGACACCCTCACGGATCGCCCCGCAATACCGGCCCGTGGCGGAAACGTATCCGGGGTACGACTGCAACACGTGGTACGGGCTCCTCGCGCCCGCTGGAACCGCGCCTGCGATCGTGACGCGGCTCAACACCGAGTTGAACCGCGTCCTGACGGACCCCGCCATGGTTCAGCGGCTGCTCGATCAGGGAGTCGAGGCGAGGCCCGGCACGCCCGCGGCGTTGCGCGACATGATCGTTTCGGAGACGGAGCGGTGGCGGAAGGTGATTACGAAGGCGGGCATCACCGCCGCCGAGGTGGCGCAGTAGGGTCGCAGGTAACGAGTGCTGGGTGATGGGTCTCCCGATCACCATTCTGCTTGCGCCATCACGGCGACGCCGCATCCGGCATAACGTTCATGTGCCGCCCTAAAGCGAGCGGCCGTCGGCCGGTACTTTCTTCAGCGAGGCCAGGTCCACGCCTTCCAGGCAACGCGCGTTGATCGCTGCGGTTGCCGCTCCCGAACGGTCTGTTCCGAACCCGAACGGAGCGCAGCCGCATTTGGGGCAGAAATGATGCTGGATGACGTGCTTGTTGAAGGTGTAGGTGCCGAAGCCAGCCTCGGGCGTAAGCAGCTTGAGCTGCGCACGCGGGACGAACCACAAGAGGTAGCCCTTGCGGCTGCAATGCGAGCAGTTGCACTCGATGGCCTGCTCGAGATTGCCCTCGACCTCGAACGCTATCCGTCCACAGTGGCAGCTTCCTTTGTAGTTCATGGCAAGCTCCCCGCGAGCACCTGAACCTGTTTCATGCCCTACAACCAGCGCCGCACCTTTGCCCTGTAAGCCGCGTACTGCGCTCCGAACTTCAGCGCGAGCGCCCGCTCTTCCGGCTCGATTTGAAACCGGTTCAGGTACAGGACGAACACCGGAAGGAATACGAAGGCCATCGCATTCGCCAGAAAAATCGCCCATCCAGTCAGGATCAAGAGCAGTCCCAGGTACATCGGGTTGCGGGTGACCTTGTAGAGACCCGCCGCAACGAGGTTAGTTGCTTCGTCCGGCTTCCTCGGGTCGACCGTGGTCCTCACCCGCCGAAACGAGAAAAAAGCCACCGATGCAACGACAAAACCGGCGACGGCTAGGGCTACGGCAAGCGCGACTCGTGCAGGAATCGGGAACGCCAAAGCAGGCATGACCGACGACGCGAGCCGCATGAGGATGCCGGTGAGCAGCATCACAACGGGCGGGGGAATCCTCAGCTCGAGAACCGACATCTCGTCCTCATCACCCATCGCTCATCACCGATCTACTCCGGCCCGACGAACCCGATGTGCACGCCGCAGGCGTCGTTGGGATGCACCAGCATCGCGCTCTCGCCGCTGCTCCGCGTGCCGCGCGCCGGCGACGGCAAGCCGTGCGCCTCCATCCAGCGCGTGGCCGCGCCCATGCTGGTCGTGCGGTACAGCGCCTGGAACGGGCCGGGCCCGCGGCGCTTGAGCGCGTCCGCAGCCGGCCCCGGAGCGTAGGGCTGGACGACGGCAAGACCGGTAGGGCCCAAATCGAAGACCGCCATGTCCGCCATGATCACCGTGCCCTGGTGCGATGGCGGCTGGGGCATCCCAAGCACTTTGGCATAGATCGCGGCGCTGGCCGCAGCGTCCTCGACGGCAATGTAGGCGCGCGCTATCGCGTAGACGCCGTTGGGGTGGCTGCCGGCGGCGGGTATCTGTCTGCGGCGCTCCTCGACCGGCGTCACGTGCTGGATGAAGAAGATCGGCAGCGGATTCTTCGGACCCAGCGACGCGGCTTTCCACCGCAGCTCCCGCCCGTCGGGTGTGCGCCGGCCCGCGTCGTAGGCATCGCCGACGTCGACGCCGCGCCTGCGCATTGCGGCGACATCCGCCGCCAGGTCGTCGCTTTGCAGGATGACGTAGCGCATTCCGCCCCCCACCGCGATGAATTCCGCCAGGCCGGCGCGCGAGCTGCCGGGCGTGCGCGCCTCCGCCTCGTGCTCTGTCCGGTCACAGATGGCGAGCAACTCGATGTAGTCCTCCCGGTTGAACGCGATGGCATTGTGGGTGCCCTTCCCGGTGTGCACTCCGCCCGGATGGATGTCGAAGCCCATCCTGCGGTACTGCTCGATGCCGCGCTGCAGGTCGGGCACGCAGATCATGACGTGGTCGATGCGGGTGAACATGTTTGCTCCTGACTACGTCTCAGGTGAAGCGTCTCAGATAGAGCGTCCCAGATGGATCGTCTCAGGTGAAGCGTCCCAGGTAAAGCGTCCGTGCGACGCTCTATCTGAGACGTCGTACCTGAGACGTCGTATCTGGGACGCCTTATCTGCGACGCAGCACCTGGGACGCTGTATCTGGGACGTTGTATCTGGGACGCTGCACCTGGGACGCCTTATCTGGGACGCTGTACCTGGGACGCCGTATCTGAGACGCACGTTTACTCGATAATCCCCAATTCCTTCACCAGCCCGGACAATCGCGCGAACTCGGACTTGAGGTAGGCGTTGAACTGCTCCGGCGTGGCACTGGCCTGCAGCTCCACGCCCTGCTGCGCGAAGCGGGAACGTATGTCCGGCGCTTGCGTGAACTTCACGATCTCGGCGTGCAGGCGCGCGACGATTTCCCGCGGCGTTCCGGCCGGCGCCACCATGCCGTTGAATATGCTCGCCTCGTAGCCAGGGAGCGTCTCGCCGATCGCGGGAACGTCCGGCAGCAGCGACGAGCGCTTTGCGCTCGTCACCCCCAGCGCGCGCAGCCTGCCGGCCTTGACGTGGGCAATCGACGTGCTCGTGTTCTCGAACTTGAGCGGCAACTGCCCGCCGATGACGTGCACGAGCGCCTGCGCGTCGCCGTTGTAGGGAATGCGCGTCAGCCGCACGCCCGCCTGGCGGACGAAGAACTCCATCGCGAAGTGGGAACCCGAGCCGTTGCCGGAAGTGGCGCAATTGAGCTCTCCCGGGCGCGCCTTGGCGAGCGCGATCAGCTCGCGCACGCTCCTGACCGGCACCGACGGATGCACGACCAGCAGCTGCGGCAAGGTGGCGATCGCGCTCACGCCGGCGAAATCGCGCAGCGGATCGTATGGCGGATTGCGCATCATGACCGGCCCGACCAGGAAACTCGGCGCGATCATCAGCAGAGAGTAGCCGTCCGGGGCGGAGCGCGCGACGCTTTCCGAGCCGATGGTGGTGTTGGCTCCCGGCCGGTTCTCCACGATCATCGGCCGTCCCAGGCTCTCGGTCAGTTTCTGCGCGACAGCGCGGCCGAGGAGATCCAGGTTACCACCGGGCACGACCGCCACGACCAGCCTGATCGGCTTTGTCGGATAGGATTGCGCGTGCGCAGGCTCGACGATCTCGATGATCGACCACATACCGCACAGAAAACAAACAAGGCTGAAAGCGCGCTTCATCTTTAGAGACTCAGGCCGCCGTCGATAAAAATCGTTTGCCCGGTCATGTAGTCCGAGGCGCCCGAAGCCAGGTAGAGCGCGAGCAGCCCCACTTCCCGCAGCCGCCCGGCCCGCTTCAACGGCACCGTCTGCGCCGCGCGCTGCCTCGATTGCTCGGCCCGCTCTTCGCCGGAGGTGACGGGATCGGGAAAGATCCCCGGTGCAATCGCGTTGACGTGCACTCCGTACGGCGCCCATTCGAGCGCCTGCGCGCGCGTAAAGCCAGCGAGCGCGGTCTTGGCGGCTGTGTACAACACCAGGTCCTTGCCCCCCTGGTGTGCGGTCCACGACGCGATGTTGATGACCTTGCCGGCGCGCCGCTCGAGCAGGTGCGGTCCGACCGCGCGCGTGCACAGGATCGCCTCCGTCAGGTTGACGTCCATGATGAATTTGATCTCTTCGTCGGAAAGTGCCGCCGCAGTGCCGGCTTTGTCCGGCAGCGCCACCAGGGGCTTGCGTATGGAGTCCCCGAGCGCGTTGACCAGGACGTCAATCCGCCCGAACGTGCGCAGTATGGTGTCGACCGCGCGCTGCACGTCGCCGGCCTTGGTTACATCGGCGATCACTGGCACGACGCGCCTGCCGGACGCTGCGGCGATCTCCTTTGCCGTGCCCTCCACATACTTTGGCGTCAGCGCGTTGAGCGCGATGTCGGCGCCGGCTTCCGCCAGCACCTGTGCGATACCCTTTCCGATGCCGCGCCCCGCGCCGGTAATGAAGACGACTTTGCCGGCTACGTCGTATTCTGCAGGCAGCATGATGGTTCCCTTTCGCGAGTTGATTAGAACCTATAGGTTCTCAGCCGTTCTTTTCCAGCCAGCCTGGCCCAGCCACGAAGGCGCCGGTGATCTCCCGGACACGCGTGCCGCGATCGAGGCCGGCTACGAGCTCGAGCAC
This sequence comes from Burkholderiales bacterium, assembly GCA_035259205.1. Lineage (GTDB taxonomy): Bacteria > Pseudomonadota > Gammaproteobacteria > Burkholderiales > SG8-41 > SG8-41. The sequence goes on along the minus strand of DATFWO010000293.1, from coordinate 10,830 downwards.
CCTGGCCGCAGCCTGCGCCGGCAAGGCATCGGCGACCGTATCCTTGAACAACGCCGCGAGCTCTTCCCAGTTCATCACGCGGTGCGGACTCCCTCTCGGGTGCGCGACCCGCTCGACGAATGCCCGTCCGTCGGCGAGCAGCAGGCTCACCCGGGACGGAACTTCTTCCGTGTTGGTGCCGGCCTCGACCTCGGGGTCCAGCACGCAGCGCACGCGCCCGGACAGGGCCCGCGCCGCAGGAGATCCCAGCGCCGCCTCGTAGTCCTCGCGCCGCAGCGCAGCCTGTGCGCCGCGCGAGCGGCCGAGAACGAGCGCCATCGCCAGGCTGAACGGAACGGAGAGCTGCGCGCTCTGCAGGTCCGGCGGGTCGAGCTGGGTGAGCCTGCCCTGGATCACTTTGGGTATCCCCACCTCGACATCCGCGATCTGCTCGGGCAGCAGATCGTAGCGGGCGCCCAAAGCGAGGCCGGCGTCCACGGACGCCTGCAAGCGCCCCGCTCCGGCGTGTATCTTCGTGCTCACCTCCATCAATCGGTAGCCGCGGCCGAGATCGCCGGTAACCTTGCCCGGATCGGACTTCCCGGCAAAAGCGCGAAAGAACCCCGCCTCCCCTTCGAGGATGTCGCGCGGACCCCAGATGCCCTCCTTGGTGAGGAGCGCAGCCATGACGCCCGATTCGGCGCCGCGCGCGCCGTTGAGCCGCTTGGTGATCCCGCCGGAGTGATAGAACTGGGCCAACCCCCCGGCGTACGCCCCCGCCGCCCCGAGCGCGCCGGCCAGGTCTTTGGGAGCGAGGGCCAGCAGCTTCCCCACCGCCAGCGCCGCGCCCAGGGCTCCGCAAGTCGGTGTCGCCATGAAGCCCCGCTGGAAAAGCGACGGCTGCGTAGCCAGCCCGATCCGCAACGAAGCTTCGTAACCGCAGATCGCGGCTTCCAGCAGCGCCCGGCCGCCCGCATCCTCCTGTTCCGCGATCGCGATCACCGCAGGCAGGATCGACGCGCCCGCGTGATGCATCGAGCCGACATGCGTATCGTCGAGGTCGCAGGCGTGGGCGTAGGCGCCATTGACGAAAGCGGCCCGGCCCGCATCGAGGCGATCTCCCGTCAGGAGCAGGCTGCTGCTGCCGGTTCCTCCCAGTTGCAAGGCGAGCCGGCGCGCGGCCACGCTCCACGGCAGCGGAGCCCCGACGGTGATCACCCGCAGCAGATCGAGCACCAGCGCTTTCATCCGCTCGATTACCGCGGGCGGCGCATCGTCGAGCCGAAAACCTGCAGCCCATTCGGCCAGGACGGCCGTCGTTCCCTTGTCCATGTTTGCAGGCATGAAGTCGCTGCCACGCAGCTTGAGCAACAAAGTAATCGGGGACAGACCCAGCTGTCCCCGATTTCGATACGCGGCGCCGCGCCGTGCGCTACGTCGACAGCTTCAGGATCGTGATGTGATGCAGGCCGATCACTCGTCCCCCATCACTCATCACCCATCACGCATCACCGATTCTAAAGCTCCTTGACCGCTACCTTGCGCCATTTGATCGGCCCCCCGGGGGCGCCCTTGTCGACGGCCCCGAACTGCAGCGCGAAGGGCCCTGAGGAATGGGTGCTGTCCTGAACGTTGGCCGTGACGACACCATTCAGCGTGACGGTCAGCTGCGAGCCCCGGGCGTAGATCTCGTAGACGTTCCACTTGCCGCCGGCCTTGGGCATGGGGTTCACCATCGCGACGTTGACAATGCCACCCGTGCCATAGCTCGGGTCGGGGCGCGTGTCCCAGATGTTCACCTCGTAGGCGCTGACGGCGCCTATCTTGTTGGGATCGCTGGCGCGGATGAAGATGCCGCTGTTGGTATTGCTTTCGCAGTAGAACTCCGCATAGATGTGGAAGTCCTTGTAGGATTTCTTGGTGACGAGATACCCGCCCTTGCCCTTGTCGGCCACGATGGCGCCGCCCTCCGCGCGCCAGTTGGCGTCGCCTTGTCGCACGAAGTTCTCAAGGCCGGTCTCCCCGTCGATCAGCGTCTCCCATCCCTGAGTGGGCAGTCGGTGCACGCAGCCGGCAGCTGTCAGCGCAATTACCAGCAGCCCCACAACCATTACGGACCAGTGTTTCATGGTTATCTCCCCCCTACTTGTTGACGACTACGATGAAAAGCGAGGGGGCATGTCCCCTCGCGCTCCCCAAAATCCATCCTAAGACAGGTTGAGCGAGAACTTCTGGAACGTGTGGCAGTCCGCGGGCGCGCGGTTGCGGCTCACCGCGAAGGTCCAGGTGACCTCGCTCACGTAGAGATCGCGCTTCGAGTCGAGCGCGAGCCCGTGCGGCGCGGCGAAGCTGCCGGGCGCCGTGACTTGCGGCGTGCCCCAGCGCGCGAGCACCTTCCCGTCCTTGTCGTAGACGCTCATGCGGGCCTGGCGGAACTTCGCGGTCGCGGCACCCGTGCGATAGTTATGGTCGCCTTCGTGCCACGCCAGCTCGGTAACGTAGACGTTGCCTTTCGGGTCGAAGGTGATGTGCGTGGGCCGCTGCGTGTCCGTCCATTCGCTCAGGAACTCGCCGTCCGGGCTGAAGATCTGGATGCGGTCGGCTTCCCGGTCGCAAACCCAGACGCGCCCATCGGCCGAGCACGCGATGCCGTGCGGCAGGCGAAACTGCCCGGGGCCGTCGCCAGGCTCTCCCCACGACCGCTTCAACTGGCCGGTCGGCGAGAAGATATGCACGCGCGCATTGCCGTAGCCATCCGAGATATAGAGGTCGCCCTTGGCCCCCACCGCGATGTTGGTCGGGCGGTTGAAGGGACCCGCGGCGCGCTTGATGGAGTCCGTGTTCTTGCCGTCGTAGCCGGTGTCGGACGGCGTATTCAGGATGCCCATGGTCATGAGCAGCTTGCCCGCGGGCGTGAACTGCCGCACGGTGTGGTTGCCGTCGTCGGTGCAGAAGATCGTGCCATTGGGGGCGACGTAGATGCCGTGCGTGCGGTAGGTGAAGTCGCCCTCGCCCCACGAACGGAGAAATTTGCCCTTCTGGTCATAGATCATGACCGGATGGTCCCCGCGGCACATGAGATACACCTTGTCCTCGCCGTCGACGGCTACGCCCGCGACGTCCCGGTGCGCATAGCCCTGGGGAAGCTGCTCCCATCCCTCGATGACGGAATACTTGATCTTCGGTGACTGGTCCATGCGTTCCTCCTTCTGCTGCGTGATGGTGATGAGTGATGGGTGAAGGGGTGCGACAAACACGCCGTCGAGCCCGGTCACCCATTGCCTGTAAGGAGCGGAAATGTTACTCCTACGTGAACTGGCTCGTCACGCGACCGCGATGACACGATGCGGACCCGCCGCTTGTGGCTCATCATTCATCACCCTTCACTCATCATGCCCTATGAACAGCCATCCCAACATCATAGACACCCCTTCAGGTATCCGCGACATCCTGACGCAGGCTAGGACCATCGCCGTCCTGGGCATCAAGACGGAGGCTCAGGCCGGACAGCCTGCGTACTATGTACCCAAGTACATGCAGTCGGCGGGCTACGAAGTCATCCCGGTGCCCGTCTACTACCCGGATGCGGTGGAAATACTGGGACGCAAGGTCTACCGCAAGCTCGCGGACATTCCCGGACCCGTGGACCTGGTGAACGTCTTTCGCCGTCCGCACGACGTGCCGCCGCACGTCGACGATATCCTCGCAAAGAAACCGAAGGCGGTATGGATGCAGCTCGGCATACGCAACGACGCGGCAGCGCTGAAGCTCGCCGAAGCCGGCATCCAGGTGGTTCAGGACCGGTGCATCATGGTCGATCACCGCGCCCTGGCGAAAAAGTGACGAGTGAGGGTGACGATTAATGGTGACGAGTACGGGACGGTTAGAAGCAAAAGAGCGCAGCCACAACGCTACCATTACTCGTCACCCTTATCTCGTCACCTTTATTCGTCACCTTTATTCGTCACCTGTATTTCGTCCCCTATCTCGTCACCTCTATCTCATCGTATCGCCGCCGGCGCCACCGTCGAGCCCGTGCCGCCGCGCAGCTTCAGCGGCTGCATCGTCAGCGCGAACTCGTAGATGCGCTTCGCGGCGAGCTCGTCGAGCTTCAGGTTCTCGAGCAGGTGGATGCCGTTCACCACGAGCATGATCTGGTGCACCGGCAGCGAGAGCTGCGGGTCCGGGTTCGGCGATACTTCCACCGGCGCGGTGTCCGAGCCGACCAGGATCGGATCCTGCTTGGCAATCCACTCCGCCGCCGCAACGCCGATCCCGGGCATCTTGCCCATGTAACGCGCGTTGTCCTTGCCCCAGAGCTTGCCCCAACCCGTGTGGATGATCACCGCGTCGCCGGGCTGCAAGGCGAGATTCTGCCTGGCGAGCGCCTGCTGCAGGTCCGCCGGGGTGATCTCGTAGGTGTCGCCAAGTATCTCGACCCCTTTCAGCGCGGCGACGTCGATCATCACGCCGCGCGTAAAGATCATGCCGACGTTCTCGACGCCGAGCTTGGTGAACCCGGTCCGTGTTTCGATTTCCTCCAGCTTGAAGCAGTTGTACATCCGATTGGCGATCATCTGGTGCGGGAATGCGTCGAATTGAGTGCCGATCTGGCCCAGCTCGGTCGTGACGATCTCCTCGTTGCCGCCGCGCTGATTCACACCCGGAGCCGGCGCCGAGCGCTTCGTGATCATGTTGAACACCCGCGCCGGATTCGACGGCATGCCGGCGCCCAGCACGTGCCCGAGCTCGATGACCTCGCCCGTGCGGATGAGGCGCGTCGCGCGCAGCACCGTCTCCGGCTTCATGTGGTTGGCGGCGCCGCGCTCGTCGCCCGCGCCCCACTTCGAGGGGCAGCGCTGGCTTTCCGCCGGCGGACGCCAGCCCTGCGCCGCCGCCACTCCCGATGCGACCGCGAATACGATTCCTCCAAGCCCGACCATAGCTCGCTTGTTCATGACACCTCCCTGATGAGTTGAGCCAGTATCTATACGCGCGTCATTTCGACCAGCAATCCCGCCTTCGGCATGTCCTCGAGCGCCCACAGCTGACGCAGCAGGCGGTCGAGCCGCTCCTGCCGCAGGTGCCTGTGCGCCAGGGAACGGAATTTTTCCTCCATCTCGGCATCCGTCATCGGGTTTTTCCAGTGCCCGCGATGGTAGTCGACGCGCACGGCCTTGCGCTCGCCGGACTTGAGCACGAGCTCGAAGTCGCACAGGTTGTATTCCTTCTCGACCCGGTCGGCCTCCTCGGACGGTATGCACTTCACGCGGCTCACGAGATCGAGCAGGCGGGCGTCGTGCAGGTGCGGCGCCTCGTAGTATTCCGGCTCTATCTTTCCGTACATCAGCGCCACTCCCGCCGAGTACGGCATGCTGTGGTCGGCTGTCTCGTGAGTCTGGGGCCGCCATTTGTCGGGGCTATCCGCCATCACCCGGATTGCCCGGCGCGAGACCCGGATGTTCACGTCCTGTATCTCGCCCGTTTCCTTGAAGAATTGCCTCGCCTCCACCGCCGCCTGCGCGACCGTCTGCGAATACTGCCCGAGCGCGAAGCGCTTGGTGAAGGCATGCATGATGCCGAATGGCTCGCCGCCGCCGCCGAGCCTGGGCAGCTTGAACGGCTTGCGGCTGATTACGTTGAAAAAGCCGTTCGGCCCTTCGAACACCTGGTTCGGGCCGGTCATGCCGGCCTGTGCGAGCTGCGCCGAGAATATCGCCTTGCGGCAGGCCTCGGCGGCCGCGTAGGCCTTCCAGTTCGAGAGCGTCCCCACCCGTCCCTGGTTGATCGCGGTATTGCCGCCGACCGTGATGCCGATCGCGTGCGTGAGTTGCTCGCGCGTGAGCCCCATCAGCCGGCCTGCGCCCGCCACCGCGGCCGGGCCGATGATGGTCGAATGGTCGAGCCCCATGCCTCGCGTATCGAGCACGTCCGCGATCTTGCAGAAGACCTCGTACGCGACGACGAACGCCGTGATGAGATCGCGGCCGCTGCTGCCCGCAAGCTCCGCGGGTGGAAGCAATGCGGCGAGCAGATCGCTCGGGTGCCCGGTGCCGAGGCTGATGTAGCCGTCGTTGAAATCGAGGTAGCGGATCATCACGCCGTTGGCGAACGCGGCGAGATCGGGGTTCGTCCTGGTGCCGCTGCACAGGATCGAGGCGCCCTGCTTCGCGCTGACCGGGCTCGCGAGCTTCAACGCGATCTGGCTCGGCCCGGCCGTGTGGCCGCCGATCGCGCAGCCGATCGTGTCGAGGATGGTGCGCTTGGCGACTCGCACAACCTCGGGCGGCAGATCGTCGTACTTGAGATTGACGGCATAGCCGGCGAGCGTTTCGGCGATAGGTACCTCGCCCGCCTGCAAGGTCGAGGACGGGTCCGTCTTCTCCTGCGCCCGCGCCGGCAGCGCCGCGGCACCTGCCGCCGCAGCGCCCGTCGCCGCCACCTGTGTCAGGAACCTGCGGCGCCCCGGATCAGAGCGATCGTCGACTTCATCTTGGATGGTCCTGTCCATAGTCCCTCCTTACGTGAACGCGAAATCCACCTCCGGCGCCATGCCGCTCACGATCCGGGCGATCGACTTCCCCGATCCGCACGAGTGGGTCCAGCCGAGCGTTCCATGGCCGGTGTTGAGGTACAGATTGGGTAGCCGGGTCTTGCCTATCAGCGGCACGTTGCTCGGTGTCGCGGGGCGCAGGCCGGTCCAGAACTGAGCCTGCTCGGCGTCGCCCGCGCCGGGAAATATTTCCTCGACCCGTCGCACTATCGCTTCGCAACGCACGCGGTTCAGGTCGCGGTCGTAACCGTTCAACTCGGCGGTGCCCGCAATGCGCAGGCGGTCGCCCAGGCGCGAATACACGAGCTTGTACTCGTCGTCGGTCAACGATACCTGGTTCGCTGCGGCTTCATCCTTGACCGGCATGGTTACGGAATAACCCTTGGCGGGATAGATCGGCAAACGGATACCCAGCGGCGCAGCCATCAGCGGGCTGACCGAGCCCAGCGCGAGCACGTAGGCATCGCCGCGTATGCGCTGAAAGCGTCCATCCACGTCGGTGGCCTCCACGTGATCTATCTGGTCGCGCCTTGCGCCGCCGGCAGGGCGCAGCGCGGTTATGGTGTGGCTCATCAGGAACCGGACGCCGCGCGCCTGGCAGAGCTTGACCACCTCGCGGGCAAACAGATTGGCGTCGCCCGATTCGTCTTCCCCGGTGTAGGTTGCGCCCGCAATTCTCGAACGTATGTGGCGCAGGGCGGGCTCTATGCGCACCGCTTCGTCGGCCGAGACGACGCGGCGCTCGCATCCGAGCTCGCGCATCAGCTCCGCGGGCTTCAACGCGCCCTCGAATTCCTTCCGGCTGGTATAGAAATGCAGTATGCCCTGTGTCCGATCGTCGTAGGCGATGCCGGTTTCCCGCCGCAGCTCCTGCAACATATTGCGGCTGTAGGTGCCGAGCCGGACGATCTGCTCGATATTGTGGCGCGTGCGCGCCGGAGTGCATTCGCGCAGGAACTGCAGCCCCCAGAGCCACTGGCGCATGTCCGCGCGCACGCGAAAGAGCAATGGCGCGTCTTCCTTGCCCAGCCATTGCAGGACCTTGAGCGGAGCGTTCGGATTGGCCCAGGGCTCCGCGTGACTCACCGAGATCTGGCCGCCGTTGGCAAAGCTGGTTTCCGCCGCGGGAGTGGCCTGCCGGTCGAGCACAGTCACATCGTGTCCGAGCTGCTGCAGGTAGTAGGCCGAGGTTACGCCGAGCAGGCCGGCGCCGAGCACGATGACCTTCATCTTGGGCGAGCCTCTGAAGATGCCGTAAGCTACTGCCAGCCGCGGCGGAATACAAGCGACGAGAGCGCACGAGCGCGCGACGGTTCCGCATCACCCATCACTCATCACCCATCACCGCTTCCCAGTGTTCTCGCGCCCCTTCGTCCTGCTGTGCCTCGCCATGTTCCTGGGATATGCCAACCAGTGGGTCATCACGCCGACGATCCCGCTCTATGTCCAGGATAGGGGAGGCTCGGCTTTCCTGGCCGGCGTGGCGCTCCTCGCATTCTCGGTGCCGAGCTTCACGGTGCGGCCTTTCGTGGGCCGTGTCGCAGACAACTGGAACGCGGCGGGGGTGCTGTCCGTCGGCCTGCTTCTGCTTGCCGCGGGGAGCCTCCTGTTCCTCGTTCCCCTGCTTGCGATGGTGTTTGTCGGGGGCGTTGTGCGTGGTCTTGGTTGGGCGGGCCTCAACACCGGCGGTTACACCAGGCTTGCGACTGCGGCGCCGGCTCAACGCCGCGGCGAGGCGGCCGGCTACTACACGAGCGCGACGGCAAGCGCTTCGATAGTCTTTCCGGCTCTGGCTCTGTGGCTGCTCGACGGGCACGGCGGTTTCCAGCTTGCGTTCCTGCTCTCGGCGATCCTGGCGCTGCTGGGCCTGCCGGTCGCCATGAGCCTGGCGAGAGACCGAGTGGAAGCCGCCGTCCGCGTGCGAACAACCGATGAGCCGACGCCCGGCAAGCTCATCGACCGCAGCGTATTGCTCGCGACAGGGCTCAACCTCTGCTCGACGCTCACCGGCCCCTCCGTCATGGCCTTTCTTCCCCTCTATGCGCGCTCGCTCGATATCGGGAACATCGGCCTGTTCTACGTCCTGGCGGGCGTGACGGGCCTCGTCATACGCCCCGTGCTCGGCAAGAAATCGGACGCCATCGGACGGGGCCCATCGATCGCCATCGGCCTGGGCGCGCAATTGATCGGACTGCTGTTCATCATCGTCGCCCAGGGTCTTGCGCTCATACTCGTCGGCGGCTTTTTCTTTGCCGTGGGCACGGCGATGACGAGCTCGGTGACCACGGCTCTCGCCATGGATCTCGCCAATCCCCGCTCCCGCGGCCAGGCGATGGCGACCTTCAGCATTTCGTTTCAGATCGGCGCCGGAATCGGCGCGATCATTTCCGGCGCGCTCGCCGACCTCGCCGGGTTGAGAGGCATGTATGCGGGATCCATCGCCATCACCGTGGCGGGTCTCGCCCTGCTGGCAACCGCGTGGAAGTCGCTGCCCAGGCCAATAAAAGCAGAGACTTGAGACCAGAGACTAGAGACCGCAGAACTTGTGAGCCGCAGATACACGCAGCTACACGCGGATGACGTCAACCCCGAAGACAGTAAACTCTGAAATCCGGCTTATCCGTAGCAAGAATTGATCTTGATAGCCGAACTATGCAATCTGCGTTCGTCTGCGTGTATCTGCGGCTAGTTCTGCTGTGGACCTTGGTTTTTGAATGCGTGCTTATCGCCGCCGCAGCCGAGGCGCCGCAGGATTCCTACCGTCCGGTGCCGGGACAGCCGGGCAAGGACGTCGTGTGGATCCCCACTCCGGAGGACACGGTCGAGACGATGCTCGATATGGCGCGGGTGACGCCGAGCGATTACGTGATCGATCTGGGCTCGGGCGACGGCCGCAACGTCATCGCCGCGGCGAAGCGCGGGGCGCGGGCGCTGGGCGTCGAATACAACCCCGACCTCGTTGCGCTGTCGAAGCGCGCCGCCGCCACCGCCGGCGTCAGCGACAAGGCGACCTTCGTCCAGGGCGACATGTTCGAGGCCGACATTTCACAGGCCACCGTTCTTGCCCTGTTTCTCCTGCCCGGCCACCTGAGCAAGCTGGCCCCGAAGTTCTTGAAGATGAAGCCGGGCACCCGCATCGTCTCGAACACCTACGAGATCGGCGGGGGCTGGGAGCCCGACGCGAGCGTCAGATCGGTTCCCTGCAACAGCTGGTGCGTCGCCGTCATGTACATAGTGCCGGCGCAGGTCGCCGGCGCGTGGCGCCTGCAGGGCGGAGAGTGGCTCGTGCTCGAGCAGAGCTTCCAGAAGGTTTCCGGCGCGCTCGACATAGGCGGCATAGTGCTGCCGGTCGAAAACGGCCGGCTGCGCGGGGATGAGATCAGCTTCACGGTGAACAGAGTCGACTATGCGGGGCGCGTCCGCGGCGACGTGATGGAAGGCGTTGCGAAGGGCCGGGAAACGAAAAGGTGGAGCGCGACTCTGTCGCGCGAGTAAGGCGTTCCCGGGAAGGCGCTGCGAATGGCAGGCGGCTCAAGCGCCGGGCTTGAGCACGCTCTCCACCCAATCCCACATGTACGCTACTCCCACGCTGACGTTGTCCACCTGGCAGTGGTGGTAGCCGCCTTCCTCGCGCGTGAAGACTTTCAGCGTCTTGTTCCTGGAGCCGACCGCGTCGTAGCAACGCTGGGCGAGCGCGAGCGGTATCTGCTCGTCGCCCTCGCCGTGCAACAGCAGGAACGGGCAGGCGATCTTCTGCACCACGCCGTGCAGCCGGAAGTCTTCCAGCTTTTTCAGCGCAGCCTCACGCGATTCCACGTTGAAGATCCACAGCAGATGCTTCCACGGCACCGACAATGACGGCGTGCCGCCCGCGTCCAATCGCTCGAAGCGGCTTTTCCAGATCTGCCAGTAATCCCACTGCGCCCCCCACGCGATGCAGCAGGCATAGCGCGGCTCGAACGCGGCGGCGCGCGGAGCGTAGTAGCCGCCGAGGCTGATCGCCATTACGCCGATGCGCCGCGCGTCGATTTCCGGCCGTGCCGCGAGATATTCGTAGGCGGCGGTGCCGTAGCTCTCGGTGTCGTGGCGCAGGTAGAGGCCGCGAAAGCGTACGCTTTCACCGTTGCCCGGCCCGTCGACGATGAGGCACGCCACGCCGCGCGCGGCGAGGTCCGGCACGCCCTTGAAGTACTGGATTTCCTTGGTGACGTCGAAGCCGTCGAAGAACACCATCGCCGGCGTGCGCTTGCGCCGTCCGCCAGTCCGCTCTGCATGCACCAGCAGGGCGGGGAGGGTGG
>DATFWO010000292.1:0-47996 GCA_035259205.1 Burkholderiales bacterium | reverse complement strand
GCTCGGCGAGTTGCCGGTCGAAATCGGCCGCGGCCGCGTCGAGGCGCCGGATCGCGATCATCGGATGGCGCCCACAATCGCGTCTAGCAGGGGCTGGATTCCTGCGCGCTTCACCTTCAGCGCCGCCTGGTTCACGATCAGACGCGCGCTGATCGGAGCGATTTCCTCCACCGCGTTGAGACCGTTGGCGCGCAGGGTATTGCCGGTGCTCACCAGGTCGACGATGGCGTCGGCGAGTCCGGTAAGGGGCGCAAGCTCCATGGACCCATACAGCTTGATGAGGTCCACGTGGACGCCCTTCGCCGCGAAGTGTTCGCGCGCGGTCTGCACGTACTTGGTCGCAACCCTGAGGCGCGCGCCTTGCTTCACTGCCTGCCCGTAGTTGAAACCCGCAGGCACGGCCACCATCATGCGGCACCGCGCAATCTTCAGATCGAGCGGCTGGTACAGCCCCTGTCCGCCGTGCTCATCGAGCACGTCCTTGCCCGCGACGCCCAGGTCGGCCGCTCCATATTGGACGTAGGTCGGCACGTCTGTTGCGCGGACGATGACGAGCCGCACGTCGCGCCGATTGGTATTGAGGATCAGCTTGCGCGAAGTCTCCGGGTCACCGCGCGCGACGATGCCCGCCGCGGTAAGTAGCGGCATGGTTTCGTCGTAGATGCGGCCCTTGGAGAGGGCGATGGTGATCACGGAGCAGCCTGAAGATTCAAGAAAAACAGCATTTTACCGCCAAGGCCGCCCGTAACGCCAAGGAAGCCGGAAACAGAACAGCAATGACGGCAGGGGCGCGCCGGCGCCGCCGATCCGGCAAGCTACCTACCATGAGCTAGCGCATACGCCTGATCCGCGCCCCGAGCTTCGACAGCTTCTCTTCTATCCTTTCGTAGCCGCGGTCCAGGTGATAAACGCGATCCACAGTCGTGGTCCCGCGCGCGACGAGCCCAGCGAGCACCAGGCTCGCCGAAGCCCTCAGATCGGTCGCCATCACGCTCGCGCCATCCAGGTGCGGCACGCCTTTAACCACTGCAGTGTTGCCTTCGACCTCGATGTCGGCACCGAGCCGCCTCAGTTCCTGCACGTGCATGAACCGGTTTTCGAAGATCGTTTCAGTAACGATCGCAGTTCCATGCGCGATGGCATCGAGCGCCATGAACTGCGCCTGCATGTCGGTCGGGAAGGCGGGATAGGGCGCAGTGCGCACGTTGACCGAGCCCAGCGCACCGTTGGCCGCGAGCCTGATCCAATCCGGACCGATGGCCAGCTTCGCGCCCGTTTCGCGCAGCTTCTCCAGCACCGCATCCAGTATGTCGGGCCGGACATCGCGCAGTATCACTTCACCACCGGTCGCGGCCGCTGCCACCAGGAACGTACCGGTCTCGATCCGGTCGGGCATGACATGGTGGCGTGCGCCGTGCAGCCGCTTTACGCCCTCGATGGTAATCAGGTCGGTGCCCGCTCCCTCGATCTTCGCGCCCATTTCGACAAGGCAGGCCGCAAGGTCGGCGACTTCCGGCTCGCGCGCCGCGTTCTCGATAACCGTCGTGCCTTGCGCCAGGCTGGCGGCCATCATGATGTTTTCGGTACCGGTGACAGTCACGAGATCCATGCAGATGCGCGTTCCCGTCAGGCGTGGCGCACGCACGATCATGTAGCCGTGCTCGATGGCGATCTCCGCACCCATCGCCTGCAAGCCTTTGAGGTGCTGGTCGACCGGGCGCAATCCGATGGCGCAGCCTCCCGGCATCGAAACACGCGCCTCGCCGCAGCGCGCGGCGAGAGGACCGAGGGCCAGTACCGAGGCGCGCATGGTTTTCACCAGCTCGTATGGTGCGACCGGGCTCGAAATGCGGGCGGCGGTGAGTTCCACCCCGAGCTTTTCATCCATCGAGATCGCGACGCCCATCTGCGCCAGCAGATTGAGCATTGTGGTCACATCGCGCAGGCGAGGAACATTGGTGACGATGAGCGGCTCATCCGTAAGGAGCGCGGCCGTAAGGATCGGCAGGGCGGCATTCTTGGCGCCGGAGATCTCGACCTCCCCGGCGAGCGGCACGCCGCCTTCGATGACCAGCTTATCCATGCTTCAGATCAGAAAAAACGTGCAGAGCTTACGGTTTCTGAGCCGCCCAATCTTCCGGCGTGAAGGTCTTCATCGACAGTGCGTGGATCTCCGCACGCATCCGGTCGCCCAGTGCGGCGTACACCACCTGGTGCTGCTGCACGCGCGACTTGCCGCGAAACGCCGGGCTCACGATCACGGCCTCGAAATGCTGACCGTCGCCCTGCACCTCCACATGCTCGCACTGGAGGCCGGACCTGATGTACTGCTCGACTTGCCGGGGATCTACCATACCGCTCCGTATGCGGATGAGCGAAAAGACAATAAAGCAACGTGCGACAGGCTCGGGCTGTTCCCGCTCGCTCCGCTTGCTGTTCACCGCCTTTAATGCCGCAGTTTGTAACCGATCCGAATCAGTCGCAGGGTCAGGAATGATAAGGCGAAGAAGCCCGAGACGACAATCGCAAGACTCAACCACGGCGAGACATCGGCCTGACCGAAGAAGCCATAGCGAAAGCCATCGACCATGTAGAAGATGGGGTTGAACAAGGAGAGTCTCTGCCAGAAGGGAGGCAGCGCGTGGATGGAGTAGAAGACCCCCGACAGGAAGGTGAGGGGCAGGATGATGAAGTTCTGGAACGCCGCCAGCTCGTCGACCTTGTCCGAGTAGAGCCCGGCGATAATGCCGAGCGTTCCCATCACAGCGCTCCCGGAGAGCGCGAAAGCCGCAATCCAGAAAGGACGTGTGAGCGGCAAATCGACGAACCATATCGTCGCGAGCAGCACGCCTGCGCCCACCACGAGGCCGCGCGCCATGGACGCGAGCAAATATGCGAGGAAAAACTCCCGGTACGAAAACGGCGGCAGCAGCACGAAGACGATGTTTCCGGTCATCTTCGACTGCATCAGGCTCGAGGAGCTGTTGGCAAAAGCGTTCTGCAGCACCGACATCATCGCGAGGCCCGGCGCGAGAAAGGCGGAATAGCCTACACCCGCAAAAACCGCGGCATGCTCGCGCAGCGAATAGGCGAAAACCACCAGGAACAGCAGCGCCGTCAACACCGGCGCGACTATCGTCTGCACGCTTACCTTCCAGAAGCGCAGCCATTCCTTGAGAAACAGCGTATAGAACCCGGTGATGGGTGAGGAATGATGGTTTATGGGTGCGCTGGCCGACAGGACCGGCCCTTCAGACTTATCACTCATTACGCATCACGCATCATGATTTGTGCATGATCTGCACGAAGATCTCTTCGAGATCCGGCTGCATGACTTCGAGCTCCTGGATCTCGACGCCGCTCGCCCGTATCTCCGCGATGACACGCTCTACCTCGAGGTAGTCCTGCAGCGCGAGACGGTATCCCGGCTCCAGGTAGCGCGCGACGCGCGGCGCCAGTGTTGGGGGGAGCCGGTCCGGATTCACGCGCAGCTCGAGGTAGCATCCCGAATGCATGTGCAGCAGGTTCTGCGTGGTATCGAGTGCGACGATGCGTCCCTGCTTGAGCATTGCAATGCGCCCGCACAATGCCTCGGCTTCTTCCAGGTAGTGCGTCGTGAGCACGATGGTGTGTCCGTCGCGATTCAACCGCCTCACGAATTTCCACAGCGCCTGCCGCAGCTCGACGTCCACGCCCGCCGTCGGCTCGTCGAGTACAATCACCTGCGGCTTGTGCACCAGCGCCTGCGCGACCAGCACCCGTCGCTTCATGCCGCCCGAAAGCGCGCGCATGTTGGTGTCGGCCTTGGCCGTGAGATCGAGATGTTGCATCACCTCGTCGATCCAGGCGCGGTTGTCGCTGATGCCGAAATAGCCCGACTGGAAGGTCAGCGCTTCGCGTACCGTGAAAAACGGATCGAACACCAATTCCTGCGGCACCACGCCGAGCGCGCGCCGCGCTGCACGATAGTGGTCGACCACGTGAAATCCCATGACCCGGGCGGAACCGCTCGTGGCGAAGACCAGGCCGGCGAGGATATTGATCAGCGTCGTCTTGCCGGCGCCATTCGGGCCGAGGAGGCCGAAGAATTCGCCCTGCTCGATCTCCAGACTTACTTCGTCGAGCGCCGTGAGCGCGCCATAGCGCTTGGTGGCGCGCTCTACCTGAATGGCGGGAACCAAGGAACCTATCTCACCTGCCGCTGCGCCTACGCCTTCACCGTTCACTGCTCGCCGAGCAATTCAGTTACGCCGTAGAGCTCGGCAAGGCTCCTGAGATTCTTGGGTAGATTGATAAAGCGGATTGCGCGGCTCGCCCGTTGCGCTTGGCGCCGCCATTCCAGCAGCAGGCTGACCGCAGCGGAATCGACTTCCGTGACTCCGGCCAGGTCGATGGTGACTTGATCTCCGGCAATCAGCCGGGCGCCCTCGTCGAGCAGCGGACCGATGTTCGCCATGGTGACCGGCCCCTGCAGTACGCAGCGGCCGCCGGAGCACGAGATCATTTCGCCTGGGTATCGATCTTGGCGAGCTGGGATTTGTTCTTCTCGGCGAGCGACTTGATCAACCCGTCGATGCCGTTTCTCTGCACTTCGGAAGTGAACGTGCCGCGATAGTTTTCGACCAGGCTGATGCCTTCGATCTTCACGTCGTAGACCTTCCAGCCCTTGTCGGTCCGCTCCATCCGATAGTCAACCGACACGGGCGGACCGCTCGTCTGCTTGATCAGCGATTTCACCACCACGTCGGTCTCGTCGGGGGCGATTTTCAGCGGTCGGTACTCGATCGTCTGGTCCTGATACTGAGTGAACGCGGTGGTATAAGTGCGCACCAAAAGAGTGCGAAATTCCTGCGCGAGAGCTTTTCTCTGTTCGGGACTCGCCTGACTCCAGTTACGGCCCATTGCAAGCCGAGTCATTGACGTGAACTCGAAGTGCGGCGCGACCTTGGTCTCTATCAGTTCCACCACCTTCTTCTGGTTGCCCGCCTGCAACTCCTTGTCGGAGCGAATGATCTTCAGGACGTCGTCGGTAACGGCACGCGCCAGCACGTCAGGCGGAGTTATCTCCGCGGCATTTCCAGGCTGAATTGCGGACGCGCTCAAAGCAAGCAGTAACACCAGTGTCCTTCCCATGTCCGTTCCGTCCCCTTTCTGAGAGCTGGCAACAAATGAGGGGACACCGCCCCTCATTCCGCCGCCGAACCAACTTCCCGTGAGCCGCGATTCTATTTCGATGCTCCGCCTTCTGCAGCCTTATTGTATAGAAATTGCCCGATCAGTTTCTCCAGAACCACCGCCGACTGCGTCAGCTTTAGAGTCTCGCCGTTCTGCAGCATCTTCTCGTCGCCGCCGCCTTCGAGCCCGATGTATTGCTCGCCGAGCAGCCCCGAGGTCAGGATGGAGGCGCTGGTGTCTTTCGGAAACTGGTAGCGCTGGTCCACGTTCATGGTGACGCGCGCCGCGTAAGTCTTGTTGTCGAACTGGATGTCGGCGACGCGCCCAACCACCACGCCGGCGCTTTTCACCGGCGCGCGTATCTTGAGCCCTCCGATGTTATCGAAGCGGGCGATGAGCTGGTACGACTGCCCGACGTTGAACGTCGAGCTCGCATTGCCCACTTTCAGAGCCAGGATGAGCAGCGCGATGATGCCTGCGACCACAAATACCCCGACCCAGAAGTCAAGCACGCTCCGCTCCATGGTCTATACCCCCGTAAACATGAACGCCGTCAGCACGAAATCCAGCCCCAGGATGGCCAGCGACGAGGTGACCACCGTGCGCGTGGTAGCACCGGAAACACCTTCCGCGGTGGGCGGGGCGTCGTAGCCCTCGAACAGCGCTATCGCGGTCACCGCGATACCGAACGTCACGCTCTTGATCACGCCATTCACGATGTCCTGCCTGAAATCGACCGCACCCTGCATCTGCGACCAGAACGCTCCTTCGTCCACGCCGATCAACACCACCGTGATCAGATAGCCGCCGAACACGCCGACTGCACTGAACATCGCGGCGAGCAGCGGCATCGAGATGATTCCGCCCCAGAAGCGCGGCCCGATCACGCGTGCAATCGGATCCACGGCCATCATCTCCATCGCCGAGATCTGCTCGGTGGCCTTCATCAAGCCGATCTCCGCGGTCATCGCGGAGCCGGCGCGGCTCGCGAAGAGCAGCGCGGCCACGACCGGGCCGAGCTCGCGCGTGAGGGACAGCGCCACCAGCGTGCCAACGGCCTCGGCCGAGCCGTATTTCTGCAAGGTCTCGTAGCCTTGCAGGCCCAGCACCATCCCGACGAACAGGCCCGACACGATGATGATGATCAGGGACAGGACGCCGGCGAAGTAGATCTCCTTGATCGTCAGCCGGAAGCGCCGGAAGCTTACGCCCGATCGCATCAGGGTCAGGGCAAAAAAGCGGCTGGCATAACCCAGTCGCCAGACGCCATTCACGACCCGGCCGCCGATCTTGCGCAAGCTCTTGGCGAGGCGATCAAACATGCTGCGGCTCGACAGCGAGGTCACGCCCGTAGCTTGCGCCCGGGTAATGGAAAGGCATCGGACCGTCCATTTCGCCCCATACGAACTGGTGCACGAACGGCGTTTCGGATCTGCGAATCTCTTCCGGAGTACCCTGCGCGACCACCACTCCGTCCGACATGAAATACACGTAGTCCACGATCCGCAGCGTTTCCTGAACGTCGTGGGTAACGACGAGTGAGGTTGCTCCCAGCGTGTCGTTCAGGCGCCGGATGAGGTTGCTGATCACCCCCATCGAGATCGGATCGAGGCCGGTGAACGGCTCGTCATACATGATGAGCATCGGATCGAGCGCGATCGCCCGCGCCAGCGCCACGCGCCGCGCCATGCCGCCGGAGAGCTCCGACGGCATCAGGTCCTGGGCGCCGCGCAGACCGACCGCGTTCAGCTTCATCAGGACCAGGTCCCGGATCATGCTTTCGGGGAGGCGCGTGTGCTCGCGCATCTGGAAAGCGACGTTGTCGAAAACAGAGAGATCGGTGTAGAGCGCGCCGAACTGGAACAGCATGCCCATCTTGCGGCGCATCGCGTACAGCCCCTCCTGGTCGAGATCGTTCATGACACAACCGTCCACCCGCACCTCGCCGCTTTTGGCTTTCAGCGATCCGCCGATCAAGCGCAACAGCGTCGTCTTGCCGCATCCGCTCAAGCCCATGATCGTGACCACTGAGCCGCGCGACACCGTCATGTTGATGCCCTTCAGCACCGGCCGGACGTCGTACGCAAAGTTCACGTCCTTGATTTCAACCAGGTTTTCCATCCGCTAGCGGGGCAGCGCAAAAAGCGGTCATTCTAAACCACAACATTGCGTCACGACAGCCAACGCGGCGCACTGGAGCGTCAGGATTCACGGGAGCGCTGGCTATCGGGGTCTCCAGCATCCTCGCCCTGTTCTTGCGCCGAGTTGTGATAAGTTAGTTTGAATGAGCGACACGGCGCTGCGCTTCGAGCGGGTAGGCAAGTCCTACGCGGGCGTGGCCGCCCTTACGGAGTTTTCCCTGGAGGTTCCGCGCGGCGAATTCCTGGCCCTGGTCGGCGTGAACGGGGCGGGTAAGACGACGTTGATCAAATGCCTGCTCGATTTCTGCGATCCCGACCAGGGCCGCATCGAGATCTTCGGCACCTCCCACCGCGAAACGTCCGCCCGGACGCGCCTGGCGTACCTCCCGGAGCGCTTCAATCCTCCGCACTACCTGACCGGACGCGACTTCCTCCAGTACATGCTCCAGCTCTTCCGCGCGCCATACGACGACAACCGGGTGGCGAGCACCTTCAAGGCGCTCGACCTCGATCCGGCCGCCCTGACCCGTTCCGCGCGCACCTATTCGAAGGGAATGACGCAGAAGCTTGGTATTGCCGCGTGTCTGCTTTCCGGGAAGGGGCTCTACGTGCTCGACGAACCCTCGGGGGGACTGGATCCCAAGGCCCGCGCTTTGCTCAAGAACGAGTTGCGCGTGCTACGGCGCAACGGCAACACGGTGTTCTTCACCTCGCACGCCCTGGCCGATGCCGCGGAGCTGTGCGATCGCATGGCCGTATTGCACGACGGCAGGCTGCTTTTTGCCGGTACCCCGGACGAACTCGTGCAAAGCTGCGGAGGACCGGACCTGGAACACGCATTTCTGCGCTGCATAGCGACCCCGTCCCATGCGGCATGATGAAATCCGCACTGAAGCAGAAAGCCTTTGCGGTACAATTGCAATACTGTTCCAGCGGAAGCGGAGTGCGGGGGGTAATGACTCGCAGCGGTGAACCAGGCCAAATCGTCAATCGGGACCGCCGGCCAGGCTCCGCCGCACCGCGCAAAGGAACAACCACAAAGTATAGCGCCGTCGTTGAGGGCACATTTACAGGACCACCGGGGGTCTGAGTGAAGCCAGCGGAAACCGCCAAGAAGCCCGATCTGCTGATCGTCGACGATGATCCGCTGATCACCGATACGCTCAATTTCGTCCTGAGCCGGGATTTCTCGGTCTATGTCGCAGACTCGCGCACGCAGGTGAAAAGCCTGCTGCGGCAGCTCGACCGCGCGCCGGAGCTTGCGTTGATCGACCTGGGGCTGCCGCCCACGCCGCACCGTCCCGATGAAGGCTTTCGCCTGATCAGCGAGCTGATCGCCTACTCTCCCGGCATCAAGATCGTCGTATTGTCGGGTCAGAGCGACGAGACGAACGCACGGCATGCACGCACGCTCGGCGCGATCGAGTTCGTCGCCAAGCCGGCCGAGCCCGAAACGCTCAAGAACCTGCTCAAGCGTTCGCTCGAAATACGCGACGCGGAACTCGGAGCGGCGGCCGATTCCGGGCTGGTCGGGAAGAGCGCACCGATCGACAAGCTGCGCCAGCAGGTGGCGCAGTTTGCCGATGCGCCGTTTCCGGTGCTGATCGAGGGAGAATCCGGCAGCGGCAAGGAGCTCGTGGCCAAGTCGCTGCACCTGCTGAGCACGCGCGCGTCGCGCCCGTTTCTCGCCTTGAATTGCGCCGCAATTTCTCCCAACCTGGTGGAGCCGACGCTCTTCGGCTACGCGAAGGGCTCGTTCACCGGCGCCACTACCGCGCGCTCCGGCTACTTCGAGGATGCGAAGGACTCGACCCTGTTCCTGGATGAAATCGGGGAACTGCCGCACGAGCTGCAGGCGAAGCTCCTGCGCGTGCTCGAGAATGGCGAATACCAGCGCGTCGGCGAAACCCAGAGCCGCGTCTCCAACGCCCGCGTCATCACGGCTACCAATCGCGATCTGCGCCAGGAAGTGCGCGGTAACCGGTTCCGCGCGGATCTTTATCACCGGCTGTCCGTATTCACCATCGATGTGCCGCCGCTGCGCGAGCTCGCGGACGACAAGCGCCTGTTGCTTGACCACTTCCGCGAATTTTACGCGCGCCAGGCACGGCTCGAGCCCGTCGAACTCGACCCGGCCGCAACCCAGGTTTGGCTCGAATACGGCTTTCCCGGGAACGTGCGCGAGCTGCGGAATATCGTGATCCGCCTCACGACCAAGCACTCGGGCAAGAAGGTGACGCCGGACCAGCTGCGGGCCGAGCTCGATATGGAGAATCTCGACGTCGAGCTGCCCGGCCTCGCCGCGGGGCAGGACTTCAAGTCGATCCTCGATTCGGCGCGGCGCCATCTCCAGCTTCAGAAGAACTTCAACCTCGACGAGACGCTGGCCCAGTGGGAGCGCGGCTATGTGGAGGCGGCCCTCATGATCACGCAGGGCAATCTCACGCAAGCCGCGAAATTGCTCGGTATTCATCGCACGACCCTCTACAGCCGCATGCAGAACTATGGCGATGCGGCGGAAGCGGCCAAGGCCACCACACCGCGCTCGGGCTCCAAGTGACGCCGCGGTGACTATGCGCAATACATCACATCGGGAGCCGTGTTATCCATCTTGATACGGCCTTTACATTTGGGTGCTGATGCACGCAGCCTGAGGAGGTGCTCATGTACTACATCCATTTCGGCCTGAACCAGGCGCCGTTCAAGATCACCCCCAATACCGAGTTTTTCTTCAGCGGCGGCAATCGCGGGCCGGTTCTGGAAGCGCTGATCTACGCCATCGTTCACGGCGAGGGCATCGTAAAGGTAACCGGCGAAGTGGGCAGCGGCAAGACCATGCTGTGCCACATGCTGCAAACGCGGCTGCCAGCGCACATCGAAACGGTCTATATCGCCAACCCCAGCGTCTCTCCCGATGAAATCCTGCGCGCGATTGCCTTCGAGTTGCAGCTCGGCCCAGCCCGCGATGCGCCCCGCCTGGAAGTCATGCAATTGCTGCACGATTTCCTGCTGCAGCGTCATGCAGCGGGCAAGCGTGTCGTGCTCTTCGTGGAGGAATCCCAGAGCGTGCCGCTCCCCACGCTCGAGGAGATCCGGCTGCTGTCCAATCTCGAAACCAGCAACGACAAACTGCTGCAGATCGTTCTCTTCGGTCAGCCCGAGCTCGATGAAAACCTGCGCCAGCCCCACATCCGCCAACTGCGAGACCGCATCGCCCACAGTTTCCGTCTGGAGCCCCTCACCCCGGGCGAGATCCGGGAATATCTGATGTTCCGGCTGCGCGCTGCCGGATATCGGGGACCGGACCTGTTTTCTCCTGCCGTGGTGAAGCGCATCGCCGTCGCTTCCGGCGGATTGACGCGGCGCGTCAATCTGATCGCGGACAAGGCGCTGCTGGCCGCATTCTCGGAAAATACCTATACCGTGCGGCCGAAGCATGTCGCGGCGGCGGTGCGGGATAGCGAGTTCAGCCAGCAGGCCGTGCGCGGAATCAAGCCGCGCTACATGTGGGCTGTCGGGCTGGTGGCGGTTGGCGCTGCCTTGGGTGTAGCCATCTATTCGCTGCTGCAGCACCTGCGCGAAGGGGTTGTGACAGCGAGCCCGGCTCCGACCGTTTCACCTAAGGGATTGTCTAAAAAAGAAACTTCTGAAATAAACGGGAGCGTAACCGACGTTGCCGTCCCGGCCCCCGCAGCGCCGGTACCGGCGGCCGCCGCGCTCACTGTTTCGCCGGTAATGGACGCAGACGCTCCGCCTGCGACCACCCCACCCGCGCCCGCGAGCACCGTATCGACCCCTCCTCCTCCTACCGTCGTCGAAGCGGTGTCCCCGGGACGCGCGGATCCCCTGGAGGCGCGACTCGCGGCCACGCGCGAATGGCTCGCGACGGAAGGTCAAGACACCTACACTATTCAACTTCTCGGTGCGGAAAATCCCGAACAGCTAAAGCATCATCTTAATGTTATTTCCAAAACCCTTGAAACGAATAAGATTTTTGTGTATCGTACCTTCGCTAGGCAGAAACCGTCGCTAACGGTCTTATACGGCAGCTTTACCGACCCTCGCGAGGCGAAGGAAGCGCTTCAGGGGTTGCCCGCATCGCTGAGGGCGTATCGACCGCTTCTACGCACGGTACAGGGAATACAAGGTGAGATCCGGCGCCACGAAAAATTCGAGCAGGAGAATAAAGCTAGTTCGTGACGCTGGGAGCGCGGGGACAGCAGTCGGAGGGATGCGACCGAAAGCGGCTACCGCGAACGGAGAATTCAACGCTCGATCGCGGCTCGTTGCGGCGTTTCGGACACCGCGCTCCGTCCTCAGAGTGCTGGCCGTGGTGTTTGTTTCAGCGCTCGCCGGCTGCTGGAATATCCGGCCGTACGTGCCTCCATCCGAAGGCCATATCTCCGCCAGGCAGATAAAGCCTGAACCTGATCAGGCGATTCCACCGCCAGCCCGCACTACGTCGTTCGTGCCGCCGCCCAAACCTGCGGTGACATCGCAAACCTACAGCGTGGTAGTCAACGAAGTACCCGTGAAGGAGTTGCTCCTCGCGCTCTCGCGCGACACAAAGCAGAACATCGACGTCCATCCCGCTGTGACCGGCCTGGTGAGCCTCAACGCAATCAACGAGACGTTGCCGGCGATCCTCGAGCGCATCTCGAAGCAGGTCAACATGCGCTATCGGATGGAAGGCAACACCATCCTTGTATCGCCCGACACCGCCTACATCAAGACCTACGTGGTGAGCTACGTCAACATTCAGCGCAGCACCTCGTCGAGCACGGGTGCATCCGGCCAGATCGCGGTGAGTTCCACGGGCGCCGGAGGCGGTGGTGGCGCTCCCGCTACCGGCGGCGGGACTACAGGCAACTCGTCCTCAACCGTGGTCACCACCACCTCCAGCTCGGATTTCTGGAAGATACTCGAGCAATCCGTGCGCGCGATCCTGAATTCGTCCCTGCAGCAGTCTCTTTCGGCCGAAGCTAAGCTCGACCGCCTGCAGACGCTCAGGCAGGAACAGGAGCTGCGGGCCAAGCAATTGGAGGCAGCGAGCCGTGCCGGACAAGCCGCTCCGGCGCTCGCGACGTCGTTGGGCGGCGGTACCACGACCGGCACGCAGCCATCCACCCTGCTGGCCGATGATGTGATCGTAAATCCGGTTGCCGGCACCATAACCGTGAACGGCAACGACAAGCAGCACCAGCTAGTGCAGGAATACCTCACCAAGGTTGAAACCGGCGCGCAGCGTCAGGTGCTCATCGAGGCGACGATAGTGGAAGTGACGCTTTCGGACGCTTACCAGGGCGGCATAGACTGGAGCCGTCTTCCGATCTCGGGCGGCTTGACGCTCACCCAATCCCTCCTGGGAGGGTTCGGCGCGGCGGCTGCGGCAGCCGGGGCGTCTCCGGGCCCCCCGCCCAATCAGGTAACCATCGGCTATACGAATACGACTTCATCGATCGGCAACATCATGACCACCGTGAAGCTGCTGCAGGAATTCGGCACAGCACGGGTGCTGTCGAGTCCCAAGCTTATGGTACTCAACAATCAAACCGCGCTGCTGAAGGCGGTCGACAACGTCGTGTACTTCGAGGTCCAGGCGCAGGCGGGAGTCGCCACCGCCTCCGGTGTTGTTACAGCGCCCACGTTCAATACCATTGCCAAGACGGTGGCGCTGGGCATCGTCATGGGCGTAACGCCGCAAGTGAGCGATGATGGGCGCGTCCTGCTGACCGTGCGCCCCACCGTCACGCGTCTGTTCCCGCAGACGCCGTTCGTGCAGGATCCCAACCCCAACCTCGTGGTCAACGGCGCGACCATACCCAATCGCGTACCGCAGGTGCAGGTGCGCGAGATGGAATCCGTGTTGCAGATCGGGAGCGGCCAGACCGTGATACTCGGGGGATTGATGCAGGACGCCGTCCAGCGCAATCGCGAGCAAATTCCCGGCGCGGACAAGGTGGACCCTCTCGGCGAGCTGTTCCGGTTCCGCGACGAGCGAGCCCAGAAGACCGAGCTCGTGATTTTCATCCGACCGACCGTCGTCGCGAATCCATCGCTGGAGAGCGACGAATTGAAGTTCTTCCAGCGCTTCCTGCCGCAACCAGACAGCCCGTCTCAGGCGCCCGCAAAAACCGGCGACGCGCGATGAGCCTGTTGATGAAGGCCTTGGAAAAGGCCGCGAAAGACCGGGTCGACGCGCGCGTCGAACCCGTGGCGGAGCCCGTCGCAACGACGGCCGCCCCGCCAACCAAGGACGAGCTGACGCTCGAACCGCTCGCAGCCGAAGCGCCGGCGAGCAGCGCCCGGACGGAGCCGACGCAGACACGCACTCCGGCGTCGCGCACACCCGCCCGGAGCTCCTCGCGCGAGCAGGCGCAGGCGGCAACGGTGCTGCAGGCAAGCGCCAGCGCTCCCAAAGCCGGTGCGGTCATCTACCTCCGCCAGCATCCCGTGCTACTTGTCGCCACGATCGCCGTGCTCATAGCGATCGGATTCGGAACGTACGTCTATCTGCAGATTTTTCATCCGGCTCTCTTTCTCCCCCAGCCGCCCATTGCGCCGCGAAAGCCGCCCCCACCGCTCGCACAAGCACCGGCCCCTGGTCCGCCGGCAGCGGCGCCTGCTCCAGCGACCACACCCCTGCCCGCGACTGCTCCGTTGTTCCCGGACCCGACCGCCATCGAATCAGCGACGCCGCCAGCTCCCACAGCGACACCAACAACGCCCACGGCGACGCCAACAACTTCCGCGCCGGCCCGCGAGAAACCGGCAGCGGCTCCGCCCCCAGAGCGCGCGCAACCCCCGCAAGCCGCGCAGGTTCCCCGTAACACGATCGTAGTGAGCCGCGGCAACGCGACACCGGTGGTGAATCCGCTGCTGACCGAAGCCTACGCGGCGTTTCAGGCCAATCGTTTCGAGTCCGCGCAGCGGGCATATGAGCAGATGCTGCGCGCCGAGCCGCGCAATATCGACGCTTTGCTCGGGCTGGCGTCGATCGCGGCGGTCGGAGGCAAGAGCGACGAAGCGATCCGCCGTTACCTGCAGGTGCTCGAGCTCGAGCCGCGAAATACTCTTGCCCAGACCGGGCTCATCGGGTTGCTTGGACGCGCCGATCCGCTCGCTGCGGAAACGCGGCTCAAGCAGCTGATCGCTCGCGAGCCGTCGCCCTTCCTCTATTTCACGCTGGGCAACCTCTACGCCGACCAATCCCAGTGGGCGCCTGCGCAACAGGCGTACTTCCAGGCTTTCCACCTCGATCCCAGCAATCCCGACTATGCCTACAATCTCGCCGTCGGCCTGGAGCACGTCAGCCAACCCAAGCTCGCCCTGGGCTTCTATCGTCGCGCAGTCCAGCTCGCCGGCGCCCGGCAGGCGCAATTCAATCTCGCACAGGCCCAGGAGCGCGTCAGCAAGCTCGCCTCGCAGGTAGAATAAACGCCTGCCCAAGCAAGAGGCTAAGAAGTTGGCCGAGCAACGCAAAAAACTCCGACTCGGGGAGCTGCTGGTGCAGCAGGGGCTGATCACCACCGATCAGCTCTCCATCGCGCTCGCCGAACAGCGCCATAACAACGTACCGATCGGGCGCCTGCTGGTGCGCCTCGGGTTCGTCACCGAGAGCGCCATCCGCGACATCATGGCGCGGACCATCGGCCAGGAGTCGATCGACCTCGCCCAGGTCGTGGCGGACTCCGAGGCGCTACGGCACGTGCCGCAGGAATTCGCGCGGCGCAACCGCGTGTTGCCGATCGCCTACGACGCCGCCGAGCACGTATTGACGATTGCCACGACGGAAATCTTCAACGTGGTCGCCATGGACCAGTTGCGCGCGATGCTCGGCTCGCAGGTCGAGATCAAGACACTGCTCGCGAGCGAAGCGCAGCTCGGGGACTACATCGATCAGTTCTACGGCTACGAGCTGTCGGTGGACGGTATCCTGAAGGAGATCGAAACCGGAGAAATCGATTATGAGAGCCTGCAGGTCGGGGGCGATGAGTACACGCAGCCCATGGTGCGGCTCGTGAACGCGCTGCTCGTCGACGCCGTAAAGCGCGGCGCCTCCGACATACACTTCGAGCCGGAGTACGCGTTCCTGCGCATCCGCTACCGGATCGACGGCGTAATGGAGACCGTGCGCAGCCTGCACAAGACCTACATGCCGGGTATCACGGTGCGGGTCAAGGTGGTGAGCACCATGAACATCGCTGAAACGCGTTCCCCGCAGGACGGACGTCTGTCGCTGACTCTGAACGGGCGGCCGGTGGATTTCCGCGTCTCGACGCAGCCGACGATTTACGGGGAGAACATCGTGCTGCGCGTGCTCGATCGGGAGAAATCGATCATCAGCCTCGATCGGATGAATCTCGCCAAGGAGACGCTCGCCAAGCTCGACCTCATGCTCGCCCGGCCGGAGGGCATCCTGATCGTCACGGGGCCGACCGGCAGCGGCAAGACGACGACCCTCTACTCGCTGCTCGCACAGGTGAACGACGAGACAGTCAACATCATGACGCTCGAGGACCCGGTCGAATATCCGTTGACCCTGATGCGGCAAACTTCGGTGAACGAGGTGGCGCGCATGGACTTCGCCGACGGCATCCGCTCGATCATGCGCCAGGACCCCGACATCATCCTCGTGGGCGAAGTGCGCGACAAGGAAACTGCCGAGATGGCGTTCCGCGCGGCGATGACCGGGCACCAGGTGTTCACCACGCTGCACACCAATTCCGCGCTCGGCGCCTTCCCGCGCCTGACGGACATCGGCATCCAGCCCGACATCATGGCGGGCAACATCATCGGCGTGATCGCGCAGCGACTGGTTCGCGTGCTCTGCCCGCACTGCAAGGAAGCCTATGCTCCGGCCAAGGAGGAGCGCCTGCTCTTCGGCAGCGCATCGCCCCGGATTTCCTACGTGTATCGGCCGGTGGGATGCAAACAATGCGACGGCAAGGGCTACCGGGGCCGAACGGCCATCATGGAGATGCTGGTCATGGACGGCGACCTCGACGAGCTCGTCGCGCGGCGCGCCACCGCCAAGGAATTGCGCGCCGCCGCGCTCACCAAGGGGTTCCGGTCGCTGGCTGAGGAAGGGCTGCAGCGCGTGATGGACGGCACGACAAGCCTCGCGGAGATGGCGCGCGCCGTGGACCTTACCGGGCGTTTCGGTTAGATGATCGCCCCGGATGGCTTCTTATCAGTACAAAGCGATAGACAAGGCCGGCCGCCCGGCCCGCGGCGGGCTCGACGCGGTCAACGAAGTCGATCTCGAGCTGAGGCTGCGGCGCATGGGGCTCGACCTCATCACCTACAAAGAGGTCGATCGCCAGGCACCCGCCGCCTTCGGCGCCGGTGGCAAGGTCACCCGTCAGGACCTCGTCAACTTCTGTTTCGACATGGAGCAGATGGTCCGTTCGGGCATACCCCTCATCGATGGACTGCGCGACATGCGCGATACGCTGGACAACCCGCGCTTCCGCGAAGTGCTGACGGTGATGACCGAGGATATGGAGGGCGGCAAGGTGCTGTCGCAGTGCCTGGCGGGGCATCCGGAAGTTTTCGACAACGTGTTCGTGAGCCTCATCAGGGCCGGCGAGCAGGCGGGCCAACTGCCGCAGGTATTCCAGAATCTGGCTGAAACCATCAAGTGGCAGGACGAGCTCGTCTCGCAGACGCGCAGGTTGCTGATGTATCCCCTGCTGACCCTGGTGGTCGTGCTCGGCGTGCTGGGCGCCTTGCTGGTATTTCTGGTGCCGCAAATCGCCCAGCTTTTCAAGACGATGGGGATAGCGCTGCCGACGCAGACGAAAGTGCTGCTCGCCCTCTCGGCGTTCTTCGCCAACTTCTGGCTGGCGTTGCTTGCGCTTCCCGTGGTGGCCGTAGTGGTATTGACGATCCTGGTCCGGAGCAATTCCAAGATTGCCTACATGTGGGACTACGCCAAGCTGAATATCCCGGTGATCGGGCCGATACTGCAAAAGATCATCATGTCGCGGTTCGCGAACGTGTTCTCGCTGATGTACCGCTCCGGGATCACGGTGCTCGACGCGATCAAGACCAGCGAAGAAGTGGTCGGCAACCGCGTGATCTCCGACGGTCTGAATCGCGCGGGGCAGCAGGTTTCCGCGGGAGAAGGTCTGACCGAGACGTTCCAGAACCTCGGCATGTTCCCCCCCCTTGTGATCCGCATGCTGCGCGTGGGCGAAACCACGGGGGCGCTGGACGTGGCGCTCGCCAACGTCACCTACTTCTACAACCGCGACGTGAGGGAATCCGTCGACAAAGGCATGAAGATGCTGGGGCCGGTGCTTACCCTGGTCCTCGGGGGCATGATCGCCTTCGTTATCTGGGCGGTCCTTGGCCCGGTATATGATATCTTGGGTAAAATGAAGTTCTAGTGAAGAATGACCTGTAACCAGCTGGCGGTAAAACCATATGATGCCCGAAGAATTGCCGGCAACTGGTCACAGCTCAATGGTCACTGGTGATTCTAGATGGCTGACAAGCTGCTGGTAGGAGTCGGTGCGCACGGCGCAACGGTGGCGCGGTGGCGAAATCGCCTGGTCGATTGCCACGAGTTCGCCAACGACGACGCCGGCCACGCCGCGTTCAAGGAATATCTCGCCGCAACGCCGGACATTCCCGCCTACATTCTGATCGACGCAGTCGAGGAAGATTACCGCTTCGAAACTCTGCCCCATGCCTACGGCTCGGACCGGGCGCAGATGTCCGCGCGCAAGTTGCGGCAGCACTACCGCAATACGCCTTATCTCACGGCGTGGCGGCTGGGGCGGGACACCGGCAAGCGCCGCGACGACCGTTACCTGTTTTCCGCGCTCACCAATCCCGATCTGGTCGGCGTATGGCTGGACGCAATCGTCGCCCGTGGGCTGCCGGTCGCCGGACTATATCTCCTGCCGCTGGTGAGCGCGGCGCTGCCCGAAAAGCTCAACCTCACCTCCACGAATCTTCTCGTCGTCGCGCAGCACAGCGTCGGCCTGCGGCTCACGTTCTTCCGCGACCGGCAGTTCCGCCTCTCGCGGCTCACCCGGGGCGAGGGCAGCAAGGTCGAGAATCGCGCCCGG
This sequence comes from Burkholderiales bacterium, assembly GCA_035259205.1. Taxonomy (GTDB): domain Bacteria; phylum Pseudomonadota; class Gammaproteobacteria; order Burkholderiales; family SG8-41; genus SG8-41. Next base: position 29,599 of record DATFWO010000292.1, on the reverse strand, counting down.
TATTTTGGCGAAGAAATATCGAATACCCGGCTGTACCTGCACGCGCTGCGTACGTTGACGCTCGATGAGCACCTCACCGTCGTGCTGCTCGATCGCACCGACGAGCTTGCGGAAGTTGCGCAGGGCATAGCGCGCGAGAATCCAAGCCTGGAATGCATCAGGCTCGGCCGGCGGGATCTCGCGGCGCGGCTGGGAATCGCCGAATCGCTGCTTGACGGCTCGCCGCACGTGCTCTATCTGCACCTGCTGGGACTCAAGACGCCGGCGAGCAACCTCGCGCCCTCGGGACTTACGGTCGGATACCAGCGCTATCGCGCCCGGCGGGCGATCTACGCCGCCTGCGGCGCCCTTGCCGCCGCGGGCATACTCTGGACCGGCGCCAATCTTTACCGCGTGTTCGCGTTGCAGGGTGAAACCGAAGAGGCCTCGAACCAGACCGCGCAGCTCGCCGCCCGCTACCAGGAAGTAACGCGCCAGTTTCCCGCGGCGCCCACCTCCGCCGAAAATTTGAGGAAGACGGTGGAGATCGCTCAGAAGCTGCGCGAAAGCGTGCGGACTCCCGAGATGGCGATGGCGCTGGTAAGCCGGGCACTGGAGGACAGCCCGCACATCGTGGTCAGGGAATTCGGCTGGAAGTACGGCACTTCCGATATCACAGCCGAGCGCTCCAGCGGTGCGGCTGAAAGACCAGCCCCGCCACCGGCACAGCCGGGATCGCCGACCGCACCGACGCTGTTTCGCCGGCAGAGCGCGTTGATCGAGGGCGAGATCCGGCCGTTCCGCGGCGACTACCGGGCGGCGATCGCAGACATCAACGCGTTCGCCGCGCGGCTCGGCAAGGAACCCGCGGTGGCCGAGGTGCGGGTGGTGAAGCTGCCGCTCAACGTGAACCCCACGCTGTCATTGGCCGGTAACACGCTCGACAGTCCCGACCAGAGCGCGACGGCCGAGTTCAAGTTGCTGTTGGTCCTCAAGCCGAACGCATGACGCAGGCCGACCTCAAAGCCATCCGCAATCCATCGCTCGCGCTGGTCGCGGTGCTCTTGATTGCGGCGGCGGCCATCTACTACACGGACCAGCTGCAGGTTGAGGCGCGCCGGCAGCTTGCCGTGCAGCAGGGGCAGATGCGCGACGCACGCATACGGTTGCAGAAATCGGGCGACGAGAAGGACCTCATCGTGCGCTACCTCGGCACCTACCAGCAGCTGCAGCGCCGGGGATTCGTCGGGGAAGAACAACGCATCAACTGGCTCGATGGACTGCGCCTCACCAATCAACAGGCCGATCTGTTCGGGGTGGATTACGACATCGGCTCGCAAAAACCCTACCCTTATGCCGCCGATCTCAATCCCGCTCCGATTCAGCTGAACCAGTCGTTGATGAGGCTCAGGTTCCGTCTGCTGCACGAGCAAGATCTGATGCGGTTCCTGAGCATTCTCGCGCGGCAGGGTGCAGGAATATACACGGTGGACGAGTGCAGCATGAAACGTGTCGAGAACAGCGGGGCGATCCGCTACCAGCCCAACCTCGCTGCCGAATGCGAGCTCGCCTGGATCACGGCGTCGGTCGGCGCAACGGGCGCGACGAAGAAACCATGAGTGGTGAACTGTGACACTTCGACAACAAGCGCGACAAAGTGGTGACGTGAGATTGTTGCCCCTGGTGCTTGCTTGCGCGCTGGTTGCCCTGTCCGCTCCGGCGCCGGCAGAACCGCTCGGTCGCCTGTTCTATACGCCAGATCAGCGCGAAGCGCTCGATACCGCGCGTAGCAAGAAAACCCGGGGCAATCCCGATACCGAAAAGGAAAAACCGGCCGTAGAGGCGCCACCGGCGCCTGAAATCGTTACTTACGGGGGGATCGTCCGCCGCAGCGACGGCAAGACCACTGTCTGGCTCAATAACCGCGCCGTCAACGAGAAGGACAAGGGTTCCGGGGCTGTTCTGAGCGCAGTCCGTCCCGACGGCAGAGTGACTCTCCATTCACCGCAGACCGGACGCAACGTGGATCTGAAAGTCGGCCAGCGCGCGGAGCTTCTCTCCGGCAGCGTCGAGGAAGGCTATTCGCGGCGCCCCTTGCCTGCCTCCAGGCCCGAGACCACGCCCATCGATACTCCTGCAGGCAAACCAGCGGCCGATGCGAAAAGTGGCACGCCGTCACCTTCCGAGCGCAGCAGGGACGACCAGGACCGGGAAGATCGGGTGGACAAGGTCTTGCGTAAGCTGGAAGAAACTGCAAACGCCAGGTCGGAGGCGCCTCCGGCGCAGCTCCCGGGACAAGCTCCGGCACAGATGTACAAGTAATCGCCAAACAGAGACACCCCGCATGCGCGCCCCATACCGCTCGAGCTATGCGCTGCGCGCGGCGGGTCAGCGGGGACAGGCAATGCTGCTCTCGGTACTTCTGCTCGGCGTCGGAGTCAGCGCGATCGTCTTTAGCTTCGTGACGCCCGCGAAGACCGCCATCGAGAGCGATAAGAAAACCGCAGCCGCGCTGAAACAGGCAAGAGACGCGCTGATCGGGCGGGCGGCAGCCGATCAAACCATTCCTGGGAGTCTCCCGTGCCCGGATACAGACGACGACGGGTCGGCTGAGTTGTTCGCGGGGAACCAATGCCCCGCATACCTCGGTCGTCTGCCCTGGCGCACGTTGGGGCTGCCCGATCTGCGCGACGGCAGTGGCGAACGGCTCTGGTATGCGCTATCGCCCAACTTCCGGGACGATAGCTCGGCGTCACCGCTGAACAGCGACACCGCCGGGCAGCTGGCCATCACCGGCATAACGCCCGCAGCCAACGTCATCGCCATCATTTTTGCCCCTGGGCCCGTGCTGGGCACACAGGACCGCAGCACTGCGGCTTCTTCACTTTGCAGCACGACGGGCACGACCATCCTGAACAACCGATGCCCCGCAAATTATCTGGAAGGCGAAAACGCCAATGGCTTGCCGCCGACCGATATTACGTTCACGACCGGTCTTCCTTCGGCGGCCTTCAACGACAAGCTCCTGGCGATCACCAGCGATGCGCTGTTCAACGTCGTGATCGTCCGCGTCGCGAAGGAAGCCATCGCCGCTTTGGAAAAGTATCGCGGCGCGCCGAACAATATTGGTTACTATCCGTACGCCAATCCGTACGGCACAGTCGCTCCCTACAGCTGTAGTTCCGGGTTGTTTCGAGGCCGATTCCCGACCACGCCCAGTGGGTGTGGCCAGGCCGACTGGCCTGCGGGAACGCTCCCGGCGTGGTTCGGCATTAACAACTGGAGTCAGGTCACCCACTACGCAATATCCAAGGGATGCGCACAACTGGGGCTCGACCCGCTGGTGGAGGGCCAGCTCCAGAGCCTGTGCGACCTCCAGGGCAACATGGGAAGTCCGATGGACGCAGCCCTGGCATCGACCTTGAAAATACTGGGCATTTCCCTCACCGACGAGCCGCTCACCGTGGCCGGGGTTACCACCCACGCCCGCGTGCTCGTGGTCGTCACCGGGCGCGCGCTTAGCGTCCAGGTTCACCCTTGCGCGTCCGCCGGGCAATGTCTGGAGGACGCGGCCAATACCGACGGCGATGCAAACTATGTGAAGCCTTCGCGCTTCCCGACCAGCAACGATCGCATGGCGATGGTATGCGGCAGCAGCTTTCCATGCGGCGTCCTGCCATGACCGCGCCCGCGTCGGCCGATCGGGGATTCACCCTCATCGAAATGGCGGTGGCCGTATTCATCATCACGCTGCTGCTGGGGAGCATACTCGTGCCGCTCGCCACTCAGGCGAATCAACGCCAGATTTCCGACACGCAAAGAATGCTCGACGAGATCAAGGAAGCCTTGACTGGCTTTGCGATCGCCAACGGCTATCTGCCCTGTCCTGCGGTAAGCGCAACGAACGGGCTGGAAGACCGCGCTGGCGGCGGTACATGCAACAAACGTACCGGATTCATTCCATGGGCGACGCTCGGGGTGTCGAAGCTGGATGCCTGGGGCCACATCTTCCATTACAGCGTCACGCCGGCATTCGCGTCCAGCTCACCGGCACCAGGTGCGCCATTCAACCTCACCACCGCGGCGGATATCACCATTACTACGCGCGATGGGGCTGGAGCGCTCGTCAACCTCACCACTGTCGGCAGCATCCCTGCGGTTGTCCTTTCGCACGGCAGGAATGGCTACGGCTCGATCGACAACTTCGGCGTCGCGCATGCGCTCCCGACAACCGGCTGGCCGTCGAACTACCCGGACGAATTTACGAATACGACCGTGGGGGGGGCCTTGTTCGTCAGTCGCGTGGGGCAGGAAGCGGGGTCGCCAGGCACGGGAGGTGAGTTCGACGACATCGTGACGTGGCTGTCGCCCGCCATACTCTTCAACCGCATGGTAGCGGCCGGCAAGCTCCCTTAGGAAGCTCCAACAAAAAAGGCAGCCTGACGGGCTGCCTTTTTCCGAGAGAAGCGTCGGGCGCTTCAGGAAGAGCGGCGCCGGCGCACCACCGCCAGGCCCCCCACCGCCAGTCCGAGAAGCGCGCCGGTGGCGGGCTCCGGGACGGCCACACCGTCGGTGGTATCGGCTTCCCCGCTGTTGGTGACATCCGCCGTCACGCCGAACGAGATCGATCGCGCGAAGAAAGTGGGGCCGCCTCCAGCGGTATACGCGAACAGGGCTGGAGTCAGCGAGTCCAGGAACACCAGCATGGCGAAATCATCGGTGGGGGTGATGCCGAAGGTCGGCAAGCCGCCGAAGCCGACGTGGGTCAGGTTGGAAGGATCCGGGAAGAATCCGATCTCCGGCAACGTATAAGTATGGCCCGCGATCGTCAGGTCGATCGCCGTCAGCGCATCGACCGGATCGTTCGGAGAGGCGGCGTTCCATCTGATTGTTCCGCTTACCGTGGACTGGGGTGCGCTTGCGGCGAAGCCGGTCGCCGTAAACTGCATCGTGATCGGAGCGGCGGAGGCGAATCCAAAAGGAATTCCAGCCAATAGCAGACTGAGAAGTGTGCGTCGTAGCAAGTGCCGTGGTCTCATTTACATGCCTTCTTAACAGGTGTCGGGCAACAAAACAGCAAGAAGCGAGCCAGGGCACTGTAGGTGTTTAATTACAAACGGTACATCGTTACAGGCTCATCCCATTGAGTTAAATAATTCCACAAAAATTGCCGTTGAATTTGTCACGCTCCGCGTAGGTCAGCCTGAACTATCAATGGGTTGAGGATCCCTGCCTCGCCATTGAATGTCGTCAGGCCGACGGATTTACGGACCTCTCCAGCTGTGTCAGCACGAAGCACACCATGCCCGGCTCGTTTGCCGCGAGCGCGAGCCGATAGCCGAGTTGCTCCGCCTGCTGGGCAGCGTGATACAGGCCGACGCCCAGGCCTGTACGCGAGGCCACGGGCGCGTCGAATAACTCCGTGGCGATGCCTTTCGCCACCGCCTCGCCGGTGTCGCACACGGTGAGAGTGCCTCCGTGCGACGTCGAAAAGGTAACCCGGACCCGCACGGCGGGAGAGCTCGCTGCCTTGTTCAGGGCGTTTTCGATGAGATTGTCCGTGACGCTGTCGAACAGCTCGACGGGAATCTTCCGTTCCTCGAGCGCGCCTTCGAGCTCAAACTGAACGTTGCGGTTGCCGTGGCGCTGCCTCAACCCTTCCCACCAGAGCGCCGCATCCACCAGGCTGGTGTCGGCCAGCTGCGGTGCCTTCAGCTTGTCGAGGGTCACGTTGAGGCGTTGCGTAATCTGGGGCAGCTGCCGCTGCATCAGCGCCTGCAGCGCCTGCGCCTGGTCCGGATCGCTCGTATCCACCGCGGCGCACAGCGAACGCAGCGACTGCAGCAGATTCTTCACATCGTGGGTGAGCCGCGCGCCGGTCTCGTAGATCGCCTGGGTATATGCATGCTGCCGCTGCGCCTGCTCGCGCCGTTTCGCGTCGTAAAAGTGCCCGACCATCTGGGTAAGGAGCTTCAGGTGCATGAGCACGGCCGGCGACAGCGCCCATCGCGTATAGATGCGCAGCCGCAGATCCTGGAACGAGAGATCGGCCGCAAACTCCGAGTGCTTGCCGAATTCCCCGTGGCCGAGCCGGGCCTCCCATTCCACGCCCACCACCCAAGGCAGCTCGAGCACGTGCTTCAGAGCCAGCTCGAGAAATCGCTGCGGCTGGCTTTCCTGCTCGGCGAATCCCGCTACGCGTTGCACCCATTGCTCGAACGGCAGGCCGAGGCTCAGCAGATAGCGCGACAACAGGTGGCCGATGCCCACGAAGCTGCTGCGCGGATTCCACAGCCAGGACAGCAGCAACAGCAGCACCGCGATCACGAACAGCGTCTGGGCAAGCGCCAGCGCGTAATTGCCATGGCTCACCTGCTTCACCACGAATGCGCCCAGCACCAGCGCGGTCACCAGCAGAAACAGGATCACGCTGTAGAACAGGTCCACGGCAATCGGCCCCATCGACCGGTTGAAATCCACGTGTATCAATATGATTGCGAGCGGAAGCAGGGGCAGGCCGTACTGCACCAGAACCACGAGCGCCGTTTCGAAAGTCTGGCCGGCGAACGTGTGCGGCACGACCCAGATCAGCAGCATCGTGAGCAGGTAGAGCGCCGCGAGCATCGAGACCAGCCGCTGGCGCCGGTCGATGATCCCCGGGACCGAGCCGCCGATCAGCCCGAACAGCACCGCGAGCCATACCGCCATCAGCCACCAGGTGTTCCACACGGCGAACACAAAGCCGGCGATGACGACGAGGAAGGCGTAGCGCGATTCGACGTTCTGCTCGCCGCGCCACACCGGCTGCCACAGGAGGAACATGCCGAAATGGGCGAGCAGGAACGCACGCGGCCACCAGTCGTCGATGCCCCAGGCGAGTGCCGCCTGCAACGACATCAGCATCAGCCCGAGCCATACCTGAGGGTGGCTGAGCACGATGCGGGCCGGCCCTGTCGCCGCGGCTTCGGTCAAGGATCCCCCGTCGTGGGCGGCCCGTATGGGCATTTAGCTATACTTCTCTTGCCGCGAATCCGCTGGCGCAGTGTAGATAAAGAGAATTGTGGCATGAAATCCCGCGTCGCGACCATCGCCCGCTTTACGCTGCTCGAGGCGCGGCGAACGCGCGTGCCCGCGCTCGTGCTCCTCACCGTGGCCCTGCTGGTGGGCGCGAGCTTCTTCGTCGAAGAGATCACGGTCACCGAAGGCGCCCGCTTCCAGGCCGGCTTCTATGCGGCGAGCGCGCGCTTCGCCGCCGTATTCATCGGCGCGTTTTATGTCCTCGCCAGCATCGTGCGCGAATTCGACGACAAGGGGCTCGACATGATTCTCGCGCTCGATTTGCCGCGCTCCCACTACGTGCTGGGCAAGCTGGCCGGATTTCTCGGGATCGCGGCGGTGCTTTCCGCCGCGATGTGCGTGCCCCTGCTGTGGCTCGCTCCCGCGCAGGCCGTGTTGCAATGGGGAATTTCGCTCACGTTCGAGCTCGCCATCGTGACCGCGCTGGCGCTGTTTTGCATCATCAACTTCAACCAGTTGCTTCCTGCTGCGAGCTTTGTCGCTGCGTTCTACCTGCTGGCGCGGGTCCTCACCGCAATGCGGCTGATGAGCGCCCATCCCGTCGCCGGCGCCGGCTCGGCTTCGCACCAGCTGATCAGCTGGGTGGTCGAGGGGCTTGCCCTGATGATGCCGGCATTCGACACCTGGACGCAAACCGCGTGGCTCGTGAATCAGCCGGCTTCGTGGGCCGATGTGGCAGCGATCGTCGCGCAAGGGGCGCTCTACGTGACCTTGCTCGCCGCGGCGGCGATATTCGATCTGTACAGAAAGAATTTTTGAGCACCCGCTGAAAAATTCTTTTGGCGTTTCTCCGCATCGCGCTTCGACATGGCAATCACACCGATTTTCAAGAAAGCTGCCAAATCCATCGTTCGGACCTACGAGAACAGCGAGGAACGTCCCGTCAGCGCAGTGCCGGTGGTTGTGCTGGCGCTGCTCGCCGTTACCTTCTGTCTGCACGTCGCCTGGCAGGCGCTGCGGCCTAGGCCGGTCGCACGCGCCGAAGCGTTGGCTGCACCGCCGGCGACTTTCGTGATCCGCGCGGCGTCTCTGGGCGAGCCGATCACACTCGCGCAGCTGCTCACGCTCTATTTGCAGGCATTCGACAATCAGCCCGGAATCAGCATCCCGTTTCTGGAGCTCGACTACGGGCGGGTCATTCTCTGGTTGACGACCATCCTGGATCTGGACCCGATCGGCCAGTATCCGCTGCTGATGGCGTCCCAGCTCTACGGCCAGACTCCGGATGCAGCCAAGCAGCGCCAGATGTGCGATTTCGTCTTGCGCCAGTTCGAGCACGACCCGGACCGCCGCTGGCGATGGCTCGCGCACTGCGCCATCATGGCAAAACACCGGCTGAAGGACACCCGGTTGGCCCTGACCTACGCCGAGTCGATCGCACGCAAGGGACGGCACGCCTCCAACTGGGCGCGCCAGATGCGCATCTTCATACTGGAGGATCTGGGGGAACGCGAGGCGGCTACCGTGCTGCTCGGCGGGCTGCTTGCGAGTGGCGAGGTCACGGACCCCAAGGAAATTCACTTTCTGACGGAGCGGCTCGAGACACTGAAAGATGCCGGGAAATCGTCACCGCCGATGAAAAACTGACGTCCCGCAAGAGGTTGCGACTGCAATACCTTGTTTTTACGTGATTAAACTGACGCTGTGACGGTTGCCCGGAATTCCCAGCCACCCAGAGAAACCCGTTGCATGACAATGGGTTATGTGTCGCCCTCGAACCACCGTGCGGTTCTTCACGGTCCGGCACCATGGCGTATTTGTTTGATTTCCCTCGACCAGCACCTTGGTATGAAACTTGCAGAAGTCCATCCGCCCGGGGGACTAGAAGGATGGCAACCATGCGTAAGCAAAGCGGATTCACTCTGATCGAAATCGCGATCGTGCTCGTGATCATAGGCCTGCTGCTCGGCGGCGTGCTGAAGGGCCAGGAACTCATCACCAGCGCGCGCGTGCGCAACATCATCTCGCAGCAGGACGGCATCAAGGCGGCTTACTTCGGCTTCCTCGACCGCTTCCGCGCTCTCCCCGGGGACTACGCCCAGGCCTCGACCAACATTAATTGCCCGACTCCCCCCGGCTGCACCAACGGCAACGGCAACGGCCAGATCACCGTCAACGGCGTGGCGGGCGCGACGATCGATGAGCACATCGCGGCGTGGGAGCATCTGTCGAAATCGGGCTTCATCAACGGCAGCTATACCTACGCGGCGGTGCCCGAGACTACCGCTTCCGCGGCGACCAACCCGTACGTGCGCTACATCCAGCTGATCTACGACGCCAGTTATGGCCCGGTCGGGGGCGGGGCGGTGGCGCGCCACAACATCAAGACCGGCAACCAGGTTCCCTCCGACATCCTGGCCGAGATCGACCGCAAGATCGACGACGGCAATCCCATAGGCGGCGTATTCCAGTTTTCCCCCTACGACGGCGGGGCGGGCGGCACCGCGCCGACGGGCGGCGCAGCGGGCACGTGCTACACCGTCGCCCCGACTCCGGCCTGGTCCGCGCCGCCGATCACCAACTGCGGCGGAGCGAGCTTGCTCTAGTCGATGCGATATCCTACATCGCAACGCGCGGCTGAATGGCGGGCGTTGCCGTTTGACACACTGGATGGAGTTTGAACCTTTCGACAACATTTGAATCATTTTTGAACGGGGCTTCCTCGCGGCGACTTCACCCGCGCGCGGGGGCTAGCCTATAATACCGCCCCTTGCATCAGTAGCTCTGAAAGGAACCACGATGCGTAAACAAAGCGGATTCACCCTGATCGAGATTGCGATCGTGCTCGTGATCATAGGCCTGCTGCTCGGCGGCGTGCTGAAGGGCCAGGAGCTCATCACCAGCGCGCGCGTGCGCAACATCATCACGCAGCAGGACGGCATCAAGGCGGCTTACTTCGGCTTCCTCGACCGCTTCCGCTCGCTGCCCGGGGACTACGCCCTGGCCTCAACGAACATCAATTGCACCCCCACCTGCACCAACGGCAACGGCAACGGCCAGATCACCCCCAACGGCGTGGCGGGTGCGACGATCGACGAGCACATCGCGGCATGGGAGCATCTGTCGAAATCGGGCTTCATCAACGGCAGCTATACCTACGCGGCGGTGCCCGAGACTACCGCTTCCGCGCTGACCAATCCGTACGTGCGCTACGTCCAGCTGATCTACGACAACAGCTATGGCGTGGGCGGGCTGGTCTCGCGCCACAACATCAAGACCGGCAACCAGGTTCCCTCCGACATCTTGGCCGAGATCGATCGCAAGATCGACGACGGCAATCCCATAGGCGGAATATTCCAGTTTTCCCCCTACAACGGCGGTGCGGGCGGTACCTCACCGACGGGTGGCGCCGTGGGCACGTGCTACACCGCCGGGCCGCCCCCGGCGTGGTCCGCGCCGCCGGTCACCAACTGCGGCGGAACGAGCCTGCTCTAATCTGATTGCGAGATTCCTGCCTCGACGCCCGCTTCGGCGGGCGTTCTTGCTGCGGCCGGGCCGTTGCAGCGGCCTCATCCCTGCATGAGCTTCATTTCCGCGGCGGCGAGGTCCTGTTCCACGCCCAGCAACACGACGACATCGCCCTCCTCGAGCCGCGTTTCATCGTTCGGCGTGAGGGTACGGACATTGCGCCGGCGCACGGCGGAGACTTCGACGCCCAGCTGCCCGAGATCAAGCGCGCCCAGTGTCTTTCCGATCGCGGCGGCGCCGGTCAGGATCGCGACAGAATGCAGGCGCGGCTGGTCCTCCTCGCTTTCCGCCTCGTCGGTGATGCCGCGAAAGAACCCGCGAAACAGGCTGTAGCGCTGCTCGCGCGTCTCGCGGATCCGTACGAGGACTCGATTGAGCGGGACCCCGAGCAGCATCAGCGCCGTCGAGGCGAGCATCAGGCTTCCCTCCATGACCTCTGCCACCACCTCCATCGCTCCGGCCGCCTTGAGCTCCTCGATGTCCGTGTCATCGAGAGTGCGCACGACCACCGGCAGGCCGGGGCGCAGCTCCTGGACGTGGCCGAGTATCTTCAGGGCGGAGGCGGTATCCGAATAGGTCACCGCCAGGGCTTTCGCGCGCAGCAGCCCCGCGGAGACGAGCACCTCCCGCCGGGCGGCGTCACCGAACACCACGCTCTCGCCGGCCGCCACCGCCTCGCGTATGCGCTCCGGGTCCAGGTCGAGCGCGATGAAGGATATCGATTCCTTCTCGAGCAGGCGCGCCAGGTTCTGGCCGCTGCGGCCGTAGCCGCAAATGACGACGTGCTGATCCGCGGCCATCGACTGCACCGCGATGTTGTGCAGCTCCATCGCGCGATGCATCCAGTCGGAAGCGCTCCAGCGGCGGGCGAGCTCCCCGCTGCGCTCGACGAGAAACGGCGCAGCAAACATGGACAGCAGCATGGCGGCGAGCACCGGCTGGACGACGCCGGGGTTCACCACCCCGAGCTCATCGGCCCGCGCGAGCAGCACGAAGCCGAACTCGCCGCTTGCCGCGAGCGCAAGTCCCGTGCGCAATGCAACCGCGGTGGTGGCGCCGAAGAGAGCGCCGAGCCCGAATATGAGCAGCGCTTTCACGGCGAGCAGCAGCACGAGCAGCAGCGCGACCCAGAGACCTTGATCGAGGACGACGCGCACGTCGAGCAACATGCCGATCGTGACGAAAAACAACCCGAGCAGGATGTCGCGGAAGGGTTTGATGTCGACTTCCACCTGGTGGCGATACTCGGTTTCGGAGATCAGCGCGCCCGCCATGAACGCCCCGAGCGCGAGCGACAGCCCGGCAAGTCTCGTCATGTACGCGAGGCCCAGCGTAATCAGCAGCACGTTGAGCACGAACAGCTCCGAGGATTTCTGTCGCGCGACGAGGTGGAACCATCCGCGCATCAGCCGCTGGCCCAGGAACAACAGAAGCGCGAGGACCACGCCCGCCTTGAGCAGCGCATACCCGATGTTGACGGCAAGATCCTCGATGCCTGCCGCGAGAGCCGGCAACAGGATGAGCAGCGGCACGACCGCGAGATCCTGAAACAGCAGTATGCCGATGATCTGCCGCCCGTGCGCAGAGTTGAGCTCCAGGCGTTCGGCAAGTATCCTGGCCAGAATCGCCGTCGACGACATGGCCAGCACTCCGCCGAGGGTGAGTCCTGCCCGCCAATCGAGCCCGAGCGCCGCCGCGCCCGCCCAAACGATCGCAATGGTGACGACGACTTGCGCCGCGCCCAACCCGAACACGATGCGGCGCATCGTTACCAGCTTTGGCAGGCTGAATTCCAGGCCTATGCTGAACATCAGCAACACCACCCCGATCTCGGCGAGCTGGCGCGCCTGGTCCGTGTCCGCAATCCATCCCAACGCGTTCGGACCGACTGCGACGCCGACGATGAGATACCCGAGCAGGGGCGGCAGCTTCAGCAAGCGAAAGAGCACGACCACCAGCACGGCGGCCGCGAGCAGGATCAGTGCCGATTCGAACGTCGTCATCTAACTGCGGTGAACGGTGAAACGATGAACGGTGAACGGCAACGTCGGGAGCATGCTATCCGTTCACCGTTTACTGTTCACTGATCACTGCTTGCTTTTCACTGGTTCTGGCCGATGATGCCTTATCTCCCATGAATTGCAAGCGAAAAACGGGAAGGGGACGGTGCCCGTTCTGCTATACTTTCCTCCCCATGAAGCCGCTCGGCGCGAACCTGGAATGGCTTGCCTGATCGCGGATTGCAGAAGGCCGATTCGTGCAAGAGCTCTATAGACGCGCCAGGCAGATACGCCTCGCCATTTTCGACGTGGACGGCGTACTGACCGACGGCGCGCTCGCGTTTGGCAGTTCCGGTGAAGAGCTGAAAGTCTTCAACGTGCTGGATGGCCATGGCATGAAGCTGCTGCAGGAGAGCGGAATAACGCTCGCCGTTATTACGAGCCGCGCCTCGCGCGCGGTGGAGGAACGCATGCGCAACCTGGGCATCGAACTGGTGTTCCAGGGCGCTCAAGACAAGCTTGTAGCGTTCAACAAGCTGCTCGCGCAGCAGAATCTGGCGGGAGAAGCCGTGTCGTGCATCGGCGATGACCTGCAGGACGTGCCGGTGATGAAGCGCTGCGGACTTGCCGCGACGGTACCCGGCGCGCCTGCGCTCGTGCGGCGGCACGCCCACTACGTTACGCGTGCCGCCGGAGGACGCGGCGCGGTGCGCGAGCTGTGCGAGTTGATCATGCACGCGCAGGGCGCGCTGGACGCGCGGACCGCAGCGTTCGACCGGTGAATCCGCCGTCACGCGCTTGACCAGGACCGACAGAGCGGTGGCTGTAGCAGAGATGGCGGGAAGATGATCGAAAGACTGACGGGCGCGTTTCCGTTTCTGCTGCTCGCAGCCCTGGCGGCCCTGACCTTCTGGCTCGACCGGACCGTGCAGCCGCCGCCCCGCGGCACGCCCGGCCCGATACGTCACGATCCGGATTACATCGTGGACAATCTGGCGGCGCTCCGGACGAACGAAGCGGGGGTGGCCGTCTACACCTTATCCGCCAAACGCATGGTGCACTATCCGGACGACGACACGACGCTCCTTACGCACCCCCACTTCGTAACCTACCGCTCCAGTCAGCCGGTGACGATTACTTCGAGCGAAGCCCTGCTTTCGAGCAACGGCGAGAACGTGTATTTCAAGGACGACGTGAAGGTCACGCGTGCGGCTCAGGGAACCCAGAGTGAAATGGTGATGCGCACCACGTATCTCCATGTCATACCGGACGACAACATCGCAAAGACGGACCGTCACGTCACCATTACCGACGCCGCAACCGTGGTCAACGCGGTTGGCTTAGAATTGAACAGCGAGACGCGGGTACTGAAGCTCTTGTCGCGCGTCCAGGGAACCTATGACCCGACCAAGGCGCCCAAGAAGAATGACGCGAAGCAGTGAGAGCAGGACGCGCGGGACGGCTCTAATCGGTGCGCTGCTCGCGCTGCTGGCGTGCGCCGCGCCGGTCCACGCTGAAAAAGCCGACAGTGAAAAGCCAGTCAACCTCGAATCCGACCGCGTCACCGTCGACGACATAAAGCAGCTGGCGGTGTTCGAGGGCAACGTGGTACTGACGCAGGGCACGCTGCGGATTACCGGCGACCGCATGGAGGTCCGCCAGGACAAGGAGGGGTTCAGATACGGCACGACCTGGGGCAATCTGGCGTACTTCCGCCAGAAGCGCGAGGGCTACGACGAGTACATCGAGGGCTGGGCGGAGCGCATCGAATACGACGGGCGCGCCGAGAAGATGCAGATGTTCACGCGGGCGATGATGAAGCGCGGCGAGGACGAGGTGCGGGGGAATTACATATCGTACGACTCGCAGACCGAGTTCTATCAGGTCATCGGAGGCGGCGCCAAGGCCGCTACCACCAACAATCCCGATGGGCGCGTCCGGGCGATCATGCAGCCCAAACCCAAGGAAAAGCCGGCTGCGGCGGCGCCGCTCAAGATCAAGCCCTCCGATACGATCGCTGCACCGCGCGAGGAGCCCGGCGCGGCCGGGAAATAGGATCGCCCGACGCGATGAACGACGCGAGCCAGATACCCCTTCCCCTGCCCGCAGAAGCCGAGCTCGTCGAGCAGACGCACAGCGAGCTGCGCGCCGAACGGCTGAACAAGCGCTATCGCTCGCGCGTCGTGGTGAAGGACGTTTCCCTGGATGTGCGCAGCGGCGAGGTGATCGGCCTGCTCGGGCCGAACGGGGCGGGCAAGACCACGTGCTTCTACATGATGGTGGGATTGGTGCCGATGGACGGCGGCGAGCTCTTTCTCGACGGCAAGAGACTCACCCACACGCCGATGCACAGGCGCGCGCGGCTGGGACTGAGCTATCTGCCGCAGGAAGCCTCGATTTTCCGCCGTCTGACCGTCGCCCAAAACGTTCAAGCGGTCCTCGAGCTCTATCACGCCGACCCGCAGAAAATACGCAACCGGCTCGACGAGCTGCTGCACGACCTGCACATCGCGCATCTGCACGGCAACCTCGCGATCAGTCTCTCGGGAGGGGAGCGCCGGCGCGTCGAAATTGCGCGGGCGCTCGCGACCGAGCCCCGGTTCATCCTCCTCGACGAGCCGTTTGCCGGCGTGGACCCGATTGCGGTGCTTGAAATCCAAAAAATCATCGGTTTCCTGAGGGAACGGGACATCGGCGTGCTGATTACGGATCACAATGTGAGAGAGACTCTCGGCATCTGCGACCGGGCATACATCATCAACGACGGTACCGTGCTCGCCTACGGCAAGCCGGACGAAATCATCTATAATGAAAGCGTTAGAAAGGTCTATCTGGGAGAGCATTTCCGCCTCTAGTCTTGCGCAGGCACCGCGGAGCGCAAGAATTGCGGCGAGCCGGATGACCAGGGCAACCACGAACTCATGAAGCATTCCCTCCAGCTCCGCCTATCACAGCACCTCACGCTCACGCCGCAGCTGCAGCAATCCATACGCCTGCTGCAATTGTCCACACTCGAACTGACGCAGGAACTCGAGCGCGTCCTTCAGGAAAACCCGCTGCTCGAGCGCGACGACGGCATGCGCGAGCAGGCGACTGCGCCGACGCCCGGCACCACTACGGCAACCCCGGATTCACAGGATTCACCGGATGCGCCGACCGCGGACGCCACGGCGGCAGAGACCTCCTCTTCAGCCGACACCGAAGGCGCCGAATTCAGCGCGATGGATGATGCGCCGCCTTCCGGGTATCGCGACGAGAACGACGAAACCGAGTCGCAGCAGGTTCCGGCGGATACCCTGACGCTGCGGGCCCACCTCCTGCCTCAACTTGCGCACACCAATCTTCCGGAACGCGACCGGACGCTCGTCACACTGCTGATCGATTCGCTGGACGACGGCGGATACTTGACACAGAGCCTGGAGGAATTCATCGAGATCCTTCCGCCCGAGCTCGAAGTCGAGCTGGAAGAGCTGCAGATCGCATTGAAGCACCTGCAGCACTTGGAGCCGGCTGGCATCGGAGCGCGAAATCTGAGCGAGTGCCTCGCCTTGCAGCTGGCGGCGATGCCCCCGGACACGCCGTACCGCAACGAAGCGCTCGAGACCGTGAAACAGCACCTCGAGGTGCTCGCCGCACGCGATTTCGGGAAGCTGAAAAAACTGTTGCGATGCGACGACACTTCTCTGCGCGCGGTGCAGAAACTGATCACGAGCCTCAACCCGCGCCCGGGGCGCGATTTTTCTTCCGAAGAAACGCGCTATGTGGTACCCGACGTCATCGTGAGAAAGGTGAAGGGCGTGTGGGTCGCCTCGCTCAATCCCGAGGCCATGCCGCGATTGAGGATCAACCGCCTCTACGCCGATATTCTGCAGCGCAATCGCAATGCGGGCTCCCAGCAGCTGGCGAGCCAGCTGCAGGAGGCGAAGTGGCTGATCAAGAACGTGCAGCAGCGCTTCGAGACCATACTGCGCGTATCGCAGTCCATCGTGGACCGGCAGCGCAACTTCTTCGAGCACGGCGCCGTGGCGATGCGGCCGCTGGTGCTGAGGGAGATCGCCGAAGCACTCGATCTGCACGAGTCGACCGTGTCGCGCGTGACCACGCAGAAATACATGCACACGCCGGGCGGGATTTACGAGCTGAAGTACTTCTTCGGCAGCCACGTCACGACCGACGCCGGAGGGGCTGCCTCCAGTACGGCGATCCGCGCGCTGATCAAGCAGCTGGTGATGGCGGAGAACGCGCGCAAGCCGCTGTCCGATGGCCAGCTCTCGGAGATACTGTCGCAGCAGGGAATCGTGGTCGCGCGCCGCACAGTCGCCAAGTACCGCGAATCGCTGCAGATCCTGCCTGTCAATTTGAGAAAGTCCCTGTAGGCCTTATCTAAAGGAGACCTGGGATGAACGTCTACTTGACCGGGCATCACGTAGAAATCACGCCCTCCATACGCGACTACGTGTCGGGCAAGCTGCAGCGAATTACGCATCATTTCGATCACGTGATCGACGTAAACGTGGTGCTTACGGTTGAAAAGCTGAATCACAGGATCGAAGCGAGCGTTCACGTGCGTGGGAAGGACATCCATTGCGAGAGCACCGACCTCGATATGTACGCAGCCATCGACGGCCTGATCGACAAGCTCGACCGGACCATCGTCAAGCACAAGGAAAAATCCCTCGAGCACCGCCACAACGGCGCTGCTCTCAAGCATCATGCCGGACAATGAGCTGGACCGGGGAATGACCGCTTGTTGACGCCGGCGTCTGTTGCATCCGAAATACGCGACTTGCTCACATGAATCTGATCTCCAAGCTGTTGCCACTGTCGAACGTCATTCTGGATCTGGACGTCAGCAGCAAGAAACGGGTTTTCGAACAGGTGGGGCTGATCTTCGAGAACCATCACCATATCGCCCGCAGCCAGGTGTTCGACAGCCTGTTCGCCCGCGAGAAGCTCGGGTCGACCGGATTGGGCCAGGGCATAGCGATCCCGCACGGCCGGATCAAGGGGCTGAAGGAAGCGCTCGGCGCGATCGTCAGAATGAAGCAGCCGATACCGTTCGATGCGCCCGACGGCCAGCCGGTGAACCTGATCTTCGTCCTGCTCGTGCCGGACCGGGCCACGGACCTGCACCTGCAGATCCTGTCCGAGCTTGCACAGATGTTCAGCGACAAGACGTTCCGGGAGCAGCTGCTCGCGGGCGCCACGCCTGCCGCGGTGCACCAACTCATCAGCGACTGGCAGCCGCATGCCGCGAGTCAGCATAGCCCGGTTGTTTGACGACAACCGGGAGAAGCTCAGGCTGGAATGGGTCGCCGGTCGCAACGGCGGGGACAAGGAACTCAACAGCGAGCTGACGAAGGATTCCTCCCAGGGCCTGATCGGTCACCTCAACTTCATACATCCCAACCTGATCCAGGTAGTGGGCACATCCGAGGCTACCTACCTTCGCGGCCTCGATCCCGCGAGTTGCCGCTCCGTGCTCGCCAAGGTGGCAACCAAGGAGCTCGCGTGCTTTGTCATGGCCGGAATGGATGAGATTCCGGCGCCTCTCGCAGCGGTCGCGGAATCCACCGCCATCGCGCTGTTCCGATCTCCGCTCTCCAGCGTCGAGTTGATGTGGATGCTGCGGCCGTATCTCGCGCGCGCCCTCGCCGAAACCACGACCGCACACGGCGTCTTTCTCGACGTGCTGGGCATGGGTGTGCTGATCACGGGCGATTCCAGCGTCGGCAAGAGCGAGCTCGCGCTGGAGCTGATCAGCCGGGGCAGCGGCCTCGTCGCGGACGATGTGGTCGAGCTCTACCGGATCGGACCGGAGACGGTGGAGGGACGTTGCCCCGCCATGCTCAAGGATTTCCTGGAAGTGCGCGGGCTCGGCGTGCTCAACATCCGCACCATCTTCGGCGAGGCAGCGCTGCGCCCACGGAAGAACCTCAAGCTGATCGTTCTCCTGGAACGGCCCGCCGGAACCGAGTCGCAGTGGGTGGAACGCCTGCCGCTGAACGCCGGGACCCAGCAAGTCATGGGCGTGGAGATCCGCAAGGTCGTGATACCGGTCGCCGCAGGCCGCAATCTCGCCGTCCTGACCGAGGCTGCAGTGCGCAACTATGTGCTGCAATTGCGGGGCTTCGACAGCACGCGGGAGTTCATCGCCCGCCAGCAGCAGGAAATGCAGAAGCGTGAATCGTGACTGGTAACTCGTGACTCGTGGCTGTTAAGGCAAAAACCGCACGGCCTGGAGATGCTCGTCGAGTCACGAGTCACGAATCACGAGTCACCACGATGCAGCTAGTTCTCATCACCGGGCTCTCCGGCTCGGGCAAGAGCGTCGCCTTGAACGTTCTGGAGGATAGCGGCTACTACTACGTGGACGGCCTGCCGGGGAAGCTGCTGCCGCAGCTGGTCGATCATCTCGCCGCCGCCGGCCGGCCGCGCGCCGCGGTGGCCATCGAAGAGCGCAGCGCCGACGCGATTTCGGAGCTGCCGCGCCAGCTCGACGAATTCAGGCGGCGGGGCATCGACCTGCGGGTTCTCTTCCTCGAAGCGAAGACAGATACCCTGATCAAGCGCTTTTCCGAGACCCGGCGGCGCCATCCGCTCTACGACGGCGTACGCACGCTCCCCGAGTGCATAGAACGCGAGCGGGAATTTCTATCCGGTCTCGCCGACCTCGCGCACCGAGTGGATACCAGCGACCTCACCGCAAACGTGCTGCGCAACTGGGTCAAGGACTTCGTTACCGCGCCCCCCACCACTCTTACCCTGTTGTTCGAGTCGTTCGGCTACAAGGACGGCATTCCGCTCGACGCAGACCTGGTGTTCGACGTACGCTGTCTGCCCAACCCGCACTACGATGCGAACCTGAGGCACCTTACCGGACTGGACCGGCCCGTGATCGACTTCCTTTGCGCCGAACCCGCTTGTCAGAAGATGTACGAGGACATCCACCGCTTCGTCGCCGAATGGCTGCCGAGCTTCGAGCGCGACAGCCGCAGCTATTTCACTGTGGCAATCGGCTGCACCGGCGGCCGGCACCGGTCGGTGTACCTGGTGGAAGCCCTCGCCGCCAGTTTCCGCGGCCGGGGTCAGGTGCTGGTCCGCCATCGCGGATTGTCATAGGACGTGGCTGGAACCCGTTTCATGTAAGAGTCAGTCTGTTCGAATTTGACGCGGATCACCGATGGCGGATCACGCTTTTTTTCGAGATTAGCATGGCAGCCGATTCGACACGGGAGATCTTCCTGTTCCCGCTGAACACCGTCCTGTTCCCGGAGGGCGTGCTCCCGCTCAAGGTGTTCGAGCTGCGCTACATCGAGATGACCAAGACCTGTCTTCGCGACAATATTCCGTTTGGGGTCTGCCTGATTCGCGAAGGTCCCGAGGTGGGAACCGCCGCGCTGCCTGCGCGCGTTGGCTGTCTCGCCACGATAGCGCAATGGGAGATGCCGCAGCTCGGCCTGTTTCATCTTCTGACCCGCGGCGGACAGCGCTTTCGAGTTCGAGAGACGCGAGTTGCACCGAATCAGCTCATCACCGCCAAGGTCGAGTTGCTTCCCCTCGACCCCACCGGCGGCGAGGTCGATACCCTGTGCGGCGAGATCCTGAAAACGATCATCGAGAAGGTCGGCACCGAGCATTTTCCCGAGCCCCTGAAGCTCGACGACGCAGCCTGGGTCAGCTACCGTTTGGCCGAAGTCCTGCCGATCGAAACCGCGGAGAAGCAGGAGCTGCTCGAGCTGCAGGAAAGCCAGGCGCGTTTTCAACGCCTGCGGCAATTTCTCGCCCGCGTCGGGCTCGCCGGGAAGGCGTGATGAGTGATGGATGATGAGTAGTGGAGTTTGGTGGGCGCGCAATGTGCGCGCATCAGTCGCGGCGGCATGCGTCACCGTCTCGGCCGCCGGGCCCGTAGCAACCGCCGCCATGAGTGCCGCGGCTTTCAATCCCTCTCCCAATGCGATCGAGTATCCCGCCTGGTTCAAGGAAACGTTCCTCGATATCCGGGAGGACGTGCGCGAGGCAACCGCCGAGGGCAAGCGGTTGATGCTGTACTTCGGGCAGGACGGTTGTCCCTACTGCCGCGAGTTGGTGCGCGTCAACTTCAGTCAGAAGAATATCGTAGACGCCACGCGCCGCAACTTCAATGCGGTCGCGATCAACATCTGGGGCGACCGCGAGGTAAGGTGGACGGACGGCAGCATCCGGCGCGAGAAGGCGTTCGCCGCTTTCCTGAAAGTACAGTTCACGCCGACCCTGCTCTTCTTCGACGAAAAAGGCGCGGTCGTGTTGCGACTGAACGGCTACTATCCTCCCCACAAGTTTCAGGCAGCTCTGGACTTCGTCGCCGGAAAGCAGGAGACGAAAACGCACTTCGCCGCATACCTTCAACGCCACGCGCACGAGCCCGCGAGCGGCGCGCTGCACCATGAGCCCTTTTTCATCAAGCCACCGCACGATTTCTCGCGCCGGAAACGCCCTGGAGGAAGGCCGCTCGCCGTGCTGTTCGAGCAGAAGTCGTGCGGTGCCTGCGACGAGCTGCACGAGCGCGGCTTGAAGGAGCCCGCGGTAATCGAGCTGATTGCGCGGTTCGACGTGGCGCGCCTGGAGTTGTTCGGCGTCGCCCCGGTGCTGACGCCCGAAGGCAAAACCCTTACCGAAGAGGGATGGGCGCGCGCGCTCGGTGTCGTCTATGCGCCGAGCTTCGTTTTCTTCGACGCAGCCGGGCGCGAGGTATTTCGCATGGAGGCATACCTCCAGCCCTTCCATATCGCCTCGGGCCTCGAATACGTGGCGAGCGGGGCCTATCGGAGACAGCCCAGCTTCCAGCGCTTCATCCAGCAGCGCGCGGAGCGCATCCGCGCGGCGGGCGGCCGCGTCGAACTTTGGTAAATCGTGACTGAGGGTGTGTGCCTGATATCACGTGACTGATACCACGTGACTGAGAATGCGTGAGCGGTTCTCGAATCACGCCATTCCAGTCGCGCCATTCCAGTAACACCTCACCAGTCACGCTTTACCAAGCAATCCGAGTATGCGCTTGACCGGAGCTGGAATCGCCGCCTCCTTCGCCTCGTCCACCGGCAGCCAGATCAAGCCCGGCTCGCACGCACGCGGAGCAAGCGCCGCAACACGAACTCGCAGCGGGCTGATATCCAACTTGTAATGGGTAAAGCCGTGCGCGATAAGAGGCAGTTCCTCCACTTCTGACACGCGCGCGCCGAAGCGCTCGAGACAATGGTCTGCGAGACCCGTCTTGCGCGCGACTTCGGGCAGGCACCACATTCCGCCCCAGATTCCATGGGGAGGGCGCTTTTCCAGCAGGATTTCGCCGGCGCGAGTCAGCGCCAGCATGACGGTGCTTTTCTGCGGGAGCATCGTCCGGGGCTTGGGCGCAGGCAGCCTGTCGACGAGACCCCGCCTGAGCGCAATGCAAGAGGTCGCCCAGGGACACGCATCGCAACGCGGGCGCCTGCGCATACAGACACCCGCACCCAGATCCATGAGTCCCTGCGTATAAGCCTCGATGTTGCGGCGCGGTAGCAGCCGTTCGGCCGCGCGCCAAAGCCGATCGGCGACGCGCTTCTCGCCCGGGTAGCCGGGAATGCCGAAGACGCGCGCCATCACTCGCTTTACGTTGCCGTCGAGAATTGCTTGGCGGGCACCGTGCGAGAACACCATTATTGCGCCCGCCGTGGAGCGGCCTATGCCGGGGAGCGCCGCCACCTCTTCGAAGCGGCGGGGAAACCGTCCCGCATGTTCCCGCATGACGGCGTGCGCCGCCTGGTGGAGGTTGCGCGCGCGCGAATAATAGCCAAGGCCGCTCCAGAGCCGCAGCACCTCGTCAAGCGGGGCGGCAGCGAGGGCTGCGATATCGGGAAAACGCTGCAGGAAACGCCGGTAGTACGGAACCACCGCCACAACCTGGGTCTGCTGCAGCATGATCTCGGATAGCCAGATCCGATACGGATCGCGCGTGCCCTGCCACGGCAGATCGTGACGGCCGTGCCGTTTCTGCCACGCAATCAGCTTTGCTGCCAGGCTGAAGCCCATGACGCGTGGCTCGTGACTCGTGACTCGTAACTGGAATTGTGGCGTGCGGAGAAGCGTGCCGTCGCTGCTATCGTTACACCTTTCTCTTCATCCCTCATCCCTCCGCCCCCATCCCTCGCGGTAGCACCAGTGCCACGGTTCGTAGACGTACCCGTGCGGATTGTCGCGGGGAAACGACATTTCATAGTGAAACGCTCCGGCATTCTCCACCAGCCACCGAAACGCTGCCGTTTCCTCGAACTCGGTTTCGAGCGGCGCGCTGCCCGGGGTGATCACGTCAACGGCACGCCCGGTGTGATGCTCGCTGTAACCCGGCGGCGCACTCGACGTGAGTATGCCTTCGATCGACAAGCCGCGCTCGAGCTTGCGCCGGATGAGCTCTGCCTGGCGGTCGCAGCTGCGAAAAGCGGATCCGATGCTGAGAGCCACCTCATCGGCCAGCGCGGCTTCCCGCAGGCGACGCCAGGCAGCGGCTGCGGCAGGGATGAGCAGATGCTCCCGTCCATCGTCGTCCGTCTGGACGACGACCAGCTCGTGCGCTTCGTTGCAGATGGCTAGGCCGCGGCCGGCCACGAGCTCGCGCGGAATCCCCAGCTCCGCGAGCAGTGCCTCGACGCGGACGCGATATGGACCGGGCACGGTCATACTGAATGCCGCTCGTCGCGGATCACGCCGATCAGCGGCCAAACAGACCCTTCAGCAGGTCCTTCGGACTGCTGCCGCCCTTCGCATCGCCCTTGGGCGCGTCCTTCCCGGCGGCCTGCTGCCCTGAGCCTGCCGGAGCACCGGTTACTCCGCCGAGCCGCTTTCCGATCTCGCTCGTGAGTCTCTCTTCCACCTTCTGCTTCGCGACATCCGTCATCATCGAGCCGAAGTCGATCTTGTAGGCAGGCGACGCGAGCGGGCCGGTAACCCGTACCGGCACGGTAATGCCCGCGAGCTCCGAGAGGTCCCGCCCGCCCTGGCCCTTGGTGGTGCCCACAATCGATGCTGTCACCAGGTAGTTGAGATTGTCGTCGCCAAGGTTGACGTCGCCTTCGCCGCCCACGCGCAACAAAGGCGACTTGATCGACAGGTCGGAATTGTGGGCCACGCCGTTCCTGATGGTGAAGGTTGCCGTGAGCTCGGAGAAATCCGTCTTCTGCGATTTGTCGGCCTGCTGGGTGTGCTCGCCGCGCAGCGCGCCAAGCTTGGCCTTGGCGTCGCGGATCGAGCCCGCGACGTCGATGCCCCTGACCGCACCATCCACGAGCTTCAGCGCGCCATTGCCGTTCAGGGCCTTCTTCAACGCGCCCTCTGTGTTGCCCTGCGTGGTGACGTCGAGCGTCAAGTTGCCCCTGCCCTCAAGCGTGTCGTTGTTGGCGAGCTCCTTGAGCAGCTGCCCGATGCTGATGCCGCTCATATTGTGCTTTACCGCAAACGTCGGCGCGGCCGGGGCCGCGTTGATCGAAACCGAGCTCGCGAGCGTCCCCTGGTAGAGATTCGCCGTAAGCGGATTCAAGTCCACGCGCCCGCCGTTCGCCTTGACGTCGAGCCGCACGTTGGTAGCCTTGATGTTGTTGAACTTGAGCGCTCCCACCCGGAGCGTGCCGTTCGCGTTGACGCTGCGCAGGCCCGTGAGGTCGAGCGGCTTCTCCGGCTGCTTCTGCTGCCTGCCCGCGGGCGCCGGCGGGAAATAGCGGTCCACGTCGAGCTGGTCCACTTCCACGTCGAAACTGATCGCGGGCGCCGCGAAATGGGAAATGCCGACGCGTCCCTTGACGTTGCTGTCGGCGATTTTTCCGGCAACGTTAGCCTGAACGCTCTCCTTGGCGCCATCGATCGCCGCGCTGCCTTTGAGTTCTCCGCTCAGGCTCTTGCCGGGCAGGTCAGGGCCGCTCGCGGTAATGTTTGCCGCGAGGTTGGGCAGGCTTACCTGCTGGGACTCCACGTTGCCCGCGACCGGCGAGGCCACCTTGGCCTTGACGCTCAGATCGCCCTGCTTGAGATCGAGATCGACCGTCATCGCGCCCGACTTGAAGGCCTTGGCCGTGCCTTCCACGCCGGGCAGGCTGACGTTCGCATTGAGAAAGCCTTGCGGGCCGGTGGCTTTGTAGACGAGGGCTACCTTGTCGCCGGACGCCTTGTCCGAGGTAAACACGAGCTTGGGCGCGTCGAGCTTCACGTCCAGATTGTCCTTGCCGCTGACCCCGGTCATGGCGACCGAAAGCTTCTCGGTCGTGAACTCGTGCGTTTTCATTTTCGCAGTGACGCCGCCCGCCGCCTTGAGCACGAGGTTGTGAATGTCGGCGGCGTCGCCCTTCGCTTCCAGGTCGAGGCCCTCGAGCACGTACACCTGCTTGTCGACGTCGAATGTGAGTTTCGTCTTGAGGGAGGTGGCGAGATTCAGCTTGGGTTGATTGGCCTGTATCGACGAGGCGAGGTCCACCTTCGTCGGAACCGCGTTGGCGATGCGCCCGGTCTTGAGAGCCACCTTCGAGAGCGAATACTGCGCCCCTTTCGCTTCGTCCCGAAAGGTGAACGCCGAGTTCTCGATCGCCACCTGAGCGATGTCGAAGACCACTACCCGGGTCTGGTCCTTTTCTTCCTCGGCCAGCAGGTCGTCGATATTCGTCCGGCCGTCCTTGAAGCGCACGATCGCCGCGCGCGCGCCTTTGATGCTTAACTCATCCACCACCATCTGTTTTGAAAGGAGCGGCATGAGCTTGACCGAGACGCGGGCATCGTCCACCGCCGCAAACTCCTTGTCGCTCTTGAATTCCGAGAGGGATATCTTGCCCAGCTCCGCGCCGATATTCGGCCAGAACGACAGCTTGATGTCCCCGTCGAGCTTGAGCGTGCGGTTCCTTTTCTCCTTTACGAGCTTGATGATTTCGGGTTTGTAGGCGTTGGGGTCGAAAGTCGCGGCGACGTAGGCAACCACCGCGATGACGAGCACCAGCAGCCCGCCCGCTGCGAGCAAAAGGTATTTGAGGATCTTCATCGCTACCGGCGCCCGACCGGCTCGATCCGCCGCAGCCGCGGCGCGGCGAGCCGGCGCTGAGTGGGGTCATTGTAGCCCATCGGCTACCGATCAACGTCCAGTACGTTTTTGTTGCGCATGCGACCCGCAGGCACGTTCGCCCGTGCGAAGAGGCCGCGCGGAAGCTGGCTCGCCGCGAGCGCTCCCAGCGCGAAGCCGAATGGGCCACCGCGCGCCAGAGTTCCAAGCAAGACAGTCCAGCATGCCAGGCCCGCGAGCTTGCACGCGCCAGCCGATCCCTGGAAACCCTTATCGCGCAACTGCGGCGTGAAATGCGACCGTGTGTCCATGCTGCAGACTTTTGCCGCGCTGACCGGTTACGACCGTCCGCCGGCCATGCCGGAATGAAGCGCCAGCAGGTGGAACGGACAAGCTACGGACGATGGCGGTTCCCGCGGTAAAAAAATGTCCACACGGGTAGCGAAAGTGCGATCAAGCGGCAGCGGTGCACGGCCGATCTGTTGCCAATCGACGACGCTGTGCGCCGTACGACTGGCCGCGAGTCATCCATCACCGGTCATGTCTTTTGCGGACTGGAGCGGGTGAAGGGAATCGAACCCTCGTATGCAGCTTGGGAAGCTGCCGTTCTGCCATTGAACTACACCCGCGGTGCTGTTCCTGCGCCCTGCCGATTGTCTCGCCTCAGCTGCTCCTGGCCCAACGAGACGCCGACGATGTGCCGGAACAATACCTATTTGGGATTCTATTTGCTACTCCATCGGCGTTGCAAATCGCTGCCTGATCCGATCGCCGAGTGGTGGCGATTCGGCTGTTCGTGGAGACGGTACCGGCCGCGCGTGCCACACTATTGTGGCGATGCGTTGCCGTCAGGCAAAGCAATCGGGAGATACCCGGCACGGGATTTTCCCGGCTGGCCGGGGGCATAACCCGGTGTTAGACTGAATCAATCGAGGAGGTCGTAACCGGCGCACGACCGTCGTCTCGCCGGCAAGAAGAATAACGTTCTGTGCGCGCGCGTCTTGGTATCAAGCTCATCAAGGAGGATCGTCATGACCCCGAGGAAATTCAGCCTTCGCATCCGCGCGGCAGGTAGCGCCACCGCGCTGGGCGCGCTTCTGCTTCCCGCAGTTGGCTCCTTTGCGCAGCAGCCAGGCGACAAGCCGGCCGCGGCTCCCACTCCGCCGCCGTCGTGGCAGCAGGGCCGTTCTGCAGAGCAGGACAAATCGCCCCTCCATCCGTTCGCGATCAACATGACCGGCAAGCCCGCGAAGGAGTTGCCGGTGAACCAGCTGAAGGTTCCGCCCGGTTTCAAGGTCGAAGTCTGGGCCGAAGATCTTCCCGGCGCACGCTCCATGGCGCAGGGCGACAAGGGCACCGTATTCGTAGGCACCCGCCAGTTGAAGGACGTCTACGCGGTGATCGATCGCGGCGGAAAGCGCGAGATAAAGACCATACTCAAGGACCTCGACGCGCCAAACGGGATCGTTTTCAGCAGGGGCACATTGTATGTCGCGGAGCGCAACCGCATCACCCGCTACGACGGTATCGAGAGCCGCCTCGACAACCCGCCGGAAGCAAAGGTAGTGATCGACAACCTCGACCCGAACAAGCAGCCCGGCCACTTCTGGAAGTTCCTTGGAATGGGACCCGACCGCAAGCTCTATTTCAACATCGGCGCGCCCGGCAACATCGTCATGCCGACCTACATGGAGGCGTCCATCATGCGGGTCGAGCCCAACAAGGGGGTGCTCGAGACCGTGGCGCTCGGGGTGCGCAACTCGGTCGGCTTCGACTTTCATCCGAAGACCGGGCAGCTGTGGTTCACGAATCATGGACGGGATTGGCTGGGCGATGAATCGCCGAACGACACGCTGCACGTGGTAACGCGCAAGGGTCAGCATTTCGGCTACCCCTTCTGCCACCAGGGCGACACGCTCGACCCCGAATACGGGAAGAACCGCTCCTGTTCCGAGTTCTCGCCGCCGACGCTGAAGCTCGGCGCGCACATCGCGCCCATCGGCATGCGTTTCTACACCGGCAAGATGTTTCCGGCCGAGTACCAGAACAACATTTTCATTGCCATGCGCGGCTCGTGGAACCGCACGATCAAGCAGGGCTACAACGTGACGCGCGTGAGCTTCGATGCGAGCGGCAAGCCGAAGATGGAGCCGTTTCTGACCGGCTTCCTGCAGGACGATAAGGCCGACCCGCCGATGTGGGGCCGGCCGAACGATGTGATGGTGATGCACGACGGCTCGCTGCTCGTCTCGGACGACCAGAACGGGATCATCTACCGCGTCAGCTACGGCAAGAAGTGAGAGAAAGTCGCCCCGGACGGGGCGGGGCGGCGGTGGCGTCGGCGCTCGCCGCCGCGTTGCCGCTCCTGCTCTTCTCTCCCGCGTCGGGCGGAGCCGACCCGCAGACCTGCGCGGCCTGCCATGGTCCCGAGGGCAACTCGACCAACCCCGCGACACCGTCGCTCGCCGGCCAGCCGGCGCAGTTCATCTCGATGCAGCTGTTCCTGTTCCGGCAGGGCGACCGCAAGGACCCCCAGATGACGCCGGTAGCCAAGGCGCTCACCAACGCGGAGATGAACGAGCTTGCGGCGCATTTCTCCAAACAGAAGCCGACGCCGCCGTTGCGCAGGACCGCTGCCGGAACCATCGAGGCGGGAAGGCAGCTCGCGGAGCGATTTAACTGCATCCAGTGCCATGGCCCGTTGCTCACCGGACTGCAGCACATTCCGCGGCTCGCAGGACAGCAGTTCCAATACCTGAGAACGCAGTTGCGAGGATTCAAGGCGCGCACCCGCGCCGACCTCGACGGAAATATGACCTCGGCGGCCCAGCCGCTTTCGGACGGCGACATCGAAGTTCTCGCCGACTATCTCTCCGGGCTGAACGCACCGTAGCAAGTGCCCGACTCCGGACGCCGTTTTGGACCCGGGTTGCCAAGGGCCGGGCAACGCGTGAAAATTACAATTCCCGTTTGATCTTTGGCCAGCCGCGCCGGCATGATATCGATCACCGTCAATGGCGAGCACCGTCAGTTCGAAGCGCCGCTCAGTTGCGCCGGGCTCATCGCCGCGCTGCAGCTCGTGGGCAAACGCGTTGCGCTCGAGCGCAACGGCGAGATCGTGCCGCGCAGCCGCTACGCCACGCAGCCCCTGGTGGAGGGCGATCGCCTCGAAATCGTGGTCGCCGTAGGCGGTGGCTAAGGGCAAAGACTGGTCAGTGCTGGCGGTTCGTGGCCGGCACGCCGCTGATAGCTGATAAGCCGAAAGCTCAATTATGAAACCGCATGAAAACCTCGACCCGCTGGTCATCGCGGGCAAGCCGTACGGATCCCGCCTGCTGATCGGCACCGGTAAGTACAAGGATTTCGCCGAGACCCGCGCGGCGGTGGAAGCGAGCGGGGCGGAAATCGTGACAGTCGCGATCCGGCGCACCAACATCGGCCAGAAAGCGGGAGAGCCGAGCCTGCTCGAGTACATCCCCCCGTCCCGATTTACCCTGCTGCCCAACACCGCGGGCTGCTACACGGCCGATGACGCGGTGCGCACGCTGCGGCTCGCCCGGGAGCTCCTGGATGGTCACGACCTGGTCAAGCTTGAAGTCCTCGGCGATCCTCACACGCTTTATCCGAACGTCGTCGAAACGCTGGCGGCCGCGCGCACGCTGGTCAGCGAAGGATTCAAGGTAATGGTCTATACGTCCGACGATCCCATCGTCGCAAAGGAGCTGGAAGCGATCGGCTGCGTGGCCGTCATGCCGCTCGCCTCCCTGATAGGCTCCGGCATGGGCATACTCAATCCGTGGAACCTGCAGATCATTATCGAGGCCGCCAAAGTGCCGGTGGTGGTGGACGCCGGTGTCGGCACCGCTTCCGACGCCGCGATCGCGATGGAGCTGGGATGCGATGCGGTCCTGATGAACACAGCCGTCGCCGCCGCCCGCAATCCGGTATTGATGGCGACAGCGATGCAGAAAGCCGTAGAGGCGGGTCGCGCGGCCTGGCTCGCGGGCCGCATGCCCAAGAAACT
>DATFWO010000291.1:0-14546 GCA_035259205.1 Burkholderiales bacterium | reverse complement strand
AGACGACCGTCCTGGCCGCAACCCGAGTGGGACGGGGCGCTCTGGGCGCATCTCTTTGTCGGGAGCCCTCGCAATATCGACATATTGCTTCGGGCTCTCCTCCTCGACCTGCATCCCACATCGCCTCCGTCGCACACGTGCTTATATATGAAATAGGTTCTAGCTGTCACCAGGAATATTCGCGGCGTCCCGAACGTTAGCGAGTGCGAAGTTTCGACCGACCTCAACCGATCTCGAGGAGGTGGCGTATGAAACGAATCTTCATCCTGGCTTTGCTTGCCGCCGGTTGTGCGAGCTCGCTGCCGCAGACGCCTCCCGCAGGCGTGGCCGCCCAATTGACTGCTCCCGAAATCCGGGCGGGGGACAGCTGGGTCTATGCGTTCCACGACGGCTACACCAAGATTGACAGGGGAACCGTCACCTACCGCGTAAGCGCGGTCCGCGACGATATGGTCACGGTTGAAGTGCAGCACGACGGGCGGCAATCCCGCGAGCTCTACACGCGCGGCTGGAACTGGCGCGAGAAGCCGATGACCAATCTGCAAAGCTTCCGCTATGAGCCGGCCTATCCGGCGCTGCCGTTCCCTCTCGAGGCGGGCAAGAGCTGGCAAACGTACGTGCAGGCGACCGATCCCGCAACCGGGCGCATCAACCGGGTGCGCATCGACGGCACGGTGCTGGGCTGGGAGCGGGTGAGAGTGCCGGCCGGGGAATTCGACACGCTGAAGGTGAGGCGGGTCGTGTATGCCGGGAACCACGAAAACTTCCGGAGCGAAGAACAAATCGTGGAGTTCGACTGGTACGCGCCGAGCCTCGGCCAGGTCATCAAGCACGTCAGCTCTTCGGGCTACTACGACAAGCGCCGCAGCTGCGACGAGGACCTCAGTTGCCAATGGGTCCCCAACGACTGGAATGTGCTTGAACTCACGAGCTATCGGCAACAGACGGCAGCGGCGCGTCCCTGAAGCGTGCGCGGCACGCCCATCAAAAATCCGCTGGCCCTCCCAGGCGGCAACCGAGGCGTATAATCGCGTCAAGCTGGAAGCGAGACACCGGCTTGACTGCAGCGCTTTGAACGGACAGGAAATTCCGCTTGAAAGCGTGGCCGTATAACAATTAGGAGGAATTCTATGAAAAAGCTCTTATCGATCATCATTGCTGTGACCGGTCTGGCGCTCGCCGCGGATAATGCCGAAGCGGCCAAGCGGCTGGGCGGCGGCGGCAACGTCGGCAAGCAGCGCAGCGGCATCACCCAGCAGCAAACGGCTCCTAAAGCCCCCGCCCAGCAGCAGGGCCAGGCCGCACCGGCGACGCCGGCTCAGCAACCCTCTGGCATGTCCCGGTGGCTCGGGCCCTTGGCGGGACTTGCGCTGGGCGCCGGATTGGCTTCGCTGTTCTTCAACAACGGGTTCGCAGGAGCGCTAGCCGGAATCCTGATGATAGGACTCCTCGTCGCCGCTGCGATTTTCGTGATGCGCGCATTGCGCGGCAGGTCCACACAGCAACAGCCGTTGCAGTATGCGACCGCGGGTGCCGTGGAGCCGAGGATTACGACGTTGCCCGGCGGTGCCGGGGCAAATTCGGTTTCGGCCACTACCGGTTCGGCCACCGCAGCTACGAGCCAGTGGCCGGCGGACTTCGACGCCACGGAGTTCGCGCGTCACGCCAAGCTCAACTTCGTGCGCATGCAGGAAGCGCACGACAGGCGGGACCTTTCTGCGATGCGCGAGTTCCTGACGCCGGAGCTGTACCGGGAGATTGAAGCGGAGGTGCGTGCCGCAGGCCCGGCCGCACAGAAGATCGAGGTGGTGACGCTCGACGCCGACGTCCTGGACGTGACTACCGAAAGCGATCTTTACGTCGTCAGCGTGCGCTTCTCCGGTTTGATACGCGAGCAGCCGGGAGCCGAGCCCGAGCCGTTCGCCGAGATCTGGCATCTCGAGAAGCCCGTAAACGGCCGTTCGGGCTGGCTGGTAGCGGGCATTCAGCAGGCATAAAGGCAGCGAATGCCCAACCGTGAATGGTGAGTCGTAAGGGCTCGCCATTCACGCTGGCTCCACAGCCGGTTACCAGTCACCGGTCGCTGGTCACCGTTCTTATGTTAAGTCCAGGAGTTGCTGCGGGCGTCAACCATCTGCTGCGCAGCGCGGCCTGGGCACGCGATGAGTTGAGGCGCCATGCCGGCAAGACCGCGCGCTTCGAGTTGGCGCCGCTTGCAATTTCTCTCACGGTGCTCGATAGCGGCCAAGTCTCGGCCGCAGCAGCCGGGACCGTGTGCACCGTCACGCTCAAGCTCACCCCCGG
This sequence comes from Burkholderiales bacterium, assembly GCA_035259205.1. Lineage (GTDB taxonomy): Bacteria > Pseudomonadota > Gammaproteobacteria > Burkholderiales > SG8-41 > SG8-41. The sequence goes on along the minus strand of DATFWO010000291.1, from coordinate 12,242 downwards.
CCTCCTGTTGCGTCTGGCCGCGCGCGACGAATCCGCCTGGAAGGAAATCGCCATCTCAGGCGATACCGATTTTGCTGCGGCAATCCATCAGCTGTCGCACCAGCTGCGATGGGACATCGAGGAAGATCTCAGCCGCGTGTTCGGCGATATCGCCGCTCACCGCATGGTCGAGACCGGCCGTGCGTTCCAGCGCTGGGGCGGTCAGTCCCTGGAAAATGTCGCGCGCTCCGTCACCGAATACTGGACCGAAGAACAGCCGCTCATCGCAAGCGCACGCAGCGTGAGGGAGTTCGTTGCCGATGTCGACACGTTGCGCGACGACGTCGCACGCCTGGAAAAGCGGGTAGAGCTGCTGGTCAAACATCAGGACGCCAGAGGAAGCAGGAGTCCCTGACCGCGGGATGCAGGGAAACGTCGGCCGAACGTCATGACTGGCGACTCGTGACGATCGTGCGGAGTGGCCTGCCGCCGCGTGTTGAACGACGGCGAAGTCGCCGGTTCGAGTGCACGGAGTTAAACCGCGCGTTGAACGGCGACGAAGTCGTCCGTTCGAGTGCACGGAATTAATCGGCGTATTGAACGGCAGCGAAGTTGTCCGTTCGAGTGCACGGAATCAATCCACGTATTGAACGGCAACGAAGTTGTTCGGTCGAGTGCACGGAATTAATCCGCGTATTGAACGGCAACGAAGTTGTCCGTTCGAATACGCGGAGTTAAACCGGCGCGCAGCGTCCGGTTTAACGAGGGTTAGAATGCCTTCATGCATTTGTCTCGGCTGCTGAAAATCATCGGCGTCAGCTTCCGTTACGGGCTCGACGAGTTCTTCCTCGGGCACGAGCGCGTGCGTGGCCTGCGTGCGTTACTCGGCACGCTGTTCTTCTGGCGCGTGCTCACTGAACCGCGTGCGATCCGCCTGCGCCGCGCGCTCGAAGCGCTCGGCCCGATCTTCGTCAAGTTCGGCCAGGTGCTCTCGACGCGGCGCGACCTGCTCCCTCCCGACATCGCCGACGAGCTCGCGAAACTGCAGGACCGCGTTCCGCCCTTTCCCGCGGAACAGGCGGTAGCGGCTCTGGAACGCGTCTACGGAAGGCCGCTGCAGGCGGTCTTCGCAGCGTTCGACCGCACGCCTATTGCGAGCGCGTCGGTTGCCCAAGTGCACATCGCCCGGCTTCACGACGGAACCGAAGTCGCCGTTAAAGTGCTGCGCCCGGGAATCGCCGCCGTGATCGCCAACGATGTGGGCCTGCTGCACGCCGGCGCGACGCTGATCGAGTTCGCGTGGGCCGATGGCAAGCGATTGCGGCCGCACGAGGTGGTGGCGGAATTTTCCAAGCACCTCGAGGTCGAGCTCGACCTCCTGCGCGAGGCATCCAACGCGAGCCAGCTCAGGCGCAATTTCGAGGGCTCGCCGCTGTTGCTCGTGCCGGCGGTCTACTGGGACTACTGCTCCAACGAAGTCATGGTGATGCAACGCATGCATGGCACGTCGGTTTCGGCCGTGTCCGAGTTGCGCGCACAGGGCATCGACATCCCGCGGCTCGCGCGAGCCGGTGTGGAGATCTTCTTCACGCAGGTGTTCCGCCACGGTTTTTTCCACGCGGACATGCACCCGGGAAACATACTGGTCAGCCGGGATGGCCGCTATGTCGCGCTGGATTTCGGCATCATGGGCACGTTGACCGAGATCGACAAGAGCTATCTCGCGCAGAATTTCCTCGCATTCTTCCGCCGCGACTACCGGCGGGTCGCGGAAGCGCACATTGAGTCCGGTTGGGCGCCGCGCGCCACGCGCATCGACGATTTCGAGGCCGCGATCCGTTCCGTGTGCGAGCCGATCTTCGCCAAACCCCTGAGAGAGATCTCCTTCGGGCGCGTGCTGCTGCGGCTGTTCCAGACTTCGCGCCGGTTCAACATCCAGGTCCAGCCCCAGCTCGTCCTGTTGCAGAAGACGCTGCTCAATATAGAAGGCCTGGGGCGCGAGCTCGATCCCGACCTCGACCTGTGGCAGACCGCGAAGCCCTATCTCGAGCGCTGGATGGCCGAGCAGATCGGCTGGCGCGGGCTCGTCCAGCACGTGAAGCAGGAAGTGCCGTACTGGAGCACGATGCTGCCGCAGTTGCCGCGGCTGCTGCATCAGGCCCTCGAGCGTCAGGCCTCGGATGACACGCGTGTCCAGCTCGCAGCGCTGCTGCAGGCGGAGCGCCGTCGCAACCGGACGCTTGCCGGGATTGCCGTGCTGCTGGCTCTGATCGCGGCGATTCTGCTCATTACCGGTTGAGTCCCGCCGCGCCCTGCCGCACGGGGCTCAGCTGGTACTTTTCTATGCGATAGCGCAACGTGTCGCGCGACAGCCCGAGGAGCCTGGCGGCACGAGTCACATTCCATCCGGTCCTTTCGAGCGCCTGCAGCACCAGATCGCGCTCGACCTGCTCCAGGTCGATGCCCGCCGAGGGAATCTCGCGAATTTCCCTCCCTGCGGTGTCGCCCGGCCCGGCCTCCACCGCGCCGAGAGAGGTGCACAGGCTGAGGTGCTCGGCACCGATCGCGTCGGTCACCGCCAGCAGCACGGATTGCTCGAGCACGCTGCGCAGCTCCCGCACGTTGCCGGGCCAGCTATACCCGCGCAACGCCCGTTCCGCTTCCATGCTCAGGCGCAGAGACTTTTTGCCGTAGCGTGCCGCGTGCAGCGCGAGGAAATGCCTGGCGAGCACCAGAATGTCGTCGCCGCGCGCCCGCAAGGGAGGCACCGTAATCTGCACGCCGCGCAGCCGGAAGAACAGGTCGGAGCGGAACCGGCGCTCGCGCACCAGCTCTTCCAGCGGCCGGTTCGTTGCGGCGACGATGCGGACGTCGACTTTTAGATCACGCACGCTGCCGAGACGCCTGACCGACTTTTCCTCGAGCAGCTTGAGCAGCTTCGCCTGGACGGCGAGATCCGCATCGCCGACCTCGTCGAGAAACAGGGTTCCGCCATCGGCCGCCTCCGCCAATCCGAGCTTGCGCGAGCGGGCGTCCGTGAAAGCTCCACGCTCGTAGCCGAAGAGCTCCGCCTCCAGTAACTGCGCGGGAATCGAAGCGCAGTTGATCTCGATGAACGGTTGGGCGCGGCGGCGGCCGTCGAAGTGCACCGCGCGGGCCACGAGCTCCTTTCCGGTACCCGTCTCGCCGATGATGAGCACGGCCGGCGCACCGCCGTCCTCGAGCTTGTGCTCGGCCTCCAGGAGCTGACCGACGGTGGCGCGCAACGCCTGCATGGGCGGGGAAGCCCCGATCAGGCGCGCGAGGCCGTTCTCCTGCGCTTCGCGCCTCTGATAGTAGGAGATGGCCCGTTCCGTCCGCTCCTGACCGGCCGCCCGCTCGAGGAGCAGCTTGAGCTCGCTCAACGCCACCGGTTTCGTCAGATAGTCGTAAGCGCCGGCCTTCATGGCATCCACGGCGGTCTGCACGCTGCCCTGACCCGTGATCATGATCACCTTGATCTGCTCGTCGCACTGGCGGATGCGGGCAAGCGCTTCGAGGCCGCTCATGCCCGGCAGGTGGTAGTCGAGCAGAACGATGTCGGGTTTGTACGAATCGAGCTCGGCGAGGCCCGCTTCGCCGCTCCCGACACGGCGTGCCTCGAAGCCGTGACGCCCGAGATACGTCGCCATGTTCTTGGCGAGGATGGCCTCGTCCTCGATGATCAGCACGGCTGTCGCCATGGTGCCCTCTCAGTTGGTTGCGATCAGCTGCAGCGTGACCGTCGTTCCGGAGCCGACGGCGCTCGCTACGTCGAGCGTGCCGCCGTGACGCTCGAGTATCCGCCGCGCCAGAGGCAGTCCGAGCCCAAGCCCCTTGGGCTTGGTGGTATGGAACGGCTTGAAAATATTGGCGAGCTCTTGCGCGGCGATGCCGGAGCCGGTATCGCTGATGCTCACCCTGATGTGCCGGCGGTCGCCGGCGAGCGAGCTTTCGACCGTGAGCCGTCCCGGAGCCGACATCGCATCGAGCGCGTTTGCAATGAGGCTGTTCAATACCTGACCGATCAGGACGGAATCACCTCTCACGGCCGGCAAGGGGTCCTCCAGCCGGGTCCGGATCTCGACGCGGCGTCTGTCCATTTCGCGCCCGAAGCTGCGCAGGCTCTTCTGGATGATCGGATTGAGCTCGATCGTTTCGGTCTTCTCGCTCGGTGGCCTGGAATAGGTCAGCAACTCGCGCACCGTCCGCTCGACCTGATCGACTTCGAAGACAATGTCCTGCGCGGAGTCGCGGCCGGGGCACTCCGGGGTATCGGCCACGAGCTCCGCCGAGGACCTGATCACCGCCAGCGGGTTGCGAATGGCGTGGGCCACGGCGGAAGCCATCTCGCCGATGGCGGCAAGGGATTCGGACTCCGCCAGCCGGCGCGCCTGCTCGCGCATGATGTTATGCGCGCGCCGCACGATCGAGAACAGCACGCCATAGAGAAACAGGGCGCCGACGACCGCTCCGAACCATATGAGCCTGCTGCCGGAATGAATCGCTTCGAACAACGCATCAGGCGTGCGATAGAGCTCGACCACGCCGATCACGTTCCTGCGTTCGCGGTCCCAGAGAGGCACGTAGGTCTCGACGAAATATTGCGCGCCCTTCCCGGAAAACTGGCGCACCGCAGCGACATGCTCCTCCTTGCGGACGGGCCCGCTGTTGACGACCAGCTCCGCGGCCAGCGCCTCGTCCAGTTCCGGATTGATGTCGAATTTCTTGCCGACGAGACTCGGGTCGCTCGACCAGACGATAGTCCGGCTCCGCGCAAAAACGTTCGCGCGCAGCACATCCGGCATCTGCGCGAGGTCCTTGAATGTTTCTTCGAGATCCCTGGGCGCGCCGCTCGATCCGCCTGCCAGGAAATACGCCGCAGCGCTGTCCGAGGCGACCATGGCCTGGACAAACTCCATGGTCACTACGGCGTCCCGGTGCAGCATCCTGTCGGTGAGGAAATTCGACAACAGCAGCGCCGACGCGGCGCTGATCGAAGCAACGCACACGAAGCTCAAGAGGGAAAACCAGCGCGTCAGGTTGAATGGGCGAGCTTGTGCCATGGTCATCTCGGCCTGCAATCGCCGCCACGCGCAAACCCCGCGCGGCAACGCAGCTCGATACGGTGCCGGAACGCATCTTGCGCCGCTGTGCTGCGCGATCTTTGATCTGGATCAAGGATTGCTGCGTTGGCGAGCCCGCTCTTGGGATGGGTGAATTGCCGCGCACGGGCGGGGCAAATCACCCTTCAGGGCGGGCGAAAACGGGTCATCGCGGCTTCGCGGGCGGTATACGCGCTGCGCGCGGTGCACGAGCGCTGGGACGTCGGGGCGAGTTCTATCGGAACGTCAGCGACCTCGCCGAAAATTCCGTCATAATGTGCGCCTGCCTGCGCACGGGCACCTTCCACTATGCTCCTTTCGTTCGTGGTGCTCTATCTCGTGGTCTCGATCGCGATCGGCCTCTGGGCGGCGCGGCGGGTGCACAATTCGAAGGACTATGTGGTCGCCGGGCGGAGTCTGCCCCTGTACATCAACGCGGCCACGGTATTCGCAACGTGGTTCGGCGCGGAGACGGTGCTCTCGGTCTCGGCCACCTTCGCCAAGGACGGACTCGGCGGCATCATCGCGGATCCCTTCGGCTCCTCGTTCTGCCTGGTGTTCGTCGCGCTGTTCTTCGCGCGCACCTTCTATCGCATGGATCTGCTTACGATCGGTGATTTCTACCGCAAGCGCTACGGCAAGCCGATCGAGATCGCCACGAGTCTCGCAATCACTGCTTCGTACCTGGGCTGGACTTCCGCCCAGTTGACCGCACTCGGTCTCGCGTTCTCGGTGCTGTCGCAGGGGGCGATCTCGCTCAATCACGGCATTTTGCTCGGTACCGTAGTGGTCCTCGTGTACACGATCTGGGGCGGCATGTGGTCGGTTGCGCTGACCGACCTCTTCCAGTCGGTGATGATCATCGTGGGCCTCGCCGCCATCGCCGGGCTGGTGGGCGACATGGCCGGCGGCGCGGGCAAGGTCGTCACAGCGGCGGCGGAAGCCGGCAAGTTCGAGTTCTGGCCCAAGGGTGGCACCAAGGAATGGCTGGCCTTCCTGACGGCGTGGACGACGCTCGCTCTGGGATCCATACCGCAGCAGGACGTGTTCCAGCGCGTGACGTCAGCCAAGGACGAGGGCACGGCCGTCCGAGGCACCCTCACCGGAGGGGTCGTTTACTTCTGCTTTGCATTCGTGCCGATTTTCATCGCCTACTCGGCGCTGCTCATCGATCCGTCGCAAGCGGCGCTCTTCAACTCCGGCGATCCGAGGGAAGTGCAACGGATACTTCCCGAGTTGATCCTCAACCGCACCCCGCTGTGGGCGCAGGTCATGTTCTTCGGCGCACTGCTTTCGGCGATCCTCTCAACGGCGAGCGGGGCGCTGCTCGCACCGACCGCGTTGTTCACCGAGAATGCGCTCCGGCCGTTCTGGCCGCGGATGAACGATCGCCAGTTCCTGGTGACGTTGCGCACGGTGCTGGTGCTGTTCTCGATGGCGGCGCTGCTCTTCGCGCTCAATTCCAGGAGCACGATGTACGAGATGGTGCAGAACGCCTACAAGGTGACGCTCGTCGGCGCCTTCGTGCCGCTCGCCGCCGGCATATTGTGGAGCCGCGCGACGGCCCAGGGTGCGATCCTTTCCGTCGCCTTCGGGATCGGAAGCTGGATCCTGATGGAAGTGCTCGCCGCGGATGGAACGATACCGCCGCAGCTCGCCGGGCTCGCCGCAGCGATCATCGGGATGGCACTGGGATCGCTGCTGCCGCAGTGGTATGGCGGCATTGGCGCGAAACCCGAGATCGCCTAGCAGGGAAAGCGCGCAACGGCGCCTCTTGATGCCCCCGGCCGCGCCGCGTCACCTGTGGATGAAGGGCGCAGTGTTCGCGCTCCTCGCCTGCAACACCGCGATCTATGTCGCGTCGGGCACGATAAGTGAAACACTCGACTCGGCCGCCTGGCTCACTCTGCTCGTCCTATTCGAGCTCGAAACAGATTTCGGAGAGCGAATTGGGCAGGGCTGGGCTGCGGTTGCCATTCGCAGTGCGCGGTTCGCCGCCGCCGCCGCCGTCGTCGCGGCTGCGATCGGCTACGCACGGGAGAAGGAATGGCTCGATGCCGCCAACAGCGGGCTCTGGATCGCAATCGTGGTGCTGCTGGAGTTCCAGGTGCGCTATACGCGGGCAGCGTCCCGGCACCGGGTCGGGTTCACGGCCGCAGCGACGGTGTTCTACGCCGGGCTGGGCATGCTGGTCCTGGCCTGGATCTGGCAGGGTGAATGGTTCGACGCTTACGACGCATTATTGTGGCTGGCCGCCCTGGTGATCATCGAGATGAACGTGTTACGCATCGTACGGCGCGAAGCGCTCGCGACGGGCGCGCGGCCCGGTTAAAGGCCGCAATCCTCCAACATCTAGTAAAATCGCCGAGTTCACCATGATCACGAAAATTGTCCTCGGGCTCGTGCTTGCTGTGTGCGCTGTCGCGCCGATGGCCGTGGCAGCGGCCGACCAGCCAGCCGCTACCGGCGAGAAGCGCAGCGCGCCGGTTGGCACGGGCGAGATCGCTCCCGAATTCACGCTCGAAGACCAGGAGGGCCGGAGCCACGCCCTTTCCGCCGAGCGCGGCAAGCGACCGGTAGTGCTGGTGTTCTACCGCGGCTACTGGTGACCGCACTGCACTCGGCAGTTTGCCGAGTTGAGATCCCTTCTCAAGCCGGGCGAGCAGACCGCGCTGTGGGGCATCAGCGTGGACACCCACGAACAGAGCAAGGGCTTCATGGAGAAGATCGCCAGAGACGGGCGTGGAACGATCGCGTTCCCGCTGCTTGCCGATCCGCAGCACAAGGTGATCGACGCCTACGGCCTGCAGGATCCGCGTTATCTGAAGCTCAGGCAGGAAGGCATACCCTGGCCGACGACGGTCGTCATCGACAAGTCCGGGCGCATAGCCTGGATGCGGATCGACAGGGACCATACGCAGCGTCCGAGCAATAATGAGACGAGGGCTGCCCTCGACGCTTTGAAGTGAGCGCGCGAGCCGGCCGGATGCTCAGGCAGAGAACCGCTGCTCGAATTCGGCGAAAAAAGTCTTCAACTCCGACTCGGGCAGGAAGCTGATGCCCGCCGCTCCGGCTCTTCCGCCTCCGGTGTCGAATCTGGCGCACAGAGCATCCGCTCCCTGCGGCCGCGCGACGGGAGCGCGCACGCTGACCAGATAGCCGCCCGGTTTCGCCACCAGCACGGCGTGCGCGCGCTCCGGGTTCCTTGTCGCGAGACGGTTGCCGAAGATACCGTGGACCCGCCTGCTCCAGGCGGCGTCCGGAAGGACGACGATCGTGTAGCGGTCAGTCGCGATCTCGGGCCGGATGCGCAGAGCGCGGTCGAGATCATCGAGGCAGGCGGCGCGCAATACGTCGAAGATCGGCTCGCTGTCGATGAATTCCCGCGGGTCGCGAAACTGCCTCATCGTTTCGAACAGATCTGCCGGGTGGTAGTTGAGATCGCCGGTCGTCTCGCCGTAGGCGTTGTAGTTGATCGCCTCGCCCAGTTCCCGCAGGCGCAGCACGTCGCCCTCCTCGAGCTCAAGTGAGGCCGCGGCACGCAATGCCGGTTCCGCCAGATTGTCACCGAACGCCGCCACGACGGCCCACAACCGCTGGCGCCCGCTGAGGTAGCGGTCGACGAGCAGGCTCGTGCAGACGTCCGGGGAGGCGTCGATGAAAGTGCTGAGGTTGGGATGCCGCGGTATCGTTCCGGCCGCGTGATGGTCGAAATAGCGGCAGCGCACGCCGCTCGCCAGCAGCCGGGCGAGGTCTTCCGCGTTGCGGGAAAGCGCGATGTCGAGTACCGTCAGCTCGTCGCCCGCCTCGGCGTGCACTCTCGCAAGGAGTTGAATGTCGCGCTTGACGCCGGTGACGAGGACACTGGAGCGCGGCTCCTCGAGCCGCAGCTGCTGCAGCGCGCAAAGGCCGTCGGCGTCGCCATTGAAGATGTCATAGAATTGCATAAGGTGTCCACATAGACCCGGCCTATTCACAGGCACATTCGAACTCAGCGTGCGCAGCCGGGCGCGCTTCGAGATGCGCGTCTGTCAGCGCCAGCGGGTTCACGGATGACGCTTCGATTTTCCTCCGGCGGCGCCATGAACCGGCCGACCCGTGAGCAGGAAGCGCAGGCCGACGCCCGCCGCGGCGGATTTTCCGCTCACAGCGTGCGGCTCGCCTGGATACTCGCCGTAGCTTATCTTCTGGTCGTCGTCTACGCCAGCGTGCAGCCCTTCCGCGGCTGGCGCATGCCGCCGGACGAGATCCTGCGGTTCCTCACCGCGCCGTGGCCGCGCTATATCACGCTGGAGGACATCCTCGTGAACATTGCAGCCTACGTCCCCCTGGGATTTCTGCTCTCGATCGGGTGCGGAGCGCGCTACGGCGCTGCGCTCGGTGCGCTCGCGGCGGCGTTTTTCGCGGCTGGGGTCAGCCTCTCGATGGAAGCCGTGCAGATGTTCCTGCCCTCCCGCATCGCCTCCAATGTCGATCTTCTCACCAATGGCCTGGGTGCGCTGATCGGTGCGATGGCCGCCCCGCTGTTCGCGCCTTCGCGCCCCTTCGGCAAGGGGCTGCATGCATGGCGTCACCGCCTGTTCAAGGAAGGCATGCTCGCCGACGTCGGCTTTGTGATCACGTGTCTGTGGATACCTACCCAGCTGAATCCCACCACGCAGCTGTTCGGCACCGGCGCAATGCGCGCCATGTTCGACTTGCCGGTCTACGCCGTTCACTCGCCGCAACTCGTCCTTGCGACCGAAGCGATAGTCGTATTCCTCAACCTCGTCGGTCTCGGGCTCACCGTGGCAGCGCTGATGCGGCCCGGAGCGCGGCCGATGCTGATAACGGCGGTGGTAGCAGGCGCCGGACTCGTGCTCAAGACCGTCGCCGCCGCGCTCGGCAAGGCGGCGCACCCGTTCGTTTGGCTCACACCCGGGATTTCGTTCGGTCTGCTCGCTGGCTGGCTCGCGCTCTATGCGCTGGTGTCGGTGCCGCGGCGTGTTCAACTCGCCCTGGCGGCGCTCTGCATACTTGCCGCCACCGTTGCGATCAATCTCGCTCCGGACAATCCTTACCAGAGTATCCCTCGCCAATTCATCGCCGGCGGCGCGAGCCACTACTTGAGCTTTTCGGCGTTCGCGCGCGCGCTCTCCGAGTTGTGGCCGTTGCTCGCCGTTGCGTACCTCCTCAGCGCATTGTTCGAACGCAGAAGGACATGAGACGTTCGACATGGTTGCCGGGGGTCCGGCATCGCAGGATTTGCCGTCATCATTTATAATTGGCGGCACGCACCCCGGTTCATTTCCGGCTCAATCCGAGCCGCCGCTCCATTCGACGTCAGACAGGAAGTCATGAATTATTACGAACGACACGTGTTTTTCTGCTGCAACCAGCGCCAGGAAGGCAAGCAGTGCTGCAATAATCAGGGAGCGCATGCGATGCGCGACTACGCCAAAGACCGCGTGAAGAGCCTCAAGCTCTCCGGCCCTGGCAAGGTACGAATCAACCAGGCCGGCTGTCTCGACCGCTGCGAGCAGGGCCCCGTAATCGTCGTCTATCCCGAGGCGGTGTGGTACACCTACGTGGATCAGGAGGATATCGACGAGATCGTGGACGAGCATCTGGTCAACGGCCGCGTCGTCGAGCGGCTCCTTCTCGAGCCACAGTGACTGGTGACTCGTGACTGGTCCTTCGTGACTGATGCGGCGTGAGGCGCCGCACCATTGACGTGCCGTAACCTTGCGCTTTTCCAGTCACGCCCTGCCAGTCACGTTCCATCAGTCACGCAGTATCAGCCACGTCCTGCCAGTCGCATGCCTTCCGTGGACGTCCGCCCGCCACCCGCTTCGTCACTGCGGCGACTGATGATAGACGGTCCGGCGGGGAAAATTGAGACCGACGTGAACGACCCCGGCGGCGACCGGCGCGGCATCGCCCTCATCGCGCATCCCAATCCGGTGCAGGGCGGCACCAAGGACAACAAGGTCGTGACGACGCTCGCCAAGGTTTTCTTTGCGCTCGGCTACGTCGCTGCACGGCCCAATTTCCGTGGCGTCGGCGCGTCCGCCGGCGTGTTCGACTCCGGCCTCGGAGAAACCGACGATCTGCTGGCGGTCGCTGCGCATCTCAGGCAGGGCTATGGTGAGCTGCCGCTGGTGCTGGCCGGCTTTTCGTTCGGAAGCTTCGTGCAGACGCGGGTTGCGAAGCGACTGAAGCCCGAACGCCTGGTGCTGGTGGGGCCCGCGGTGAACCGCTTTCCGGCCGAATCCGTAGCCGCCGACACGCTGGTGATACACGGCGAGCGCGACGACGTCGTGCCGCTGGCTGCGGTGTTCGACTGGGCCCGGCCACAGAGTCTGCCGGTGGTGGTGGTGCCGGGCGGCGAGCATTTTTTCCATGGTCGGCTCAACGTGCTGTCCGACATCGTGGCGCGGTATTTTCAGCGCGAAGCGCCGAAAACATAAGCGGCGCCCCGTCTTCGATGGTTTCCGAGCCGGTCGTTCATCTACGCACCGCGGGTTTGCGAAAGCGCTATGCCGGTCACGACGTCGTGGCTGGCATAGACCTCGACCTCAGAGCCGGAGAATGCTTTGGATTGCTCGGCCCGAACGGCGCCGGGAAGACCACGACACTGCGTTTGTGCCTGGGCTTGATCGATCCTGACGGCGGAACGATCGAGGTGCTCTCGTTCCCGGTGCCGGAGCGGGCGCTGGAGGCCCGGCGCCGCATCGGAGTCGTGCCGCAGGCCGACAATCTCGATCCGGACTTCACAGTTGAGGAAAATCTGCTGGTGTACGGCCGCTATTTCGGAATGTCCGACGCCGCGATACGCAGCCGCATTCCGGCGCTGATAGCCTTCGCCGGCCTCGAGGCGCGCGCGGGATCGCGCATCCAGACGCTGTCCGGCGGAATGAAGCGGCGTCTCACGCTCGCGCGTTCCCTCGTCAACGACCCCGATCTCATTTTCATGGACGAGCCCACCACAGGTCTCGATCCACAGGCCCGGCATGTGATTTGGGAGCGGCTGAGGCAGCTGCTCAATCAAGGCAAGACTATTTTCCTCACTACGCACTTCATGGACGAGGCAGAGCGGCTGTGTCATCGCGTCGCGATCCTGGACCGCGGGAGCATCATCGTAGAAGGCGCGCCGCGCGA
>DATFWO010000290.1:0-12879 GCA_035259205.1 Burkholderiales bacterium | reverse complement strand
TACCACGAAAACAAGAAATAGGAATCGACCAGACCGGCGGGGCAACCCGCCGGTTTCGTTTCAGCCATGGAAATCTCGCCGGCGTTGCTGTTGAACGCCATCGTCGCCGGGTTGCTCCTCGGCGGGCTCTACGCGGCGATGAGCGTCGGCATCTCGATCTCGTTCGGCATGCTCGACGTGGTGAACATCGCCCATCCGGGCTTCATCATTCTCGGCTCCTATATCTCCTATATCGTCAACAGCCGGTACGGCTTCGACCCGATCTTGGTCGCGCTCGTCCTGTCGCCGCTGTTCTTCCTGCTCGGCAGGGTCCTCTACCGCGTCTATTACCTGTGCTTCGAGAAGCGCGGCCAGGAATCCCTGAGAGGACTCGCTTTCTTCTTCGGCATCCTGTTCATCACCGAGGTTGCGTTGGTTCTAGCCTTCGGCGTGGACTACCGCACGGTGAGCGGCGTCTACACGGACACGATCTGGCGGCTGGGCATGATCGATTTCCCGCTACGACTGGTGGTGCCGTTCGTCGTCTCGCTGATCATGGTGATCAGTCTCCAGCTGTTTCTCACGCGCACGTTTTTTGGGCGCGCGGTGCTCGCCGTCGCCCAGGACCAGCTCGCGCTGCGGCTGATGGGTGTCGACCCGGTCAGGATCAAGGAACTGGCATTCGCGCTCTCCATCGGCACCGCCGGGGTGGCGGGTGCCTTGCTGATCGTGATTCAGCCACTGGAACCGTCGGTCGGGCGTGAGTATATCGGCCTGGTGTTCGCAGTCTGCGTGCTGGGCGGCATGGGCTCGATCTGGGGCACGCTCCTCGGCGCCTTCGTGCTGGGTCTCGCCGAGTCGTTCACCGCGACCTATTTCGGGCCGTCGTGGGCACCCGCGGTCTCCTTCGGGATACTGCTGCTCACGCTCGCGCTCAGGCCCGCAGGTCTGCTGGGAAGGTGAGCGATGAGCAATCGCGCATTCGCCGCAATCGCGTTCGTGGTCGCGCTGGCGATTGCGGCGCTCTGCCAGTTGATCCCCAACGAATTCTTCTTCTCCGCGGCGTATACGGTCCTGCTCTACGTGATCCTCGCCACCGCCTGGAACATCCTGGGCGGCTATACCGGCTACGTGAACTTCGGCTCGGCGGCGTTTTTCGCGATCGGCGCCTACACCACGGTGGCGCTCTACTACGCGTTCAAGCTCCCACTCGCATTCACGATACCGGCGGGGACCGCCGTCGCCGGCCTGGCGGGCCTCGGGCTCGGCTACCTCACGCTGCGCCTGCGGGGGGTATTTTTCGCGATCGCATCGCTCGCGCTCGCGGTGGTGCTGTTCACGTTCGTGGTGAACTGGGATTACGTGGGCGGCGCGCGCGGCGCCTATGTGCTCCAGCCCTCCGAGGTCCCTTTTGGCCTGTCCCGCTACATCCACCTGTTGTTCGCGATCGAGGTATTGATGGCGGCAGCCGCCCTGGTCGTCGCGCGCGCGATCGAGACCTCCACTATAGGACGGGGCCTCGCCGCGATCCGGGACGACGAGCTGGCCGCGGAATCCGCCGGCGTGCCGACGCTGCGTTTGAAGATTTTCTCGGCTGCAGTGAGCGGGGCGCTGATGGGCATGGCCGGGACGACCTTCCCCTACTATCTCTCCTACATCGAGCCGACCTCGGCGTTCAGCCTTTCCTACGGGGTGAACAGCATCGCGATGCCTCTCATCGGCGGCATGATGAGCTGGCCGGGTCCTCTCATTGGCGCGGTGCTCCTCGGCACGTTGCAGCAGCTGGTGCAGGTGACGATTTCTTCGGCCTGGAACCTGCTCATCGTCGGGCTGCTGCTGGTGTTGTTCGTCACTCTCGCCCCGAACGGGATCATGGGGTGGGTCGAGGCGTGGCGCCAGCGCAGGACCCGGTGACGAGATACAGGTGACGAGATATGGGTGACGAGATACGGGTGACAGGACCAACGTTGCGCAGCGGCGGGTGCTGCCTTTCGTCACTATTATTCGTCACCATTATTCGTCACCATTGTTCGTCACCCTCGTTCTCGAGCTCGGGCAGGTTATGAGCGATACGCTGCTGGAAGTAAAAGGCGTGACGAAGCGCTTCGGCGGCTTCACCGCGCTCGACGGCGTCGACCTCGTTGTCCGCCCGGGCGAGCGGCTGGGGTTGATCGGTCCCAACGGATCCGGCAAGAGCACCCTGGTGAACTGCATTTGCGGTGCGTTGCGCAACGAGGACGGAGCGATTCATTTCGAGGGGCGGGACATCTGTTCGCAACCCGCGTATCGCCGCACCCGCATGGGGCTTGCGCGCAGCTTCCAGATCCCCAAGCCATTCACGAGCATGTCGGTGCTGGAGAACCTGTGCATCCCTCTGCTCTACGCGGCGCGCAGCCACGAAGAGCTTCCCAAGGCGCGCGTCGCCGAGGAGGCGATGCATATACTCAGGCAGGTCGGCCTCATGGAGAAGGCGCATGCCCGGTCCGGCGGCCTCACGCAAGTCGATATGAGAAAGCTCGAGTTGGCACGCGCCATAGCCGCCAAACCCAAACTGCTGATCTCGGACGAAGCGATGGCGGGCCTTTCCGCCGCCGAAGTGGACGAGATCCTCGTTTTGCTGTCGGGCCTCAAGGAGCAGGGCGTGGCCGTTATCATGATCGAGCACGTCATGAGGGCGGTCATGAAATTTTCGGAGCGCGTCGCCGTCCTCGTTGCCGGGCGCAAAATCGCCGACGGCGATCCGCAATCGGTGGTGGCCAACGCGGAAGTGATCAAGGCCTATCTGGGTGAATAAAGGTGACGATTGCGGGTGACGATTAATGGTGACGAATGAGAGTGACGCTCTGTATTCCTGCCTGGGCCCTGTGAGTACCTTGTCACCCGTATCTCGTCACCCGTATCCCGTCACCCGCATCTCGTCACGTTTTTGAAAGATGACCGCCAGCATCAAAGTCGAAAACCTCTGCGCCGGCTACGGGTCCGTGCAGGTGCTCGACCGTATCTCGCTGTCGGTCAACGATGGCGAGACCGTGGCGCTGCTGGGCACCAACGGCAACGGCAAGAGCACGCTCATGAAATGCATCATGGGCATAGTGCCCGCGCGCTCGGGCCGCGTCCGGGCAACGATAGACGGCACCGAGCACGAGCTGGCGGGCAAGGCGCCCGAGGAGATCGTCGATCTTGGAATTGCGCTCGTGCCGGAGGGTCGGCGCCTGTTTCCACGGCTTACCGTCGAGGAGAATCTCCTGCTCGGCGCCTATCGGCGCACTGCGCGCAGCGCCATCGCGCGCAACCTCGCGTTCTGCTTCGAGACCTTCCCGATACTCGCCCAGCGCCGCCGGCAGCTCGCCGGCAGCATGAGCGGCGGCGAACAGCAGATGCTCACTTTGGCGCGCGCGCTGATGACGGCGCCGAGGATCCTGCTGATCGACGAGCCGTCGGTGGGGCTCGCACCCATTCTCGTCATCCACACCATAGACAAGATCCGCGAGCTCAAGGCGCACCAGCGCCTCACTGTGCTCATGGCGGAGCAGAACTTCAACCAGGCGATACGCATCGCCGACCGCGGCTACGTCATCGTCCACGGCAGAATCGAGTACGAGGGCGCCACACGCGAGAACCTGGCGAACAACGAGCTTATCCACCGCCTCTACATGGGTATCTAGTGTGCTGTCCCGTAAATACCGCGCACCAAGGGCCGCTCCTTCGCGTGTGCGCAAGCCACCCCAACCCCAGGGGACATTTCTGTCGTCCGTGCGCGACAGCCTGAACTCTTGCCGATCAAGTTCCTAGCGTTGCCGGTGCTCTCCGGCGTCGTTTTTCAGCGACAGGTCACCACCCCGCTCGCGACCGTAGATACTTGATCGCACATGGATTTCCGTAATGGCACGCGGCTTGCGTCAAGCGGATCCATTACCGGTTTTCGAACCGTGGCTCAGTTGGAAGCGGGCTGAGCGGTTAGCAAAGCGTTCGGTAGCTCCATCGTCTTCCTCATCCCCCCTCCCCCTCCGAGGAAGGCGACACTTGCCCGCAGGGGCCGCCAGCCCCTGCGGGTTTTTTTTTGGCCGGCGCGGGACTAAGCGCCGCCCGTCGGGCGGTCAGATGACCAGCGCAGCGCCTTCCCTCGCGGCGGAGCACCTGGTGTCGGAGAGGCGTTCCTCGAAATAGAGTTTCGCGAGCATCTCCTTGCGTTCCACCGCGTCGTCGTCGTGGCCGGGGTCGTGATGGAACAGGCACAGGTTCTTCACCTGCGCCTCTTCCGCAAGCTTGAGGACCTCGGTCAGCGCCGAGTGCCCCCAGCCCACGTGCGAGGGATACTCTTCATCGAAGTAGGTCGAATCATGAATGAGCACGTCGGTGTTCTTCAGGAACTCGATCAGGCGGCACCGATTGTGCGCGTCGCCGTTCGGAAAGATCTCGTTGTCCGTGATATAGGCCACCGTCTTTCCGATCTCGCTCGTCACGCGATACCCCAGGGTCGTGCCCGGATGATTCAGCCCTATGGCGCTCACCTGAAGCTGATCCACCTCATTGTCGCCCTCGTGCAGCTCGTTGAAATAGACGCGCGACGCGTATTCCTTGATGGTGACCGGAAAATAAAGGTTGTTCATCTGCCCGCTGATCACCTCGCGCAGGCTCAACCTCCCGTGCGAGGTGCCGTGTATCACCATCTCGTTGCCCGGGCGGTACAGGGGCTGGAAGAACGGCAGCCCCTGAATGTGGTCCCAGTGCGGGTGCGAGATGAAGAGATTGAACTTGAAATGCCTCTCGGCGGAGAGGGTCCGACCGTAATCGACGATGCCCGTGCCGGCATCGAATATGAACACGCGGTCCCGATTCAGCTCGACCGTGACGCACGGCGTGTTACCGCCGAACTTGAGGGTATCGCGGCCGGGGCGCGCAATGCTGCCCCGGGTACCCCAGAATCTGACCGTGACCTCCTCCTTCAGCAACTTGCGGATCGTCGCCCCCAGTACGCCGTGGTCGACCGGCTTGACGAGATAGGCATCGGCCCCCAGCTGCAGGCAGAGCTTCTGATCGGTCTCGAACTTTTTTGCGCTGCTTACTATGATCCGCACCGATTCGTAGGCGGGAATCTCGCGTATTCTCGTGAGCAGCGTATCGCCCGATACGTTCGGCAGCAGCAGGTCCAGTATGACGAGATCGGGCTGGAAGGCGGCCATGGTCTCCATGGCAAAAGCCCCGTCGGTAACCTCCCTGACCTCGTAGCCGTCCGCCTGCAGCCGCATTCTTCGCAGCGCAAGCAGGTCGGTATCGTCGTCGACGAGCAGGACTTTTTTTCGAACCACGCTTCGGTGCTGCACCGGACTGTCCACGCACGACCTCCGGGGAAGCTCTTAAAAGGGGGAATCCCTTCGTACCCCCAATCGCAACCGGGAAACCGACCGGCGCTCGCGCCGGTAGGCTTTCAGGGGCAGCCATCTCCTGCGACCCCGCCGCGGGGCCCGGAGTTCCGCACGCGACCGGGCTCAGGCATCGCGCCAGGCCATGCGGTCATCATGAAGATGCGGGTGCGCGCTCACGCGCGCGAGGGAGGCCCGCCGGCTTCCTGACGACCGGCCTTGCGCGAGTGCAGCAGCAACCATCGAACGCGCTTCACGAGCTCATCACGGCGGACCGGTTTCGACAGGACGTCGTCGGCGCCCGCCGCCCAGCCCTGAAGAATCTCGCTGCGCCGGTCGAAGCTCGTGACCAGCATGACCGGTATGGCGCACGTCACGGAACTGGACTTGATCCTGCGGCAGACTTCGAAGCCGTTCATTCCAGCCATGATCACGTCCAGCAGAATGAGCGATGGCAAGGGACGGCCTTCGAGCGCGGTCAGGGCTTCGCTCCCGCTCGGGAGCCATCGCACCTCATACCCCTCCCGGACGAGGTAGCGTCGCATGATGACCGCATTCATTTCCTGGTCATCTACCAGCAGTATCTCGGCGTCCGCGTCCGTCTGCTCCCGCTCGCCGACCGGGACGCCCGCGGCGGTCGCATCCATCGCGAGCCGCCCTGCACCCGCAGCGGCGTTGTCGGGCTCCGGGACCACCAGATCGATGCTGGACAGATAAGCCTCCAGCCGGAGCAACAGCCGCGCTATCTCCGACCGATTTCTGTCCTGCGCAGCGCGTTCGAGCTCGACCCCCACCGCGGTCAGGTCATCGAAGCCGAAGCTGCCGCCCGAACCCTGCATGTTGTGCGCGATGCGCCCTACGCTCTCGAAGTCGCCGCCCTCGACGGCGGCGCGGACCATCTCGACATCTCTCAAGCGATTGGCGATATACACAGGCACCAGGTCACGCAGCTCGGGCTCGACGTCGATCCGTATCCTGTTGTGGCGCTCGCCGGCCACGATGTCCATTTTTCCAGCCCTCATGCCGCCACCTCGCTATTGACGCCCGCAAGCCGGATCTGGAGCGCATGGATCGCACCCTCGAGCGCGGCGTAGAGCTCCTGCGCCTTTGCGGGCTCTGCGTCGAGGTCGAGGTTCTGCAGCGCCGAGGCGACCTCCTGGGCCGAGATCGCCGAGAGATTGCAGAACATTCCGCGTAGCGCGTGCAGCGCGAAGCCCAGTCCCGCGGCGTCATGGCTGCCGATCGCCTCGCGCGCGCGCGACAAGAGGCCACCGCAGTCTCTCAGGAACAATCGGGTCATTTCGCCCAGCAACTCCCGGTCGCCATCGACGCGCTCCAGCAGCGCGTCCGCGTCGAGTACCGCCGATTCGCGCTCTTGCCGCAGCGGTGCCGGAGTCCCGCGCAGCGCCGGGCCCGCGTGGACGCGCCCAACGGCCTCGAGCAGCGAGGACGGGCGCACCGGCTTGATCAGGCAGCCGTCCATGCCGGACTGCAGGCAGCGCTCGTAGTCGCCGTTCATCGCGTGAGCGGTCAGCGCTATGATCGGGACGTGATCGCCGGACACCCGCTCTCGCCGGCGTATGGCCGCGGTCGTTTCGATGCCGTCCATCCGCGGCATCTGCACGTCCATGAGCACGAGGTCGAAGCGCCTTAGGTCGAGCAGCTCGAGCGCCGCCGCCCCGCTCTCCACCGCCACTACGTCGTGGCCGTGCTTTTCCAGCACGCGCTGCCCGAGCACGCGGTTGGCAGCATTGTCTTCCACGAGCAGAATGGCCAGCTTTTCGCCGGTGCTGCGCGAGGCCGTCGGGACCCGACGCGCGACCTCGTCGCTCGCCGCCGCCCGCTGCAGGCCGGCCTGAACGCGGAAGCGCGCAATCACGTGGAACACGCTGCCCTTGCCGAGGGCGCTCTCGACCCAGATCCTGCCCTGCATCATCTTCACCAGCCGCGCCGAAATGGCGAGGCCCAATCCCGTGCCGCCATAGATGCGCGTGGTCGAAGTGTTGCCCTGCAGGAATGGCGCAAAGATCGTCGCCTGCTGCTCGCCGGAAATACCGATACCCGTATCGCTGACCGTGAAGTGGCACGTGATCGCGCCTTCAGCCGCCGTTTCCAGCGCAACAGCCAGCGCCACCCTGCCCTGCTCGGTGAACTTGATGGCATTGCCCACGAGGTTGATGATGACCTGTCGCAGCCTGACCGGGTCGCCCACCAGGGCGTCCGGCACGTCCGGAGCGACTTCACCCGCGAGCTCCAGCCCTTTCCGCTGCGCCTGCAGCGTGAGCGTCTTTATCGTATCGCCCACCTGCTCGCGCAATGAGAAGGGAATGGTCTCGACTTCCAGCCGGCCCGCCTCTATCTTGGAAAAGTCGAGGATGTCGTTGACGATAGTCAGCAGCGAATCGCTGGAAGTCTTGACCAAGGTCACATACTCGTGCTGCTCGGGCGTCAGCGCGGTCTGCAGCGCGAGCTCGGTCATGCCGATAATGGCGCTCATCGGCGTGCGGATCTCGTGGCTCATGTTCGCCAGGAATTCCGACTTGGCGAGGTTGGCGGCTTCGGCGGCCCGCTTCGCCTCGCGCAACGCGTCCTCCGCCTCCCGGCGCATCGCGTTCTCGCGGCGCAGCAGGTCATTCGCAACCATCAGGCTTTCGGTGCGCTCGCGTATCTTGATCTCGAGGTCCTCGTTCGCCTTCGACAGCGCGCGCTCCGCGATCTTGCGCTTGAGGATTTGAGTGGCGAGCTCGGCGTTCTTGTTGTAGAGCTCGACGAATACCGCGACTTTGGACTTGAGAACCTCCGGCTCGACCGGCTTCAGTATGTAATCGACGGCCCCCACCTCGTAGCCGCGCACCACGGATCTGGCATCCTCGTACGCGCCGGTGAGGAAGATGATAGGGGTATGCTGGGAACGCCTGCGCCGCCGGATCAGCGCGGCGGTTTCGAAGCCGTCCATCCCCGGCATGCGTATGTCGAGCAGGATCAGCGCGAAATCCTGCTTCAGGACCTGGCGCAGCGCCTCCGCTCCCGAATGCACCGGCACGATGTTGCGGTCCGGGCCGGCGAGCATTTCGCTCAACGCCAGGCGACCGCCCGCTTCGTCGTCCGCAACGAGGATGTTGGCCCGGGAGTCGAGCGGCATCTCTTAACCCCGCGACTGGAGACTAGGGATCAGAGACTGGTGGCAATAACTCTTCGTTTGCATGGAGCGTCCTTCCCGGCATCCGGTCCCCAGTCTCTAGTCTCTAGTCCCCGGTCGCGCTAGCGGGTCAGCCACACCCGCATCAGCGACATCAATTGCTCGATGTTGATGGGCTTGGCGATGTAGTCGGAGGCGCCGGCCTCGATGCACTTCTCCCGATCGCCCTTCATGGCCCTCGCGGTAATCGCGATAATGGGAAGGTTCCGGTACTGCTCCAGGCCGCGGATGATCCGTATCGTGTCGTAGCCGTCGAGCTCGGGCATCATGATGTCCATCAGTACGATATCGGTGTCGGGATTGTCCTTGAGCATCTCGATCCCGTCCTGCCCGGTCTCGGCGTTGATCGCGCATATCCCGTGCTGCTCGAGCGCCCCGGTCAGGGCAAAGATGTTCCGGATGTCGTCATCCACGATCAGCGCCTTCTTGCCGCTCAGCTCGGCGGTCCCGATCTGCCGCTGGGAGAGAACGCCGCGCTGCTGCTGAGGAAGCTGCTCGACCGCCCGGTGCAGGAACAGCGTCGATTCCTCGAGCACCGCCTCGGGCGTGCTGACGTGCTTGAGCACGATGAGTTCGGCGAGCCTGCGCAGCTGGTCCTGCTCGCCCCGGCTCACGCCATCCGCACCGTACATCACGATGGGCACTTCGGCCGCCCGGTCGGTGTGGGCGAACTTTTTCAGTAGCTCGACGGCGCTCATGTCCGCGAGCACCGACCCGACCACTAGGCAATCGATGCGGTTCCGCCGCAGGGCCTCCAGCACCCGCTTGCCGGAGTCGACCGTGGTGATCTCGACTCCGCTCGGCAGCGCGCTGGTGATGCTCTCCCGTTGCGCGTGGTCGCCGGCCGCAACGAGCACGGTCTTGACTTCGCGCTCGATGAAGTCGCGGGTCCTGACGAGAACCTCCTGCAGAGCCTCTTTCGCCGCGGGCTTCTGCACGGCTCCCAGTGCGCCCATGTGAAAGCAGCGGCGCAGCTCCGCGTCCACCGAGATCACGTTCACCGGAATATGTCGCGTCGCGGGGTCGTGCTTGAGCAGATCGAGCACCGCCCAGCCGTCCATATCGGGCAGCTTGAGGTCGAGCATGATCGCGTCGGGCATGAAGTCCCGGACCAGCTCCAGGCCGCTGGTGGCGTCCGGGGCGACGACCCCCTTGAAGCCGTTGTCCTGCACGAGCTCAAGCAAGGTCGGGGAAAAGCGGGCATCGTCCTCGATGATCAGCACCACGCGGTCGCCGGCGCGAATGTGATTCCGGTCGTCGGCTACCGCCGGCTGCGCGCGCAACGACAGGGGCCTCTTCGCCGGATCCCTGCTGTCGGCGCCTGCCGGCGGGAGTGGAGGATGGAGCTTCCG
The DNA here is from genome assembly GCA_035259205.1 of Burkholderiales bacterium. GTDB lineage: Bacteria > Pseudomonadota > Gammaproteobacteria > Burkholderiales > SG8-41 > SG8-41. Next base: position 2,986 of record DATFWO010000290.1, on the reverse strand, counting down.
CAAGGCGCCGGACGCCCGATCGTCGCCAGCCGACTGATGGACGAGCGGCAGGTAGAGCGTGAAGGTGCTGCCTTCGCCGGGCACGCTGACGACACGTATCTCGCCGCCCAGCAGGCGCGTCAGCTCGCGGCTGATCGACAGCCCCAGGCCGGTTCCTCCGTACTGCCGGCTGGTCGTCCCGTCCGCCTGCTGAAAAGCCTCGAAGATGATCTTCTGCTTGTGCTCGGGTATGCCGACGCCGGTGTCCGTCACTGAAAACGCCACCACCTTGTCCGCAGCGTCGAGGAGGGTATGCCCCTCGGTCCAGCCCGATTTCGCGAGCGCGATGCGCAAGGTCACCTCGCCGCGCTCGGTGAACTTGCAGGCATTGGAAAGCAGGTTCTTCAGTATCTGTTGCAGCCGTTTCGCGTCGGTCTGAATCGCCGGCGGCACGTTGCGATCGATGACGATCGAAAACTCCAGTCCCTTGTCGCGCACCACCTGGCGGAACGAGCGCTCCACGTAGTCGCGCAGTTCCGAGAAATGCTCTGTCGAGATGTTGAGCGTCACCGTTCCCGACTCGACCTTGGCGAGGTCGAGGATGTCGTTGATGAGCGAGAGCAGGTCGGTGCCGGCGGCATGGATGGTCCGCGCGTACTCGATCTGCTTGGACGAGAGATTGTTTTCGCCGTTGTCGGACAGCATGCGGGCGAGTATCAGCAGGCTGTTCAGCGGCGTGCGCAACTCGTGCGACATGTTGGCCAGAAACTCCGACTTGTAGCGCGAGGAAAGGGCCAATTGCTCGGCTTTCTCCTCGAGCGCGGCCTTGGCCAGCTCGACCTCGGAGTTCTTGTATTCCACCTCCGCCATCTGCTCCGACAGCAGCCGCGCCTTCTCCTGCAGCTCGGCGTTGGTGCGCTGCAGCTCTTCCTGCTGCTGCTTGAGCAACATCTCGGATTGCTGCAGGTTTTCCGCCTGCTGCTCCAGGCGGTCGTTGGTCTGCTTCAATTCGTCCTGCTGGCTCTGCAGCTCGGTCGTGAGAGACTGCGACTGCTTGAGCAGATCCTCGGTTCGCATATTGGCCTCGATCGTGTTGAACACGATGCCGATGCCCTCGGTCAACTGATCCAGAAACGACAGGTGCGTTTCGCTGAACTGCCTGATCGACGCCAGCTCGATGACCGCCTTCATCTGGCCTTCGAAAACGACCGGCAGCACGATGACGCTCAAGGGCCTGGTGGAGCCTAGCACGGAGCCGACGCGCACGTAATCGTGCGGGAGGTCCGTGAGCAACATCCGTTTTCTCTCGGACGCGCATTGCCCTACGAGCCCCTCGCCCATCCGCAGCATCCTCGGCAGATTCTTGTTGGGCTTGTGCGCGTAGCTCGCCAGCAGCTCGAGACAAGGCTCGGCACCGCGCGTAGTGCGCATGTAGAGCACGCCCTGCTGCGCGTGGACGAGCGGCGCCAGCTCGGAAAGCACCAGTCGCGACACGGCAAACAGATCGCGCTGGCCCTGCAGCATGCGGCTGAATTTCGCGAGATTGGTCTTGAGCCAGTCCTGCTCCGTGTTCTTGAGCGTCGTGTCCTTCAAGTTGCGGATCATCTCGTTGATGTTGTCCTTCAGCGCCGCTACCTCTCCCTGCGCCTCGACCATGACGGACCGCGTGAGATCGCCCTTGGTCACGGCAGTCGCGACTTCCGCGATGGCCCGGACCTGGCTGGTGAGGTTGGCCGCGAGCTGGTTCACGTTGTCGGTCAGATCCCGCCACAGGCCCGCGGCGCCGGGCACCTTGGCCTGGCCGCCGAGCTTGCCGTCGATCCCCACCTCGCGCGCCACATTGGTCACCTGATCCCCGAACGTGGCCAGAGTGTCGATCATGCCGTTGATCGTATCGGCGAGCGCCGCAATCTCGCCCTTCGCCTCGAACACCACCTTGCGGGTCAGGTCGCCTCTTGCCGCCGCTGTCACGACTTGCGCAATACCCCGCACCTGATTGGTGAGGTTGGCCGCCATGAAATTCACGTTATCCGTGAGATCCTTCCAGGTCCCCGCCGCCCCCGGCACCAGCGCCTGGCCGCCGAGCTTGCCGTCCGTGCCCACCTCGCGCGCGACGCGCGAGACTTCCGAGGCGAACGCGTTCAACTGATCCACCATCGTGTTGACGGTGCTCTTCAACTCCAGGATCTCGCCCTTGGCGTCCACCGCGATCTTCTTCGAGAGATCGCCCTTCGCGACCGCCGTCGTCACGTCCGCGATGTTGCGCACCTGGCCCGTCAGGTTCGCCGCCATGAAGTTCACGTTGTCGGTCAGGTCTTTCCACGTACCGCCGACGCCGAGCACCTGCGCCTGTCCGCCGAGCTTGCCTTCCGTGCCTACTTCGCGCGCCACCCGCGACACCTCGCCGGCAAACGCATTCAACTGGTCCACCATGCGGTTGATCGTGTTCTTCAGCTCCAGCTTCTCGCCGCGCACATCCACCGTCATCTTTTTCGACAGGTCTCCGTTCGCGACCGCGGTAATGACCTCCGCGATGTTGCGGACCTGAAGGGTGAGGTTCCCCGCCATCGAATTGACGTTGTCCGTGAGGCCTTTCCAGACGCCGGCGACACCCTTTACCTCCGCCTGCCCGCCCAGCCTGCCCTCGTTTCCCACCTCGTGCGCCAGCCGCGACACCTCGCCGGCGAACGCATTCAACTGGTCCACCATCGTGTTGACGGTGCTCTTCAGCTCCAGGATCTCGCCCCTGGCGTCCACCGTGATCTTCTTCGAGAGATCGCCCCTTGCGACCGCCGTCGTGACCTCGGCGATATTGCGCACCTGGCCGGTCAGGTTCGCCGCCATCGCGTTCACGTTGTCGGTCAGGTCCTTCCACGTGCCGCCGACGCCGAGCACCTGCGCCTGGCCGCCGAGCTTGCCTTCCGTGCCCACCTCGCGCGCCATCCGCGAGACTTCCGAGGCGAACGCGTTCAGCTGGTCCACCATCGTGTTGACCGTGCTCTTCAGC
>DATFWO010000289.1:0-10865 GCA_035259205.1 Burkholderiales bacterium | reverse complement strand
CCCGCCATTTCTGGGCTTATTTACCTGCTGTAGCGAGGAAGCCGGCGTCCTGCATCAACTGGCGGTGCAGGGTTTCGTTCTTGGCTACCCAGTCCACGTATTCCTTTCCTGACATGAAGGTCTGGTTGAAGGCGCCGTCCTCCATGAATTTCTTCCATTCCGGCGTTTCGCGCACCTTCTTGAACAGATCCACGTAGAAAGCGACCACGTCCGGTCCTACGCCGGGTGGCATGAAGATGCCGCGCAACATCACGTAGTCGGTCGGCACCCCGGCTTCCTTGCATGTCGGGATATCGTACCAGGACATGGTTTCGGTCACCTTGTTCTTGTAGGGCATGCGGTTGTCATCGAACACGCACAGCGGGCGCAGCGATCCGGCGCGCCACTGCGCAACCGCCTCGATCGGGTTGTTCACCGTGGAATCGATGTGCTTGCCGACGAGCTGGGTCGCGACCTCGCCGCCGCCCTTGAACGGCACGTAAATGAACTTGGTGCCGGTGGCCTTTTCCATGCCCACGGTGAGTATCTGATCCTCCTGCTTGGAGCCGGTGCCGCCCATCTTGAACTTGCTCGGGCCGGCTTTCTTCACCGCTTCGATATAGTCCCTGGCGGTCTTGTACGGGGTGTCGGCGTTGACCCACAGCACGAACTGGTCGAGAGCGAGCATGGACACCGGGGTCAGGTCCTTCCAGTTGAACGGAACTCCGGTCGCGAGCGGGGTCGTGAACAGGTTGGAGAGCGTAATGACGATCTTGTGGGCGTCCTTGTTGGCGCTCTTGACGTCGAGGAAGCCCTCGGCGCCGGCGCCACCCGACTTGTTGACCACGATCAACGGCTGCTTCATGAGGTTGTGCTTGGACACGATCCCCTGCACCAGTCGCGCCATCTGGTCGGCTCCTCCGCCGGTACCGGCCGGTACGACGAATTCCACCGGTTTGGTCGGCTCCCACGCCGCTGCAGGAGAGCCGGCAAGCGCGGCGGCAAGCAGCATCGGGCCCCCGACCGCGATACGTAGAGTGTTCATTTCCGTCCTCCTATTCTGGTTGGACTGCAGTGTTACAGGGCCTGGCAGGCCTCTTGCTCTGACTGCGGATGCGCCATCTTCCGCGGCTCCCCATGATCAGACATTGACCGCGGTCAATTTATTCCGGGTCAGCCCATACCGCACGTCACGTGTCCGGTTACTTCACCAGCAGCACCGGTACGGGTGTCAGGTGGATCACCTTCATGGCGACCGATCCCAGCACGAGATTGGACACCGAGCCCATGCCGCGGGTGCCCATGAAGACAAGGTCGCAGCCGTGCTCCTTGGCATAACCTGAAATCGTTTCGGCGGGGTCACCAGCGCCAATGTGGCGCTGGTATTTGACCTTAGCGGCATCCAGCTTGCTCATGACCGGGCGCAATGCCTTCATCCCCTCCTCCTGCTGAAATTTCGCGACCATGTCACGGCTGAGGAAGGCGCCCGCCACGTTCGGCTGGACATTCAGGAGGTGCACTTCCACCTCGCCCTTGTACCATTCCAGGTGCCTGAGAAAGTGGTCGACCGTCCGGCTCGAGGCATCGGAACCATCCACTGGCAGCAGTATCACCATCGCGCATCCTCTCGAGTTGCCCGCATGCCGGCTCTAGTGCGGCGCCTTGGTGCGATTGTCTTCGGGGGCAAGGTCCACCATTCCCTTTCTCTTCTCCTCGTTGCGCGTCGCCAGCCACTTACCCACGATGACCACGAAGGCTGCGCCGGCCACCTGGAACCACGAGAAGTCGAAGGACTTGCCGGGCCAGATCGGCACCTCGACGTGGTGCCAGGAAAGGTGAGCACCGATCCAGTCGACGATCGCCGGATCGGTTGCCAGCATCTCGCCCGCCACCCACCCGAGCAGCCCGGCGCCGATTACGATGATGACCGGGAAGCGCTGCATCAGCTTCATCAGTATCGTCGCGCCGAACACGACCAGCGGAATCGAGAGCGCCAGCCCGATGATGAGCAGCGAGATGCTGCCCTTGGCGGCGGCGGCGACTCCGATCACGTTGTCGAGGCTCATCACGAGGTCCGCGATGAGGATGGTCTTGATCGCCGTCCACAGGTTGTCGCTCGATTCGACGCCCTCCCCGTCGTCGTCTTCCGGCACCAGCAGCTTGACGGCTATCCACAGGAGCAGCGCGGCGCCGATGATCTTCAGCCACGGCCACTTCAGCATTTCGAGCGCTATGATGGTAAGAATGATCCTCATCACCACCGCTGCGCCCGCGCCCCAGATGATCGCCTTCTTCTGCTGATGGACCGGCAAGGAGCGCGCGGCGAGCGCGATGACGACGGCGTTGTCCCCGGAGAGGACGATGTTCACGAGTACGATCTGCCAGAGCCCGATCCAGAATACGCCGGTCTGAATTTCCTGCAGGAATTCCATCATGACTGCTGCGTCCTTCTCGTGATCGGGCGGCCCGGGATTATACGCGATCAGAACAGGCCGACGACCTTTCCGTCATCGGTCAGGTCGATCTTCTCCGCCGACGGCACCTTGGGCAGTCCCGGCATCGTCATGATGTCGCCGCAGATCATGACCACGAATTCCGCGCCGGCGGCGAGCCGCACCTCGCGCACGTTGACCATGTGGCCGGACGGCGCGTTGCGCAGGGCCGCGTCCGTGGAAAACGAGTATTGGGTCTTGGCGACGCATACGGGGTAGTGCCCGTAACCGTCGTCCTGCAGCTTCTTGATCTGCGCGCGCACCCTGGAATCGGCGGTGATGTCGCCCGCGCCGTAGATCTTCGTCGCGATCGCTTTCATCTTGTCCCACAGCGGCAGGGCGTCGTCGTAAACGTACTTGAACCCGCTTCCGCCTTTCTCGATCAGGCCGACCACGGTCTTCGCGACTTCCGCGGCACCAGCTCCGCCGTCCGCCCAGTGCGTAGCGAGCAGGACCGGCACCTGGTGCGGCGCCATCTTCTTCTGCAGCAGCTCTACTTCCGCCGGAGTGTCGAAATTGAAGCGGTTGATCGACACCACGCACGGCAGCCCGTAGTGATTGCGCACGTTGTTCACGTGGCGCTCCAGGTTCGCGATGCCCTTCTCCAGCGCCGCGAGGTTTTCCTTGTTGACCTCTTTCACGTCGACGCCGCCGTGATACTTGAGCGCCCGCAGGGTCGCGACGATGACCACCGCGTCGGGCTTCAGCCCGGACTTGCGACACTTGATGTCGATGAATTTCTCCGCGCCGAGATCGGCGCCGAAGCCCGCCTCGGTGACGACGTAGTCGGCGAGCTTCAGGGCCGTCTGCGTCGCGATGACCGAGTTGCAGCCGTGCGCGATATTCGCAAACGGACCGCCGTGGATGAATGCGGGGCTGTTTTCGAGCGTCTGCACGAGATTGGGCGCCAGGGCGTCCTTGAGCAGCACCGTCATTGCGCCGTGCACCTTGAGGTCACGCGCCCGCACCGGCTTCTGGTCGCGCGTGTAGCCGACGACGATGTTCCCGAGACGATCCTTCAGGTCCTTCAGCGAGGTCGAGAGGCAGAAGATCGCCATCACTTCGGACGCCACCACGATATCGAAGCCGTCCTCGCGCGGGTATCCGTTCGCAGTGCCGCCGAGCGAGACGACGATATCGCGCAGCGCGCGGTCGTTCATGTCCATCACGCGCTTCCACTGGATGCGCCGCACGTCGATGCCCAGCTCGTTGCCGTGGCTGATGTGGTTGTCGATCGCCGCTGCGAGCAGGTTGTTGGCGAGGCCGATCGCATTGAAGTCGCCGGTGAAGTGCAGGTTGATGTCCTCCATCGGCACGACCTGGGCATAGCCGCCGCCGGCAGCGCCCCCTTTCATGCCGAAGACGGGACCGAGCGAGGGCTCGCGCAGGCAGATGATCGCCTTCTTGCCGATCTTGTTGAGCGCGTCCCCGAGGCCGACTGTGGTGGTGGTCTTGCCTTCCCCGGCTGGCGTGGGGCTGATTGCGGTGACGAGTATCAGCTTCCCGTCCTTCTTCCCCTTCAGGCTGTCGACGTAGCCGAGCGCGACCTTGGCCTTGTAGTGGCCGTACGGAATGAGATGCTCCTCGGGAATACCGAGCTTTTCGGCGACCTTGGTCGCGCGCAGCATCTTCGCCTGCTGCGCGATTTCGATGTCGGACATGGGCATGCTGTTTTTCCTCTTCTAAGGGATTGAACCGCCGCTACGCGAAGGCGCAGTGTGCCGGAGCGTCTAGGGGGAAGCAACAGCGCCGCCCCGCTGCAGTTGTTGCAATGTTCTCCGCGTCTACGCTCTATGCGGCCTTGCACGAGCCCGGCAGGCCACGAGGGGCATTCCTTCGTTGGTCAATCGGCGCTAGGCGATCTGCCGCCGGGCGAGCGTTTGTCCGCCGCCGTAGCTGGAACGCGGTGTGAGCTCCCCGCCGTGTGTCACCTTCACCGCGCAGTACTTGAACTCCGGTATCTTGCCGAACGGATCGAGCACCGGGTTGGTCAGCAGGTTCGCCGCCGCCTCGTAGAAGCAGAAGGGAATGAACACCGCCCCGCGCGGCGTGCCGTCGTCCGCACGCGCGTAGAGCGAGATGATGCCGCGGCGCGATTCGACGGTGATCACGTCTCCGGGCTTCGCGCCGATCGCATCGAGGTCGAGCGGATGCAGGGAAGCCACCGGTTCCGATTCGATTGCATCGAGCACCGATGCGCGCCGCGTGATCGCGCCGGTATGCCAGTGCTCGAGCTGGCGGCCGGTAATGAGCACGAACGGGAACTCGCGATCGGGTCGCTCGGCCGCGGGGATGATGTCCACGGGCACGAGCTTGGCGCGTCCCGTGGCCGTGGGGAACCGGTCGACGAACACCACCGGTTCTCCCGGATCGCCCTCCTTTTCGCACGGATAGGTCACGCAACTCTCTTCTTCGAGCCGCTCCCAGGTAATGCCGGCGATCGAATTCATGCCCTTGCGCATTTCATTGAATACGTCCGCGGGACCGTGGTAGTTCCACGCAAGCCCGACGCGCCGCGCGATCTCCTGGATGATCCACAGGTCTTCCCTCGCATCGCCCGGTGGCTCCAGGGCCTTGCGCCCGAGCTGCACCATGCGGTCGGTGTTGGTGACCGTGCCCACCTTTTCCGGCCACGCCGTCGCGGGAAGTATGACGTCGGCGTAATAGCATGTCTCCGTAAGGAAAATCTCCTGCACCACCAGGTGCTCGAGCTTGGCGAACGCCGCGCGCGCATGGTGCGCGTCGGGATCGGACATCGCGGGGTTCTCGCCCATGATGTACATGCCGCGGATCTTGTCGTCGAGTATGGCGTGCACGATCTCCACCACGGTCAGCCCGGGCTTCGGGTCGAGCGTCGCGCCCCACAGCTTCTCGAAGCGCGCGCGCGCATCGGCATTGTCGACGCGCTGGTAGTCGGGGAAGACCATCGGTATCAGGCCCGAATCGGATGCCCCCTGCACGTTGTTCTGCCCGCGCAGAGGGTGCAGTCCGGTGCCGGGTCGGCCGATCTGGCCGGTGATCATGCACAGCGCGATCAGGCAGCGAGCGTTGTCGGTGCCGTGGATGTGCTGCGAGATGCCCATGCCCCACAGGATCATGGAGCTCTTCGACTTCGCGAACAGCCGCGCCACTTCCCTGATGGTCTTGGCCGGAATCCCACAAACCGGCGCCATCGCTTCGGGGCTGTAGCCCGCGACATTCTTTTTCAGCTCTTCGTAGCCGATGGTGCGGCTCTTGATGAAGTCCTCGTTGACCAGCCCTTCGTGGACGATCGTATGCATCATCGCATTGAGCAGCGCCACGTCGGTATCGGGCTTGAATTGCAGCATGTAGCGCGCGTGGCGCGAGAGCTCCGAGCGGCGCGGGTCGGCGTAGATGAGCGCCGCACCATTTCTGGCCGCGTTCTTGATCCAGGTCGCCGCGACCGGGTGATTGGAGACCGGATTCGCGCCGATCAGGAAGATCACTTCGGCGCGCGCGACGTCGTTCACCTGGTTGGACACCGCGCCCGATGCAACGCCCTCCATCAGCGCAGCGACGCTCGAAGCGTGGCACAGGCGCGTGCAGTGATCCACATTATTCGAGCCGAAACCGGCACGCACCAGCTTCTGGAAAAGATACGCTTCTTCGTTCGTGCCCTTGGCCGAGCCGAAACCGGCGAGCGCCTGCTTGCCGTGCTGGTCCCTGATCGCCTTCAGCTTGCCGGCCGCGAGATCGAGGGCCTCGTCCCAGCTCGCCTCGCGGAAATATTCGAGCGGGTTGGCGGGATCCATCGTGAATTCCGCCTGCTTGGGCACGCCCGGCTTGCGGATCAGCGGCTTCGTGAGCCGCTGCTTGTGGTGCACGTAGTCGAAGCCGTAACGGCCCTTCACGCATAGGCGCCCGTGGTTGGAGGGGCCGTCGCGCCCCTCGACGTAGAGGATCTTGTCGCCTTTCACCGCGTAGGTGAGCTGGCAGCCGACGCCGCAATACGGGCACACCGAATGCACTTTCTTGTCGGGCTGGATCATGCCGGCGCCACATGCCGGCATCAGCGCTCCGGTCGGACACGCCTGCACGCACTCGCCGCAGGCGACGCAGGTCGACTCGCCCATGGGATCGTCCAGGTCGAAGACGATCTTCGAATGCTCGCCGCGGAAAGCATAGCCGATGACGTCGTTTACCTGCTCTTCGCGGCAGGCGCGCACGCAACGCGTGCACTGGATGCAGGAATCGAGGTTCACTGCGATGCCGTGGTGCGAGAGATCGGCGGCGGGCTGATGCCGCGGCGCAAACCGCGGGCTGCCGACCTTGAGCTTGGCAGCCCACTTGTCCAGTTCGGAGGCGAGGGTGTGGCGTTCCTGCGGCAGGTCGGACAGCAACAGCTCGAGCACCATCTTCTGCGAGTGCACGGCGCGCGCGCTATCGGTTACGACCTCCATTCCCTTGGCGGGCTTGCGACAGCAAGACGGCGCCAGCACCCGTTCGCCCTTGATCTCGACCATGCAGGCGCGGCAGTTGCCGTCGGGCCGCAAGCCCTCCTTGTAGCAGAGGTGGGGGATCTCCACGCCGTGGCGCTTGGCGGTCTGTATGAGGGTCTCGCTGGCATAGCCGACCACGTCCCGTCCGTTGAGCTTGAACTCGATCGGCATCGCAGCCAGCTCTTCCTTCGTCATTGCTGTCATTGCCCGCTCCGCTTGCAGCCGCAAGCTATGGCCACAATTTCACTTGATTTCATCCGGGAAATATTTCGCCACGCAACGTATCGGATTCGGTGCGGCCTGTCCCAGGCCGCAGATCGAGGCGTCGGCCATCGCGACCGACAGCTCCTCGAGCAGCGGCTGGTCCCACCGCGCAGCCTCCATCAGCTTCAGGGCCTTGGCGGTTCCCACGCGGCACGGCGTGCACTGTCCACAGGATTCGTCCGCAAAGAACTTCATCAGGTTCCGTGCCGCCGCCGCCGCCTTGTCCCGGTCCGAAAGGATCATCACCGCAGCCGAGCCGATAAAGCAGCCGTACTGGTTGAGCGTGTCGAAGTCGAGGGGAATATCGCCCATCGACGCAGGAAGTATGCCCCCCGACGCGCCTCCCGGGAGATAAGCATAGAACTCGTGCCCGGGCAGCATGCCGCCGCAATACTCTTCGATGAGCTCTTTCACGGTGATCCCGGCAGGGGCGAGATGGACCCCCGGCTTTTGCACCCGCCCCGAAACCGAGAATGAACGCAGCCCTTTGCGTCCGTGCCGGCCGTGCGACGCGAACCAGGACGCACCTTTTTCGAGGATATCGCGCACCCAGTGCAGCGTTTCCATGTTGTGTTCGAGCGTGGGATAGCCGAACAGACCGACCTGCGCGACGTAGGGCGGTCGCAAGCGCGGCATGCCGCGCTTGCCCTCGATCGACTCGATCATCGCCGATTCCTCGCCGCAGATGTATGCGCCCGCGCCGCGCCTGAGGTATATCGGGGGCAGCGGGCACGGCGGATCGGTCCGCAGCGCCGTGAGCTCGCGCTCGAGGATCTCCCGGCATCCGGCGTACTCATCTCGCAGGTAGATGTAGATCTCGGAGATCTGCACGGCCCACGCCGCAATGATTGCGCCCTCCAGGAACCGGTGAGGATCGCGCTCGAGGTAATAGCGGTCCTTGAAGGTGCCCACCTCGCCCTCGTCAATGTTGATCGCCATGAGCCGCGGCGCCGGCTCGGCCTTCACCGCGCGCCATTTGCGACCGGCGGGGAAGCCTGCGCCTCCCAGGCCGCGCAGGCCCGAATCCTCCATGGTTTTGGTGAGATCTTCCGCGTCGCGTTTTCCAGCGAGGCACTCTGCGGCAATCCGGTAACCCCCCTTGCGGCGGTACTCCGCGTAGGTGATGTACTTGCCGACCGGGCAGCGGGTTTTCCCGGCAGCAATCAGCGGCTGGACCTTTTCGACCGTCGCCTGGGCCACGGGATTCTGGCCGACCACCGCCACCGGCGCCTGTTCGCAGCGGCCGACACAAGGTGCAGGGATGACGCGCACGCCGGCACCGGCGGAGGCCGCGAGTTCCCGTATCAAGCGGGACGCCCCCGCGAGCTCGCAGGAGAGCGATTCGCAGACGCGGACGGTCAGGGGCGGGGGCGGCGTGTCGCCTTCCTTCATTACGTCGAAATGGTGGTAGAAGGTCGCCACCTCGTAAACCTCGGTCATGGCGAGGCCCATCTCGCGCGCGAGTGCCACGACGTGCGCTGCCGGGATGCAGCCGTGGCGGTCCTGGATTTTGTGCAGGTGCTCGATCAAAAGGTCGCGCCGGCGCGGCGCGCCCTTCAGCAAAGACTGGATCTCTTTGTGCGCGTTCGGATCGACCTGGCGTCCCTTAGGGGTAGCGCGCACGCGAGCGCGTTTGCCCTGCGGCTGCGGTTCGTGGGAAGCCCGGTTGTCCATTAACTCATTATACTTGCGGGGTTGCGTGAGAATTCTTGACTGCGGTCAAGGGGACCGATCGCGATATCGACAGGAAGCGGTCGAATTCGCGTGTTTTGGCGCGCGCGAAGCGCTTCCGGAGCGGCAATCGGTGGCAGTCGGTGTCGCACGGATGTCGTTGTGGACGTGTACACCACGCCTGCCGGAGCTCGATCGAAAAGCCGAGTCGCGCCGGCTCCAGCAACGGATTGTCGAGCGCCCTATTTCAGCACCGACTTCATCAACTTCCCCATCTCCGCGGGGTTCCTGGTCACCTTGATCCCGCATTCCTCCATGACCGCCAGTTTCTCGGCAGCCGTGCCCTTTCCGCCGGAAATGATCGCACCCGCATGACCCATGCGCTTACCGGGCGGAGCGGTCAACCCGGCGATGAATCCGACCATCGGTTTCTTCATGTTGGCCTTCGCCCAACGTGCCGCGTCTTCCTCGTCGGTGCCGCCGATCTCGCCGACCATCACTACCGCCTCCGTTTGCGGGTCCTCGTTGAACATCTTCAGGACATCGACGTGTTTCAGCCCGTTCACCGGGTCCCCGCCGATTCCCACGCAGCTCGATTGCCCGAGCCCCACTTCCATCAACTGCCCCACCGCTTCGTAGGTCAACGTGCCGGACCGGGACACCACGCCGACCGGCCCCCTCTTGTGGATATGCCCCGGCATGATACCTATCTTGATTTCGTCCGGCGTAATAACCCCCGGACAGTTTGGGCCCACCAGCAGCGTTTTCTTGCCCTGCATCTTATAACGCGTGCGGATCATGTCGCGCACCGGTATGCCTTCAGTGATGCAGATCACGAGGTCGAGGCCGGCATCGACCGCTTCGTCGATGGCCGCCGCGGCATAGGGGGGCGGCACATAAATGACTGAAACCGTCGCACCAGTCGCCTGCTTCGCCTCTTTCACGGTCTCGAAAATGGGGATGGCCTCGTAACTCTGCCCGCCTTTCCTGGGCGTCACGCCGGCCGCGTAGCAGTACTTTCCGTTCGCGTAGTCCTTACCCATCCTGGTGTGGAATTGCCCAGTCTTGCCGGTGATCCCTTGTGTGATCACCTTCGTATGCCTGTCGATCAGAATGGACATGGGCTATCTCATTGAGCCGCCATCAAATTGATGTGAGTGACCGCTCACCCCGAACGCTGCGGTCAGGCTGTGAGGGCACACCTACCTCATCTCCCCTGCTTGGCGCCCGCCACGACTTTTTCGGCCGCATCGGCCATGTTATTGCCCGAGATTATGGGCAGGCCCGATTCGGCGAGGATCTTTTTTCCCAGATCCACGTTGGTGCCTTCCAGCCGCACCACCAGCGGTACGTTCAGCTTCACTTCGCGCGCCGCGGTCACGACGCCTTGGGCAATCACGTCGCACTTCATGATGCCGCCAAAAATATTGACCAGTATCGCCTTCAACTTCGGATTGCGCAGCATGATCTTGAAGGCTTCGGTCACCTTTTCGGTCGAGGCGCCGCCACCAACATCGAGAAAGTTCGCGGGCGCCCCGCCGTAGAGCTTGATGATGTCCATGGTCGCCATGGCGAGCCCGGCCCCGTTCACCAGGCAGCCGATATTGCCGTCGAGCTGAATGTAATTGAGGTCGTATTTGGAGGCTTCGATTTCAGCCGGATCTTCCTCATCCAGGTCGCGCATGGCGAGGATCTCGGGATGACGGAAAAGCGCGTTGTCATCGAAATTCATCTTCGCGTCCAGCGCGATAACCCGCCCATCTCCGGTCAGTATCAGCGGATTGATTTCGACGAGCGACGCGTCGGTTTCGTCGAACGCACGGTAGACTGCTTTCAGCAGGTCGCGCGCCTGAGGCGCCGCGTCCTGCGGAAGGCCGATGTTGCGTGCGACGGCTTCCCCGTCCTTGTCCGCAAGACCATGACCCGGATCGATCGTCAATTTGTGGATCTTTTCCGGAGAGTTTGCAGCTACCTCCTCGATATCCATGCCGCCCTCGCT